>NZ_BAAAQM010000011.1:0-185100 GCF_039531675.1 Catenulispora subtropica
TGCCCGCACCCTGGCTGAACCCCAGATGCCCGCCGGAACCCATCCCGAACACCGTGGTCTTGTTGGTGTTCGGGTTGTAGACCGACCAGCTGCTGTCGGAGTTCGGCGTGTAGGCGGCGGCCGTGGACACGTTCTTGTAGCGGAGGCCGACGTAGCCGGACTTGGGCCAGCCTTCGAGGGTGGTGTTGTTGATGTTCGCGGCGGTGGGGCCGTGGGTGGGGTCGTTCGGGTTGCTCTCGGCGTAGTAGGTGAAGTCGCCCGCGGCCTTGTTCGTCCACGAGTCGAAGAGCCAGATGTGGTCGTGCGGGTAGGCCATGGCATCGCCCTGTTGCAGGTTGCTGAAGCTGCCGATGCCGACGTCGTAGTTGGTGTTGGGGGTGCCGTCGGTGTTCGTGAAGTCGGCCGGGCCCGGGTCGGTGACGACCAGGCTGGTGTTCAGGTGCCAGGCCATCGAGACGAACCCGGAGCAGTCCTCGCGGTAGGTCGCGCCCTGGGGGTCGGCGGCGTACGCGGTCTGGTCGTAGGGGACGTGGTGGTCCACCCAGAACTGGGCTCGGGCCATCATCTCGGCGGGGCTGATCGGGCCGCCGGTCGAGCTCGTGGCCTGAGCCGACGGGCTGAGGGCCACCAGAGCGGCGGCGGTGCCGACGACGGCGAGCGCGGCGATTCCGCGGCGGGTCTTCGGAGCGGGCATGGTCTTTCCTTCCTCGGATGGGTAAGCGGTGCGTCAGCTGCCGGCGTTGGCCGTCAGCATCGTGAGGACGGCGGGATCGCCGGCCGTGTCGTAGGGAGTGGGGGGATGGGCGCCGAACTCGCTGAAGCCGGCGAGGATCACCGTGGCGCCGCGCTGGACGAGGTAGTAGTGGTTGATCTGCGGGCCGGCGGCGGACTGGCCCGCGACTCCGGTCCACTTCCGCGACCAGGCCTGGGCCTGCTGCGCGGTGGCGGTGGTGACGACCGTCGCGTCGAGCGGTGCGCCGCCGCGGCGCTGGGCGTCGCGCGTCGTCTGGGCGCAGCCGTCGAGCGAGGCGGTGATGCTCTGGAACGCCCGGGTCGCCGACTGCGGGTCGCCGAACCCGAAGACGTCCTCCTGGGCCGGCGTGTGCTGGGCGCTGACGTATCCCTGCTCGTGCCACGCGGCGGCGCCGTGCACCGAGGCGCACTCGCTGATGCCGATGTCCCGGCCCTCCGGCACGGTCATGGCGACGAGTCCGCCCATCGGCTGCCAGTCCGCCACGGCGGCGTTCGGCAGCGACGGTGCGGGGATCGGCGGCGGCGCCGGGGGAGCGGGCCGGCTCGACGGCGCGCCCGGGCCGGGGCCCGCGGGCGACGAGGGTGCTGACGGGGCCGAGGACGCCGGCCCCGGACGTGCGGCGGCAGAGGAGACGGCTCCGGGACCCGCCGGCGGATGCGAGGTGACCCCGGCGAGGTCGCCCGCCGGACCGTCGGCTCCCGGCGCCTGCGGGCCGGTCGCGGTAGTCGGTGCCGCAGTGGACGCCTCGGCCGGAGCGGCGACGGAAGCCGTGGTCGGACCCGCCGCGGCCGGGGACCCGGTGCCGCCGCTGTGGCTGGAGCAGGAAGCGGCCGTGAGGCCTACACCGGCCGCTGCGAGGGCGGCGAGCAGAGTCGGCAGGCGGTGCCGCGGCTTGATGTGGTCGTTCACAAGGTCTCCCAAGGTGTCGCGTGTGAGGGCATGGCTTGGAGGTCGACGTACCAACCGGCCAGCGCCGGCGCCGAACCGACGGCCCGGAGGCACAGGCACAGCGCGGTACGGACGTCGGTCTCGGAGTCGGCGTCCGGCACGGCGAGGAAGATGGCGGTGTCCACCCCCGCCTCGCCGGGCTCGGAGCGCGCTCGGACGTGTTCGAGGAGGTCTTCCGGAACCGCGGCGGCCCACAGGATGTCGACCACCGTCTCCGGACTCAGATGCCTGGTCCTGGCCTGCGGGCCGGGGCGTAGCCCGACCAGGATCATGTGCATGTCAGGTGCCGCCTCCACAGGAGATGCACGGCCCGCCGGCGACCTGCTCGGCGGAAACGGCGTGCGCGCCGGTTCCGGTCAGGCCTGCCATCGCGAACACGGCGATCGCCAGGAGCGCCGGCGCGGTCACGCGGCGGGCGATGCGGGCAGCCCGGTCGGCGCGGTCGGCGCGGTCGGCGCGGGCAGCCCGGTCGGCGCGGTCGGCCCGCTTGGTACTGACGGTTTCAGGCATGGCGGTATCCCCCATCGGCACTGACATCGGTGATCGTCGTCGGACCGGTGAGACCGGTCCGGTGCGCCTCCCCGGTGTCGTCCCGGGCCGGCAAGAAGAACTCTTCCAAGCCCTGGCCTGCGTCGGAAGGGAAAACCGGCGGCACCAAGATGCGTGGCACCTTGGTGCCACTTCCGGTGCAGGTGGGTGGAAACGACCCGATCGAAGCAACCCTGTAAGCGCACGAGCGTCTTCCTTACGTACTTCTCCGGGACGACGCGAACGGCGGGGTGGGGATGCTGACAGACACACGGGTGGAAGTGGCGACGCTGCTGGCGCTGGGTCTCGAAGAGCGGTTGGCCGAAGTGTGGACGGCGATGTCCGCGGACCCGGGGGTCGGGGTGCCGGAGCTCAGCGAGACGTTGGGGATCAGCGAGACGCAGGTCCGTGCGCACTTGGACGAGCTGGCCGACCGGGCTCTGGTCCGGGCCTCGCAGCAGGTGCCGGGGCTGCTGCTCCCGATCACCGCGGAGGCGGCCATGGCGCAGTTGCTACGCCGTCAGGAAGAGGCGCTCACCGAACAGCAGCGCCGGATCGAGGCCCACCGGGAGCGGATCGCGCGGGCCGTCACCGCCGGACTCGGTGCCCACGACCGGGACCGACAGGTCGAGCAGGTCTCCGGCGCCGACGCCGTCCACGCCCGGTTCGAGCAGCTCGCCTACGGCACGACTTCGACCATCGACTCCCTGATGCCGGTCGTCGGCCTGCCCGAGGCCATGCTGCGCGACGCCTGGCCGCTGGACGCCGAGATCCTTCGCCGCGGCGTGGCGGTGCGCTCGCTCTATCTGGAGGCCGTCCGCAACGACGCGCCGCTGGCCGCCTACGCTCGCCGGATGCAGGCCGCCGGCGCGCAGGTGCGGACCAGCCCCACGCTGCCGCAGCGGCTGTTCATCTCCGACCGGCGCATCGCCGTCGTCCCGATGACGCCCGGGGCCCAGGGCGAGGGCGTCGCCATCGTCAGCGCGCCCGGTATCATCGCCTCGCTCCTGGAGCTGTTCGAGACGGCGTGGCGGAGCGCGGCGCCGCTGGACGTC
Organism: Catenulispora subtropica; assembly: GCF_039531675.1. Classification (NCBI taxonomy): domain Bacteria; kingdom Bacillati; phylum Actinomycetota; class Actinomycetes; order Catenulisporales; family Catenulisporaceae; genus Catenulispora; species Catenulispora subtropica. Next base: position 3,286 of record NZ_BAAAQM010000011.1, read on the forward strand.
GGCAACGCCGTCGAGGCCGCCACCGGCCTGTCCGACACCGAACGCACCCTGCTGACCATCCTCGCGGACGGGGTCACCGACGAGAGCGCGGCGAAGCGCCTCGGTGTGTCCCTGCGCACCGTGCGCCGCATCATGGCCGACCTCATGCGCCGCCTCGAAGCCGGATCGCGGTTCGAGGCCGGGATCAAGGCGGCCAAGCGGGGATGGCTGTAAGGCCTCTGATCCTCGACGCGCGGGGGCGCCGGGGATCAGAGGCCTTGTCGCATCGAGCCGGAAGCCGGCGCCGGTGCTACCCCTCGATCCGGTGCGCGGTCCAGAACGAGGTCAGGTCGACCGATGTGGCCGCCTGGGCCGCCGCCTTGAAGTCGGCGACGGTCGAGATGCCGTACCAGTGGGACTGCGCGTAGTTGCGCAGCATGGTGTTGAACGCGGTGTCGCCCATCGTGCGGCGCAGGTCGTGCAGGGCGCACTTGCCGTAGTCGTAGACCACCGTGCTGTACCGGCTGGAATGGGCGTCCCAGTAGGCCATCGAGTTGGTGATCTTCTCGTCGGCGCCGGCCCACGACCCGGTCCAGCAGCCGTCGCCGGTGATGCCCTCCTGGACGTCGGTGATGTAGTCGGTGAAGCCCTCGTCCAGCCACGGCGTGTTGTACTCGTCGTCGCCGACGATGCCGTAGAACCACTGGTGGCCGAGCTCGTGGATCAGGGCGCCGGCGCTGGTGGTGTCCAGGGTCAGGCCCGGGTACTCCATGCCGCCGAACCAGAAGTTGTCGTCGAGCACGACGTCGACCTCACCGTACGGGTACGCGCCCCAGCGGGAGGCGTGCCCGACCATCGCGGAGGTCGCGGTGGTCATCAGGCTGGCGGCGGTGGACGCGGAGACCCCGGAGGTGCGCCACATGTTCACCACGACGCCGGTGGAGGTGGTCGCGGTGGACTTGATGAAGGGCCCCGCGACCCAGGCGAACTCCCGGACGTTCGTCGCCGTCGCGGTGGTGACGGTGCGGCCGGACGCGCCGGGGGCCTCGGTGGCGGTGCCGGTGGTCGGCGTCAGCACCGAGGTCGGGTGGTCCAGGGTCACCGAGTAGTCGCTGATCAGCTGGTAGAAGCTCTCACCGTTGTTCGTGTACGGGTCGAGGTGCCAGCCCGCGGCGTCGCGCACCGCCAGCACCGGAATCGCGTTGCCGATCATGTTGTACGCGCCGTCCCGGCCGAACCGGTCGCTGCTGCCGGGGACCGCGATCGACAGGTCGAAGCCGACCGATCCGGACTGGCCCTGGGCCAGCGGCGCGGGCAGCGTGATCTTCAGGGCGGTGCAGCCCACCTCCAGCGCGCCGGCGGTGCCGCCGGTGACGTTGGAGACCTGGATCGGCTGGTCCGAAGGGCAGGAGCCGTGGTAGTTGTCCCACAGCCGCAGGTAGACCTCGTTCAGCGGGGTGGCCGCGACGTTGGTGAAGGAGATGCCCTCGTGGCCGCTCCAGTTCGAGCCCGTCGAGTCGCTCGTCAGGTTGAGCGTGTAATGACCCTGAGCAGGGGTGCGGGTGGGGTCGGGGGAGCCGCTCGGGTTCACGGTCCACACGAAGCCGGCGGTCCCGGTGTTGGAGCCCGGGTCCGTCGCGGTCACCGTGACGGTGCCCGATCCGGCGGTCGTCGGCGTGCCCGATATCAGCCCGCTGGAGGCGTTGACGGACAGGCCCGCCGGCAGTCCGGTCGCGGAGTAGGTCAGCGGGTCGTTCTGCGGGTCGGAGGCCTGGATCTGGAGGCTGACCGCGGTGCCCGCGGTGGAGGTCTGGGCGCCGGGGTTGGTCACCACCGGGTTCTGGCCGGTCGACCCGCCGCCGACGTTCAGCGCGAAGTCGTCGACGACGAAGCTGGTCTGCAGGCTGGAGTCCTCGACGCCGGTGAGGTTCAGGGTCGCGGTCTGGCCGGCGAAGGCGGAGACGTCGAAGGTGCGCTGCTGGTAGCCGTCGGCGTGGTTCAGGTTCGAGTACGTCGCCAGCGTGGTGCCGCCGAACTTGACCGTGAGCTTGTCGTACTGCGTCGACGTCGTGGTCTCGGCGGTGTCGATGTGCAGCCAGAAGGTCAGGCTGGCGGTGGTGCAGCCGGCCGGGATCGTCACCGACTGGGAGAGGGACTCGGTGGCGGAGCGGCCGTTGCCGTCGATCCAGGCGTCGCGGCTGCCGCCGTGGGCGGGCTGGCCGCTGAACGATCCGATCAGGCCGGACGGGGACGCGGTCCAGGGAGTGCTCCCGGACTCGAAGCCCGGGTTGCCGATCACCTGCGCGGGGGTGCACGTCGCGGCGGCGGCCCGGGCGGTCTGGGACGAGCTCCACGCTGTGGTGAGGAGCGCGGCGGTCAGGGCGAGGATGGTCCCGGCCGCCCCCAGACGTGTGCGTGCTGATCTCATGGTGCCTCCGGTGGGGGGACGATGAAGCGGCATCACGGAGAAGGTACTGACGGATCATCTCCTTGGCGATGACATGGCAGGATAAAGACAGGCAAAGACTGCAATGACAGGGTTCTGACGAGGGTCGGACCAGGGTGTCACGGTTCCAAGGCCGCTCCCGGAGGACCTGACCACACGTGGGCGCGCGGGTGCGGCGCGTCATCGGCGGCGGACATGGACTGTCCGAGGAACCGTGTTGTCCAGCGGTTACCGATCTGTTGCCGCCTCACTCCATGATCGATGGCGTCGGTCCGTCAGGGCCGACTCGAAGGAGAACGCATGCAGACACCGCCGGGTGGGGCGCCCAGCGGTGGCGGGCTTCCGCCGACCGATGCCGGAGGTGTGCTCCCTGCCCGGGTGCCGCTATCGGGGGTGCGTCGTTCAGCGGGCTTCGGCCGCCGCCAGTGCGGCGGTCACCTCCTCGTACTGCGGGTCGCCCAGCTCCTTCCAGAGCTGGCCGGCCTGCTGAAGGCGTTCGCGCGCCTCGGCGTGGCGTCCGAGGGCTTCCAGGGCCTGGCCCTGGTGGGTGAGGTTCTCCGCCTCGCCGATGCGGTTGCCGAAGGAGCGGGTCACGGGGAGCACCTCCTCCAGACATGCCAGGGCCTGCGCGAAGTCCCCGCGGTGCAGGAGGACGGCGCCGATGTTGGCCTGGGCGAAGGACTCGCCGTCGGGGTCGTCGAGTTCGCGCCAGACGGCGCGGCAGGCGGCGAGGTGGGACAGCGCCGCGTCGTAGTTTCCGAGGCGGTCCTCGACGGTCGCCAGATTGTTGAGGACGTTCGCCTCGGCCGATCTGCGCCCGATCTTCCGGGCCAGGGCGAGGACGTCCTCGTAGTGGGACCGCGCGAGCTCGTCGCGGCCTTGCCGCTCGTAGACGATGCCCAGGTTGCTGAGCTGCGCGAGTTCTCCCACCGCGTCGCCCATCGCCCGCCGCAGATAGAGCGCGGCGCGGATGCAGACCTCTGCTTCGTCCGGCTGGTTCAGCTGCAACAGCATCGAGCTGCGCGCGGTCAGCATGCGGGCCTCGCCCTCCCTGTCGCCGAGGGCGCGCGCACTGGCCAGGCCGATGGTGTTCAGGGCCGCCCACTCCGGATAGCGGCAGCTCGCCCGGAGGAAGCCCATGGCGAAGGCGGGGATGAGCCAGGCCAGGGTGTGCAGACCGCGGGCAGCCGCGACCGCCGTCGTCGCGGTCAGCGCCTCGGCCTCGAGGTCGAACCAGGCCAGGGCGGCTTCCTGGTCCGCGAACTCCGGGGCGGGGTGGTCCGGATCCGGCGCGGGCAGCTCCGGCCTCCGGTTGTTGGGGAACGTCGCGGCGTCCGCGCCGGCCAGAGCCGCCAACGTCCACCGCGCCAGCCGCTCCACGGCGGCGACCTGCTCGGCTTCCGGCTCCTCCTCCGCCGCCCGCTCGGCGGCGTAGACGCGGAGCAGGTCGTGGAGCCGGTAGCGGCCGGGCATCGGATGGTCCAGCAGGCACGCGTCGACCAGGACTTCGAGCGCTTCTTCCGCGACGTCCGGCGATCGCCCGAGCAGCGCGGCGGCGGCGGGAAGGCTGATCTCCGACGATCCGCACAGACCCAGCAGGCGCAGGGCTCGCGCCGGATCCACGCGGTCTGCGTCGCGGTTCCGCCCGGTCGGGAAACCGGCGCCGAGGGAGTCCGGCGCCTCCAGACTCGTGTAACTGACCTGGAAGCAGCTCCGGACGGCGACGTCCGCCAGCCGCAGCTCGTCCAGTCGCCGGCGTTCGTCGGCGAGCCGGTCCGCCAGCGTCGCGACCTTCCAGCGGGCGCGGCTGGCCAGCCGCGCGCCGGCGATCCGCACGGCGAGCGGAAGCCCGGCGCAGAAGCCGAGGACGGCGTCGGTCGCTTCCGGTTCCGCGTCGATGCGCGCCTGCCCGATGATGCGGCTCAGCAGCGTGCGCGCCTCGTCCGCGTTCAGCTCGTCCAGGTCGAGATGGGACGCGCCGTCGAGGCCGGGCAGCTTGTGGCGGCTGGTGACGAGGACGGCGCAGCTGCCGGAGCCGGGCAGGAGCGGGCGGACCTGGGCGGCGTCGCGCGCGTTGTCGAGCACGACGAGCAGGCGGCGGCCCGCGGTCAGCGTGCGGTAGCGGGCGGCCTTGGCGTCCTGGTCGGCCAGTGCCGCCTGGTCGGCCACGCCGAGGTCGCGGAGGAAGCCGCCGAGGACCTCGTCGGGCGTGCGCGGTGTGGCGTCACGACCGCGGAGGTCGATGTAGAGCTGGCCGTCGGGGAAGCCGTCCTTGACGCGGTGCGCGGTGTGGACGGCGAGGGCCGTCTTGCCGGCGCCGCCCATGCCGGTGATGGTGCAGACCGGGAGCGCCGCGGCATTGGCGGGATCGGTGGGCGTCAGGAGGGCGCACAGGTCGCGGACGTAGGCTTCGCGGCCGGTGAAGTCGGCCAGGTCGGCGGGGAGATGCGCGGGAATGTGCGGGGGAACGTGCGCCGGCCCGGGGTGCGACGCGGGCGTCGGCTCGGGTCCCGTGCTCGCGTCGAGGATCTGACGCTGGACCGTCTGCACCTGCGCGCTCGGCTCCAGCCCGAGTTCGTCCACCAGGGTCCGGCGCAGCCGCTGGTAGACCTCCAGCGCCTCAGCCGACCGGCCGCTTCCGTGCAGCACCTGCATGAGCTGCATCGAGAAGGTCTCGACGAGCGGGTGTTCCTCCACCGCCGTCGCGAGGCGTGCCGCCAGTCCGTCGTGGACGCCCAGCCGGATCGCCGCGTCGAAGTGCCACTCGAGCATCTCGCGGTGGGCTTCCGCGAGGTGCCGCGATTCGAGATGCACGGCTTCCCCGGGCACGTCGTCCAGCGGGGTCCCGCGCCACAGCCGCAGCGCCTCGCTCGTCGCCCGGTGGACCCGGGACCAGTCCTGCCGCGCCCGCGCGTCCCGGCCGTCGAGGATCAGCGCCCGGAACTCCTCGGTGTCGAGCTCCCCGTCCTCCACCCGGAACAGGTAGCCCGACGGCACCGTGCGCAACCGCTCGCCGGTCCCGTCCCCGAGGATCCGGCGCAGGCGGCTGACATGGTTCTTCAACGAGGCGGCGGCGGTCGCCGGCGGGTTCTCGCCCCACAGCACCGCCTGCAGCGCCCCCTGCGCCACCGGCCGGTTCGCCCGCAGCAGCAACACCGCCAGCAGCGCCCGATGCATGGCGCTGCCGATCACCACGGGCCGACCCTCGACCTCGACTTCCAACGGCCCCAGCAGACCGAACCGCACGCGAACCCCCTTGCCGCCCCTCCGCCCGAGAGAAGGCCGTTTTCGTGATCGAAGCGTAGCGGGTGGCCCTCGTCTGCTCAGCGCTCCCGGAATCCGCCGAGGAACCGCCGGAACAGCCCGCCCTCCCTCGGCAGCGCCGGCTGCACGGGCGGCGCCGTGGTCCGCCGCGTGGCGATGGGCTGGTCGTAGTCGGTCCGCAGGATGGCGTCGATGGTCTGCCGCTCGTCGAAGTCCTCCGACCCCTCGATCGTCGGCACGAACCCGACGAGCATCCCGTCCTTCATCACCTGGGCTTCCAGCCCCGCGGTGTCGTCGGTGTCCCACTCGGCCTGGCGTCCGCCCGGGAGCATCACCCGGATCCCGAACTGGTAGACGCTGACCTTGGCGACATGCGCGTCGACCCCCTGGTCGCGCAGGGCGTCGACGACGCGACGCGCTCGATTCTCGTCCATGCGATCAGCGTAACCGGCGTCTCACAGCCCCTGAGGGAACGTGTAGCTCTGGAACGGCACCGCCGTACCGACGTCGAGCTGGATGACGTCGTGCGCGGTCAGCGGGATGGCGCGGGGGTCGCCGGTCCGGGCCTCGCCGTTCACGAACACGGTGAGCGGGCCGTGCGCGGGGCCGACCTGGCCGGCCGTCAGCGGCTGGCCCCACATGTCGAAGAACTCGCCGAGGGTGAAGGAGACCTGGGCCGGGGCCTCCATGTGGATGATGCCGGTGGAGTCGTGGGTGTGCAGCCAGTAGATGCCCTTGCCGCCCTCGACGAACGGGTTGCCGGTGTCGTCGGCGGCCATCTGAAAGGGCGGGATGACGCCGATGCCGTAGGGGACCGCCCTCGCCTGGCCGTCGACGTAGATGCTCAGGTGGGCGTGGATGTGGAAGGCGAGCTGCTCCATCGAGCCGCTCTGGATGCCGTCGACCGGGTCGCCCTTCTGGGCCTGGGCAGGGGCCAGCACGGTCGGTGCGGAGCCGTTCTGGGACGGGGCCGGGGCCGCGGACGGGCCGGCCTCGTCGGTGGGCCAGAACGCCGCCGTCAGCGCCGCCGCGCCGAGGACGAAGGCGCAGAGACCGCCGATGACGCCGAATCGGTGGCGCCGCTGACGGCGGCGTGTCTCCGCTCTGAGACGCTCGATCTTGCGCCGTGCGTTCTCGTCGCGCCGGTTCGCGGTGCGCTTCGTGGATGCCATGGCTCCACCCCAGGACACGGATTTTTGACCAGCAACCGGAACCCGGCGCGCTGCACAATTCGTCGTCAATTCGATGGGGGCGGAACGCACGAGGAGGCATGGCCATGGGCCGATCGGAGAAGCAGCTCGACCCGCAGTCCGGACCGCTGGCCCGGCTCGCCGTCGATCTGCGCGAGCTGCGCCGTCAGGCCGGCGGGCCGACGTACCGGGAGATGAGCAGGACCGCCGGCTACTCGCCGTCGGCGCTGTCGGCCGCGGCGAGCGGCGCGAACCTGCCGTCGGCCGGGGTGCTCACGTCTTATGTGCGCGCGTGCGGTGGGGACGTCGAGGAGTGGCTGCGGCGGCGGGCCGAGGTGGCGGCGATCGCGAGGACACCCGCGTCCGCGGTCATTCCGGCGCAGGATGCGAAGCAGGAGCGGGAACCCCTCCAGGAGCGCCGGCTGGATCGACGCCTGCCACGCCGCCGGCGCTTCGCCCGCCGCACCGCCGGGTTGCTCGCGGCCGCGATCGTCGGGTCCATGGCGACCGTCGTGCCGATGGCGGTCTGGGGCGCTCCGTCCTGTCTGACGACCGACCACGGCCGCCCCGCTCCGGCCGCGAACTGCCAACCGGCGTTGTCAGCCCACTGACGGACTACGGATTCCGGATCCGCACCGGATTCAAGCGCGGGCCTCACCGGCCCGGCTGCGGCCGGACCGTCAGCGTCTGCTGCGCATACCCCACGTGACCAGCGATGTCGTGCAGCACCGTGCTGGTGACACCCAGGCCGGACGGGCCGAAGACGACAGTGGTGTCGAGCCCCGTCCAGCCGCCTTCGGGCGTGCGGTGCAGGTGGATGGTCAGGTCGACGTTGGGGAACATCCAGGCCGTCGGCGGCTGGCGCACGGCGATGCCGTTCGCGGTGTCGACCAGGGCCACATAGGAGGCCAGCGGGCTGCTCGGCTCGTCGGCGACCAGATCCAGGTCGGTGTGGACCCAGGTGGCGGCGCGTCCCGGGCGGGGTTCGACCGCCGGGCGGAGGTCCACGGAAGCGATGTATCCGCCGGGCCACACCGAGGTCAGCGGCCGGGAGGGCAGGGTCCCGGGCGCGGGGAGCGGCTCCACGGCGCCGCCGGCGACGGCGCCGGTGTCGGCGGACGCGAGCAGCCAGGCGCGGGCCCGGACCACCGGCCGTCCGCCGATCAGCGTCACGGCTTCGAGCAGCTCGATGGTGCGGCCCGGCCGGAGGGCCTCGACGCGGATCTCGCACTCGTCCAGGGCGAGGCGGCCCAGGATGTCGAAGCTGATCCTGGACACCAGCAGATCGCCGCCCGGGTGTGCGGCGCGGTGCTGGTCGAGGGCGTGGACGATGAGGCCGCCGAGCGGGCTGAAGTGCTGTTCGCCGGGATCCCAGGCGCCGCCCGCGTGCGGGGTGGGCTTGTAGCGGTGCTCGTCGATGCGCTGGTAGTAGCTTCCGGTGCTCACCCCATGATTCTTTCTCGGCTGCTGTTCTGCCGGCGCGGCAGGTCCACGCCGCGGGTCGCCGTCACGCGGTGGAGGCGGCCGCCGCCCGGCCCGCCTTCCGCCCCGAGAACAGGCAGCCGCCGAGGAACGTCCCCTCCAGCGCGTTGTAGCCGTGCATACCGCCGCCGCCGAAGCCGGCGACTTCGCCGGCCGCGTACAGGCCGGGGACCGGCGAGCCGTCCGCGGACAGGACACGGGAGTCGAGGTCGGTCTGGATGCCGCCGAGGGTCTTGCGGGTCAGGATGTTGAGTTTGACGGCGATGAGGGGGCCGGCCGCCGGGTCGAGGATCCGGTGCGGGGTGGCGGTGCGGCCGAGGCGGTCGCCGAGGTAGCGCCGGGAGTTGCGGATGCCCTGGACCTGGGCGTCCTTGCTGTACGGGTTGGCGATCTGCAGGTCGCGGGCTTCGATCTGGTGGCGCAGCGCGGCGGCGTCGAGGAGCGGCTCGTCGGTCATCGCGTTCATCTTCGCGACCAGCTCGTCCAGGATGGGGGCGACCGCGAAGTCGGCGCCCTTCTCGACGAAGGCCGCGACCGGCGCCGGGGCGCCCTTGCCGAGGAGCCGCTCGCGCAGGAAGGCCTTGCGGTCGTTCGCCGTGATGTCGGGGTTCTGCTCCGACCCCGACAAGGCGAACTCCTTCTCGACGATCTGCTGCGTGAGGACGAACCACGAATGGTCGTACCCGGCGATGTCCGGATCGGTGCGCAGGTGGCGCAGTGTTCCGAGCGTGTCGTATCCCGGCAGGCACGGCGCGGGCAGCCGCCGGCCGAGGGCGTCGAACCACATCGACGACGGGCCCGGCAGGATCCTGATCCCGTGCCCCGGCCACACCGGGTCCCAGTTCCGCAGGCCCTCGGTGTAGTGCCACATCCGGTCCCGGTTGACCAGCCGGGCGCCGGCCCGCTCGCTGATCTCCAGCATCCGGCCGTCCACATGGGCGGGGACGCCGGTGACCAGGAACCCGGGAGCCTTGCCGAGGCGCTCGGGCCAGAACCGCCGCACCAGGTCGTGGTTCGCGCCGATACCGCCGCTGGTGACGACCACCGCCTGGGCCGACAGCTCGAACTCGCCGACCGCCTCGCGGTGCGAGCTGACGCCGCGGGCCGCGTCGTCCGGCCCCAGCACCGTGCCGCGCACCCCGGTGACGGCGCCCTCGGTGACCACGAGCTCGTCGACCCGGTGCCGGTGGTGGATCGTCAGCCGCCCGGCCGCCGCGGCCTGGAGCGCATGGCGGACGAAGGGCTCGACGACGCCGGTTCCGGTGCCCCAGGTGACGTGGAACCGCGGCACCGAGTTGCCGTGCCCGTCGGCGCGCAGGTCGCCGCGCTCCGCCCAGCCGACCGTCGGCAGGAACTTCAGACCCTGGCCGACGAGCCAGGACCGCTTCTCGCCCGCCGCGAACTCGACGTAAGCGCGGGCCCAGCGGTACCCCCAGGAGTCCTCGTCGTCCCGGCGGTCGAACTGCGCGCTGCCGAGCTAGTCGTTCCAGGCGAGGTCGAAGGAGTCCTTGATCCTCAGCCGCCGCTGCTCGGGGGAGTCCACCAGGAACAAGCCGCCGAACGACCACCACGCCTGCCCGCCCAGGTTCGCCGCGTTCTCCTGCTCGACCAGCGCCACCTTCCGGCCCCGCGAGGTCAGCTCGTGCGCGGCGGTGAGCCCGGCCAGGCCGGCTCCGACGATGATGACGTCAGCGTCCACGGGGCGGTCCCCTTCCGTCGTGCGGGTGTTGAGAACGAACTTAGTGGCCACCATGTGTTCTCGCCCTGTCTGGAATACCGGCACCCGGAGGAGGACAGTCTTACTTTGTGTCGATGCCACTCATCAGCCCCTCGCGCTTCGACGGGCCACTAGTGGAACGGGACGCGGAGATCGCACGTTTGGAGCAGGCCGTGCGATCGCTGCGCTCGGGGCGGGGGACCGTCCTGGAGATCGTCGGCGATCCCGGGATGGGGAAGACCGCTCTGCTGGCCGTTCTCGCGGGGATGGTCGCCGGGTCCGGGACGCGGCTGGGCCGTGGCCACGCGGTCCGGGGCGACGCCGTCCCCGGACAGATTTTCCGGAGCGCCTGGGAGGAGCATCCCGGGCTGAACACGGTGGACCGCGGGGGTGCCGCGTTGGACCCGCAAGCGGCCAGAGCCTTGGCGACGGCCTGGGCCGCCGGGGCCGGCGGCGCGGTGCTGCTCGACGACGTGCAGTGGTGCGATCCGGGATCGGTCGAGATCGCCGTGCGGCTCGTCCGGAACCCGGTACCGGCGCCGCTCCTGCTGGCCCTGTCACACCGTCCGCGGCAGACGAGCCCGGCGCTGCTGGAGGCCCTGGACGACGGGGTCCGCGCCGGAACCGTGACCCGGATCGCCCTGTCGCCGCTGAGCGCGGACGCGATGTGCGAGCTCGCCGGCCGCTGGGCCGGAGGCTCCGCCACGGCGATCGACGAACCCCACGACCGGCGGCTGGCCGACGCGGCCGGCGGCAGCCCGCGCAACCTCCGGATCCTGCTGGCCGCCGGATGGGATCCGGTGCTGTGGCCGTTCCAGGCCGGCGGCGACCCGGGCGGGCTGCTGCGCGAGGCGGCGGCCCTGGCCTCCGAACTCGACTTCGTGTCCCCGGAAGCGGCCGTGGTCCTCCGCGGTGCCGCCGTCCTGGGGGACCCGTTCCGGCCGGAGGACGTCGCCGAGATCTGCGGGCTCCCGGCCGGCCGCGTCCTGGCGGCCCTCGGCGAGCTGTCGCAGGCCGACCTGGTGCGGGCGCGCAGCCGAGGCGAGTTCGCGTTCCGCGATCCGGTGCTGGGACACGTCACCCACGAGCACTCCAGCCTCTTCGAACAGTCGGCGGGCCACCAGCGCGCGCTGGACCTGATCGCCCGGCGGGAGACCGACGCGGCGCCGCTGGCCCGGCACGCGGAGCATCTGCTGGGCACGGCCTCGGAGACCGCCGCGCCGATCCTGGCCCGGGCCGCCGCCGAGGTGGTGGCGCGCGATCCGGCCGCCGCGGCCCACTGGTCGCGTCTGGCGCTCGAATACATCCCCCACGGCGGACAGGCGCGGGCCGAGGTGGAGATCCTGCTGTGCCGGGCGCTGATCGCCGTGGGGCGGCTGGACGAGGCCAGGACCCTGATCCACCGGGTACTGGGCCGCGTGTCGGAGCTGCCGTGGCAGCTCGCGCTGCGGGCGTACGGGGCGGCGGCGGACGTCGAGCGCCTGCTCTGCCGCTATCCCGAAGCCGAGGCCATCGCCGCCACGGCGCTGGGACTCCTGCCGGACCCCGGTCCCGGCGGCTCGCTCCCGCTTGAGGCCGTCATGATGATCTACGAGTACGCGCTGGTGCAGACGCTGCGCGGGGACCACGTCCAGGCCCGCGCGATGATCCGCGCGGCCGTGGACACCACCGCCCGGCCCGTGCACCCCACGGAAGTCGCCATCCGGTGCCTGGCCGTGTGCCAGGACGCCTATCTCGGGGACGTCGAGGCGGCCGTCCTCGGCATGCGCCTGTGCGCGAACGCCGTGGACGCGCTGGCCGATCCCGAGGCGGGCCGGTCCCCCGAGATGTTCGCGACCCTCGGCGTCGCCGAGTTCTACCTCGAACGGTTCGACGACGCCTCCCGGCACCTGAACCGGGGGCTGAAGGTCGCCAGCGACGGCACCCAGATGCACGTCGTCCTGCAACTGCTCCTCGCCCACGCCTGCGTCGACCTGTTCACCGGTCGGCTCGAGACGAGCACGCAGTGGGCGGTGCAGGCCGAACGCCTCGCCACCGCCGTCGGGTCCGACGAGGGCGTGGGCCTGGCCAAGGCGGTCCGCGCTTCGGCGATGATCTGGACCCGCGGCGAGCGCGACGTCCCGGAGATCCTGGCGCTCGCCGGCTCCGCCATCGCCGACGTCGAGTCCCACCGCAGCTGGTGGGCCCTTAGCGCGCTCGGCCTGGCGGCCCAGGTGCAGCTGCTCGCCGGCGACCCCGAAGGCGCGTTGCGCACCATGCTGGAGCGTGCCGACGGCCAGGACGTGGCGGCGGCGCAGCCCTCCCTCGAACCCTCCCTCAAGGCCGTGATGGCGATGGCCGCCCTCCGCCGAGGCGACCTGCCGGCGGCGCGACGCTGGACCGAGGACGCCGAAGCCGCCGCCTCCCGCCTCACCCTGCCCGGGCAGACCGCGAGCGCGATACGCGCCCGCGCCGCGCTCCACCTGGCCGACGGCCACCCCGACCTCGCCGTGGACCTCTTCGAGCGCGCCGCGGACCGCTTCGACCGGGCCGGCATGCCGATCCAGCGGGCCTGGACCCAGGCGATGGGCGCCGCCGCGGCCGACGCGGCCCAAGGCCGTGCCGCGGCCCTGGTGTGGCTGGACGCGGCGTCGGCGGCCGCGGACGCCCTCGGCGCCCTGCGGGTGCAGGAGGACGCGGCCCGCGCCCGCGCCGAGCTCGAAGCAGCTCGCGGCGAGGGCAAGGCGGCGCGATCGGACGGTGAAGGACCGCTCGGCATGTTGAGCGACCGGGAGCGGGAGATCGCGGCGCTCGCCGCCGCGGGTCTGCGTTCGCGGGAGATAGCGCAGCGCCTGTTCCTCAGCCCACGAACGGTTGAGGCGCACCTGGGCCGGGTCTATCGCCGCCTCGGCGTCTCCTCGCGCGGCGAACTGCCGCGGATCATCGGCAATCGGGGCGGGGACGGCGGGGGAGACGCGACGTAGCGTTGCGCCTGCTCACAACACGGTCAAAACGCAAAGTGGCCCCACGTCCTCGCCGCGGTCAAGGCAAGAGGGATGGTTCCTGGTCCACGTCAGTGGCCGCTTCCGGGAATGCCGACAGCCTCGCTCGGTGCGCCGATCGGCCACCGGGTCCGTGCCGGTGGCCGATCGGTCAGGCTCGCGTTGCCGTGATGACCTGTGTCCGGTGGCCGTCGTGCCGGGTCAGTGTGATCTTTCTGGCCTTCGCGTCGTAGACGACCTCGGTCTGGGCGGTCCGCTTGTTGTCGAGGGTCCAGTCGAACCGGGCCGTCGTGTTCTCGGTCACGGTGGCCGGCACGCTGGAGGCGGCTCCCTGTTGGGGATCCCCGCCGGGTTCGACGATGGTCGTGGCCAGGGCGGTCCCGGTCAGGGTCCAGGTGCCGGACCAGTCCTCCGGCTCTCCCGCCGCCGGGTCCGGGGCGAAGGTCCCCGACCAGGTGCCGGACTCCTGGATGCGGAGAGTGGCGGTGGCGAAGTGCGCGTCCGGCGCCGAGACGATCCACGTTCCGGCGGCGAACTTGCCCAAGGACTGGGCGAGCGGCGAACCGCCGCCGACCCCGCCGGAGGACCCGCCGGTTCCGCTCTTGCCGCCGCAGGCCGACACCACCGTCCCGATCACGGCGAGTCCGGCGATCCGCACCACGGTCCGCCGCGGCAGGACCGACCGTGCGAGCCGCCAGTCATCCAGTGAGGTCATCGATCTGTCTCCTATCGTGGGCCGAACCTGGTTGTTCCGGGAGCCATTCTCGGGTGAGGGTGAACGTGGCAGAACCCGGAATTCTCCGGGTGGGACTCGGGGATATCCCGACGGGACGTCGGTGGCCGCCGGATGGTCAGTGTTGTTCGGCTTGGTAGATCTGCTGGGCGGCGGTCACGGTGCGGGCGCGGACTGCGTCGAGGCCGCCGGCGCCCTCGCCGAGCGGCTTCCGATCCCGCTGAGCTGCCAGCCTCGCCGGTTTCGGGGGGCGGCAGAACCCGGATTCCTCCGGGGTCCGGTCCGATGGTGATTGCGCGAGGACGGGGCTGTGGCAGTGCCTTCACCCGCCCCCGTCGCCCGGCCGTCGACATCGCACGCGGTGTCGTCCGGTTCCCGGCTCAGGCGGCCCTGATGGGTGTCGCCCTGGTCGAGTCGGCGGTGATGTGCGTGCTCGCGGTGCGGCGGCGACGGTATCCGGTGGGCTGCTGGGGTTGCGTCGATGTGGTGGTCGCGATGGCAGACCGTGCTGGCGACGTGCGGGGTCTCGGTCGCCTTCACGACCTGCGGCACGGTGCGGCGTCGCTCGCGCCGGCCGCCGGCGTGGACATCAAGGTCGTGTCCGACCTGCTCGGGCACTCCGGCACCGCCATGACCCGAGACACCGACATCCGCTGCCGCGCCACCAGCGGACGCCGCCACCGTGCGCTGGCATCCGCGGACCGGTCCGACCGGAGTATCGGGTTTCTGCGGAACCCGAATCCGGTCGTCCCTGGTCCCATCCTGGTCCATGGTTCTGACAGGCCGTCAAGAGATTCGACCAACTCGAGCTGGAAGACACGAAACCCCTGGTCAGCTAAGCTGCCAGGGGTTTCGCTACGGGTGCGCCGCCAGGGACTTGAACCCCGAACCCGCGGATTAAGAGTCCGCTGCTCTGCCAATTGAGCTAGCGGCGCTTGATCTTGCCGGTGTCGCGTTGACGGGTGAAACATTAGCAGATCTCCGAGGGCGTTCGTGACCATCGGAGGCCGGGCGGCGGGGCCGTCAGGCGGCGGCCCGGTGACAGCCCTTGAGGTGGTCGTCGACCATGCCCGTGGCCTGCATCAGGGCGTAGGCGGAGGTGGGGCCGATGAACTTCACGCCGGCCTTCTTCAGCGCCTTGGCCATGGCGGTGGACTCCGGGGTGACGGTCGGGGTCTCGCTGAAGCTCCTGGGGCGTTCGGGGCGCTTGGGCGGGGCGAAGCTCCAGAGGAAGGCGTCGAGGCCGCCGTCGAGGTCCTGGACCACGTGGGCGTTGTGGATGGCCGACTCGATCTTGGCGCGGCTGCGGATGATGCCGGGGTCGGTCAGGAGGCGGTCGACGTCGGCCGGGGTGAGGGCCGCGACTTCGGCGATCCGGAAGTCGTGGAAGGCGGCGCGGAAGGCCTCGCGTTTGCGCAGGACGGTGATCCAGGCCAGGCCCGCCTGGAAGCCTTCGAGGGAGAGGCGTTCGAACATCGCGTCGTCGCCGTGGAGCGTGCGGCCCCATTCGGTGTCGTGGTACGCCGCGTAGTCGCCGCCCGTACCGGCCCAGCCGCAGCGCGCCAGGCCGTCCTCGCCGATCACCAGATCTTGCACGGGGTCCATCGTAGGGTGTGGGTCCGACAGGGGACGATGAGCGGACGCTACTGCGCGTCCGACTGCCACTTCACCGCGTGCTCGACCAGGGCCAGCAGCACGTTCACCGTCGAGTCCCGCCGCCGCGCGTCGCACAGCAGCACCGGGGTGCTGGACGGGATGGCCAGCGCCTCGCGCAGCGCGTCCTCGCTGTAGGTCTTGGCGCCGTCGAACTGGTTCACCGCCACGACGTGGGGCATGCCGCGGTGCTCGAAGAAGTCGATCGCGGCGAAGGCGTCGGCCAGGCGGCGCACGTCCGCCAGCACCACCGCGCCCACCGCGCCGCGCGCCAGCTCCTCCCACAGGAACCAGAAGCGCTCCTGGCCGGGGGTGCCGAACAGGTACAGGATCAGGTCGTCGGCCAGGGACAGGCGGCCGAAGTCGAAGGCGACGGTGGTCGCGGTCTTCGCGGGCACGCCGACCGTGTCGTCGATGCCGCGCCCCACCGAGGTCATCTCCGCCTCGGTGGTCAGCGGCTCGATCTCGGAGACCGAGCCGACCAGCGTGGTCTTGCCCACGCCGAACCCGCCGGCGACCAGGATCTTCGCCGTGGTCTGAACGGTGCTCTGCTCGTTAGCCATCGCCGCCCATTCGTGTCCCCCCGCCCATAAAGATCTGGAGAATGGTAGTGGACAACGATGTTCGACAGCATATTGGCAGTCGCGCGCGAGAAGTGTAGAACGTTTAGCAGGCCCCGCGGAAGGCCCCCGCGCAGGGCTCTGCCAAGGAGGTCGCCGTGACCGTCCCGATCGACTACGCCGAACGCATCCCCAACAACGTCGGCCTGGCCGGCGACCGCCGCCTGCAGCGCGCGCTGGAAGGCTGGCAGCCCAAGTTCCTCGACTGGTGGCGCGAGCTCGGCCCGGCTCTGCCCACCAAGGACGTCTACCTCCGCACCGCGATCGCCGTCGGCCGCGACGGCTGGGCGCACTTCGCGCACGTCCCCATGGAGCAGTACCGCTGGGGCATCTTCCTGGCCGAACGCGACCCGGACCGCGCCATCGCCTTCGGCCGCCACAAGGGCGAGCCGGCCTGGCAGCAGGTGCCCGGTGAGCACCGCGCGGTGCTGCAACGGCTGATCGTGATCCAGGGAGACACCGAACCCGCATCCGTCGAGCAGCAGCGGATTCTCGGGCGCACCGCCCCGAGTTTGTACGATCTTCGGAATCTGTTCCAGGTGAACGTTGAGGAAGGCCGCCACCTGTGGGCGATGGTCTACCTGCTCCACGCCTTCTTCGGGCGCGAAGGCCGCGAGGAGGCCGAGCAGCTGTTGCACCGCCACTCCGGCGATCATGACAGCCCTCGCATCCTCGGGGCCTTCAACGAGCAGACCACGGACTGGCTCCAGTTCTTCATGTTCACCTACTTCACCGACCGTGACGGCAAGTACCAGCTCGGCACGCTCAAAGAGTCGGGGTTCGACCCGTTGGCCCGCACCTGTGAGTTCATGCTCAAGGAAGAGGCGCACCACATGTTCGTCGGCACGACCGGCGTCCAGCGCATCGTGGAGCGCACGGCGCGGCTGATGGCCGAGCACGACACCGAGGACGTCCTCGGGTACGGCGGCATCCCCCTGCCGATCATCCAGCGCTACCTGAACTTCCAGTTCTCGGTGTCGCTCGACCTCTTCGGCTCCGAACAGTCCACCAATGCCGGCACCTACTACAGCGCCGGGGTGAAGGGCCGCTGGCAGGAGACCCGCCGCGACGACGACCACGTTCTGATCGGGGCCGAGCGCACGATGACGGTCGTCGAGGACGGCAAGCTGGTCGGCAAGTCCGTCCCGCTCCTCAATGCCCTGAATCTGGACCTCCGCGACGAGTACGTGGCCGACTGCGCGCGCGGAGTGAAACGCTGGAACCAGGTCCTGGCCGACGCCGGCCTCCCGCAGCGCCTGCACCTCCCGCACGAGGGCTTCCATCGCAAGGTCGGTGCCTACGCGGGCCACCACCTCGCCCCGGACGGCCGGATCCTCGACGCGGCGGCCTGGCAGACCCGCTCCCGCGACTGGCTGCCGACGCCCGAGGACCGCGCGGCCGTCGCATCCCTCATGCTCCCCGAATACGAACCCGGGCGTTTCGCCGCCTGGATCGCCCCGCCCCGCGCCGGCATCAACGATCGGCCGGTCGAGTTCGACTACGTGCACCTGGCCGAGGAGGGCATCGGATGACGGGCGTCGCCTTCGACACCGCGCCGGACCGCTACCGGCACTGGCGGCTGGCGATCGACGGCGCCGTCGCGACGCTGAGCCTGGCGGTCGCCGAGGACGGTGGCCTGGTGCCCGGCTACTCCCTCAAACTGAACTCGTACGACCTCGGCGTCGACATCGAGCTCTACGACGCGGTCCAGCGTCTCCGTTTCGAGCACCCGGAGGTGCGAGCGGTCGTGCTGACCGGCGGCCTGGACCGGATGTTCTGCGCCGGAGCCAACATCAGGATGCTCGCGCAGTCCTCCCACGGCTGGAAGGTGAACTTCTGCAAGTTCACCAACGAGACCCGGTGCGGGATCGAGGACGCCACGCGGCACTCCGGCCAGACGTGGATCGCCGCCGTCAACGGCCCGGCCGCCGGCGGCGGCTACGAACTCGCGCTGGCCTGCGAGCACATCGTGCTCGTGGACGACGGCTCCACGACGGTGTCCCTGCCGGAGGTGCCCCTGCTCGGCGTGCTGCCCGGCACCGGCGGCCTGACACGGCTCACCGACAAGCGCCACGTGCGCCGGGACCGTGCCGATGTGTTCGCCGCCAAGGCCGAGGGCTTCCGCGGCACGACCGCGCTGGAGTGGGGCCTGGTCGACGGCATCGCCTCGCCCGCGCGCTTCCCGGCCGAGGTGGCACGCGTCGCGAACCAGGCCGCCGCGCGCTCCGCACGTGCCGCGACCCGATCCGGCGACGCCAAGGGCATAGCCCTGACTCCGCTGGCACGGGTCGAGGAAGCCGATGCGCTGCGGTACCCGTACCTGACGATCGCGATCGACCGCGCCGAGCGCCGGGCCGACATCACGATCCTCGGCCCGGCCGACGCCCCGCCGTCCGGCGCGGAAGGCGTCCACGCCCAAGGCGCCGACTACTGGCCGCTGGCCCTCACCCGGGCGCTGGACGACGCGGTCCTCCGCCTGCGGACCAACGAGCCGGACATCGGCACGTGGACGCTGCGCACCAACGGCCGCGTCGACGCCGTCCTCGCATACGACGCCCAGCTCACGGACCTCGCCGACGACTGGCTCGTCCACGAGATCCGCCACTACTACAAGCGGACCCTCAAACGCCTCGACGTCACCAGCCGCAGCCTGTTCGCCGTCATCGAGCCCGGAAGCTGCTTCGCGGGCCTGCTGCTGGAGACGGCGTTGGCCTGCGACCGCCAGTACATGCTCGACGGCATATACGAGGACGTCGACCCGGACGCCGAACCCGCGACGCTCGTGGTGACGCCCGCGAACCTGGCGGCGTGGCCCACGGCCAACGGTCTCAGCCGCCTGGCCACCCGCTTCTGGGGCCGCGAGGACGGCATGGAGGTGGCGTCCCGCGTGGGGGAGCGCCTCGACGCGGCCGCCGCGGCCGAACTGGGACTGGTCACCTACGCCCTCGACGACCTCGACTTCGAGGACGAACTTCGGCTCGCGCTCCAGGAACGCGCCTCGCTCTCCCCGGACGCGCTCACCGGCCTGGAGGCCAACCTCCGCTTCGCCGGGCCGGAGACGATGGAGACGAAGATCTTCGGCCGCCTCACGGCCTGGCAGAACTGGGTGTTCGTCCGCCCGAACGCCTCCGGGCCGGACGGCGCGCTGTCACGCTACGGCTCGGGGGTGCCCGCGGAGTTCGACCATCGGAGGGTCTGACTACTCGCGGTCCGACGCCTCCCATGCGTGGCGGGCGGCGTCGTCCCATTCCGCGTGGCGGGTGTGGAACACCTCGACCGCCTTGGCGCCGCTCCACTCCTCCGGCAGCAGTTCGCGTGGCAGCTGCGGATCGAGGAACGGGAAGCGGCGCCACGCGTGGACCAGGCGGGTCTGGGCGCGGAGCGTCGCCGCGTCGCCCTCGGGGTGCAGGGAGCCGAAGTCGGCGACGAAGTCCTCGTAGCGGGCTTCGAGCGTGCTGAGATCCCACGCGCGCGCGACCATCGCGGGCTCGCTGCCGATCGCGCCGTGGGCGGCGGTGAAGGACAGGGCCTCGTGCAGGCCGAGGTCGTGCAGGACCGCGGCGGCCTCGGGCTCGCGCGCCGGGTGGGGGCTGATCCACACTCCGGGGTCGGGAGAGCCGAAGCCGGCCCAGGTGAGGCGGGTGCGGAGGCGCTGGCGCAGGTCGCGGCGGGGCTCGGGCACGGTGAGCAGGAGGACCAGCCAGCGGCCGTCCCAGGCCGGGGTCGCGCGGCCGAAGGCGTAGATGCGGGCGGCGCCCTCGGTGAGCAGGCGGTGGCCCTGGTCGGTCAGGGTCCACCGGACGCGGCGGCCGACGCGCTCGGAGACGATCCAGCCTTCGGCGGAGCTGCGGGTCAGGGCCTGGCGGGCCGCCTTCTCCTCGATGCCGAGGGTGGCCAGCGCCTGGACGACGGTCGAAGTCCAGGTCGGGCGGGCGCGGGGCAGGACGTACTCGCCGAGAAGCGTCATCAGGAGGGAACGGGCGCTGCCGGTGGCCAGTTCGCGACGGCGGGTCACCGGGGGCCGGGACACGTGTGGCTGCGGTGCTGACCCCTCCATGGCGGACCACGGTACCGCCACGAGTTTCGGCTGAGGGCGCGGGTTTCCGTCGCCTTGTGATCCAAGGCATATCGACCGGTCCAGCTGCGAATGAAATGCGGTGCGGGGATTTCGAGAATGATCTCTACGGAGAGTGATCAACAGCGGTGCGCAGTCCTGGTGCTATGTCCGCTTTTCGGTGCGGATTCCGTCGTTGACCAGCCTTGACGCCTCTTCCATCTATGTCTTTTCATATGCCGAACAAGCGCGCCGCTCACGGCCCGCACCCCCCCGGCACGGAGGCGATACCGAGCATGACCGAGATCATCACCCGGCCGTCGGACTCGGGAACCGCCGCCCCGACGGCGCCCCCGGCCGGCAAGCCCGAGCTGGCCCGCTCGCTCGGCCTGGTGGGCGCCGTCCTCCTCACGCTGTCCTGCCTGACGCCCGCCAGCTCGCTGTTCGTGATCGTCCCAGGCCTGTTCGCCACCCAGGGCACGGGCACCGCGCTGACCCTCGGCATCGCCGGGGTGCTGTGCGTGGGTGTCGCCTTCTGCTACTCCGAGTTCGGCACCCTGATCCCCTCCGCCGGCGGCGAGTACGCCATGGTCGGCTCGCTGATGGGCCGGGTCTCGGGCTGGCTCGCGTTCTTCCTGTCGGGCGTGGCGGCGTTCATCATCCCGCCGATCATCGCCATCGGGACCGGTGAGTACCTGCACGCCGCGATCCCGAGCCTGCCGATCAACGGCGCGGTGAGCGGCGCCGTGGTGATGGCAGCCTCGACCATCATGGGCGTGTTCGACCTGCGGGCCAACGCCTGGATCACCGGCGTCTTCCTGGTGCTGGAAGTGGTGGCCGCGGCCGTCGTGGCGTTCCTCGGCTTCAGCCACACCCACCAGTCGGTCGGCGCGCTGGTGCATCCCGTCGTCTCCGACGGTCAGCACACCTCCGCGCTGCCGCTGGCCACGATCATGGTCGGCCTCGCCGTCGCGCTGTTCGCCCTGCAGGGCTTCACCACCGCCGTCTACCTCGCCGAGGAGATCCAGGAGCCGCGCCGGAACGTCTCGCGCGCCGTGCTGTGGACGCTCGGGCTCGGCGCCGCCGTCGTCATCGTCCCGACCGTGGCCATCACGCTCGGAGCGGACGGCCCCGGGGCGCTGACCGGGGACACCTTCGACCTCATCGGCATGGTGAAGGGCTGGAGCGACTCGGCGGTCGGCAGCTTCGTCGCCCTGTGCATCGCCGCCGCGATCGTGAACGCCGCGATCGTCATGGTGATCCAGAACTCGCGGATCCTGTTCGCCTCGGCGCGCGACCGGGCCTGGCCGCAGCCGGTGAACAAGGCGCTGGGCACGGTCTCGCGGCGGTTCGGCGCGCCGTGGGTGGCGACGCTCGCCGTCGGCGCGCCCGGCACCGCGCTGTGCTTCGCCCCCGTCGACACGCTGAACGGCATCACCGGCGTGGCGGTGGCCGGGCTGTACCTGATCGTCGCCGTCGCGGCGCTGTTCGGCCGGAGCAGGGGGCACAAGGCGGGGGTCGAGGCCGCGCGGAACGCGTGGCGGATGCCGCTGTGGCCGGTGGTCCCGGTGCTGGTGATCGCCAGCCTGCTCGGGGTGCTGTTCGAGCTCTGGCGGACCCAGCCCTCCGACCTGTACTGGACGCTGGGCGCCACCGCCACGGCCGCTCTGTACTGGGTGTTCTACCTGCGGCCGCGCGGCGGCACCCGCTGGGTGATCGACGTGGACCCGGGGCAGCGCTGAGTTCGTGGGAAGCCGCGGAAGTGGGAAAACCCATTCCGGGAGGTGCCGGTCTCGCTACTATGCGTTGCTATGGGGGACGACCAGGCCGACGCCGGAGCCCGCGCACTGGCCTCCCGGATGCTGGAGCGCACCGAGGAGGTCGCTGCGGCTGTCGTCGCTCGCATCAACGCCCTGATCCCGGCTTACGCCGAACGGGTGCCGCTCGCCGAACTGCGCCGCTCGGTGGCCGAGCACTACCGGGTGGTCTTCCAGGGCCTGGTGGACCCGACCCTCGACGGTGACGCACCCGCCGACCTGGCCGGACGCGCGCGTGCCGCCGAGGGCGTGCCGATGTCGGCGGTGTTCGAGGCCTACCAGATCTTCCTGTCCTCCATCTGGGAGCACCTGTCCCAAGCCGCCGAGCGTGACGAGGTGGCGCCGCGGGTGGCGGTCCGGGCCGCGTCCGAGCTGTGGCGACGGCTTTCCGGCTTCACGGACGTGATGTCCGACAGCTACCGCGCCGAGCTGGAGGCCCGGATCCGCAGCCACGAGCAGCGCCGCTCGGCGCTGGTGCAGGCGCTGCTGGAGGGGCACCTGTCCGAACCGGAGCTGTGGGAGGCCGCGGACGTGCTGCGGCTCCCGCATCAGGGACCGTACGTGGTGATCGCGGCCCGGGTGGCCGGCGCCGGCGAACACGGCGTGGCCGGCATCGAGGACGGACTCCGCGAGCTCAGCATCACCTCGGCCTGGCGCCTGCTGCACGACGTCGAGATCGGCCTGGCCAGCCTCCCCGGCGCCGGAGACCAGCTGGACCAGCTGATCGAAGCCCTGACCAGCGGCAGCGCCGGCCGCGTCGGCATCAGCCCGCTGTTCGACGACCTCACCGGCACCGCCCAGGCGCTGAAGCTGGCGCGCATCGCCCTCCGCGGCGCGGACGGCACCGGCAAGGTCGTGGTCTTCGGCCGCGACTCCCTGTCCGTCGCCGCGGCGAGCGCCCCCGACGTGATGGCCCGCCTGGCGCGCGCGATCCTGTCCGGCCTGGAGCCGATGGCCGCCGAGGACCGGGCCGTCCTTCTGGACACGTTCGGGGCCTGGCTGAACCATGGGGGGTCCGCCGACGAGGCCGCTCGCCGGTTGTACGTGCACCCGAACACGGTGCGGTACCGATTGCGCCGCCTGGAGGAGCGCACCGGCCGGACGTTGTCCGATCCGCGGCATGTCGCCGAGCTGAGTTTGGCGTTCGAGGTGGATCGGGGGCGGGTGGCGGCTTTGGCAGAGGACGAGGGGGAGTAGGTTCCCGCTCGGAGCGGTGCCGCTTACCCCAGACCGCTGTCCCGCGTCGGCGAACGCGTATTCCGCGTCGCGTGCGGCGTCCACGTCGGGCACCTGCTCGGCCTTCCCAAGGGTGAGCCGACCTACGTCATTTATACGATTGCGCGAACTCACATATCTACGATGATCAATAGTAGAACCTGTCTCCGGGCCGGACGCGCGAGTGCCCGGCGGGGTAGCGGGGACGGATGGTTCGTCGATCCGGTCGACGGCCCCAGCGCGCCGTCGGCGGGTCGGGACGCTGGACCGCGGCGGGTTCACTGGGACCTGGCCCGCTGAGGGTCCCGTGTCGCGAGCAGGGTTCGACTCGGGAGGTGATCCCGGGCCGGACCCTCTTGTGTTCGCTACGGGTGATCGTAGGAGGCTGCGTAAGCCCCGGCCCTTGCCGCCGCTCCCGCTGCGCGTGCCGCGCGGTCGGCGGCCGCGGCGTCCAGCGGGTCACCGCTGACCAGGAAGCGGTAGTAGAGCGGCGCCGAGACCGCGCGGATGACCTCGGAGGCGTCAGTGCCCTGCGGCACCTCGCCACGTGCGATCGCCTGGTCCACGCACGGAGCCCACTCGGCGATGCGGGTCGCGTAGAAGCGGTGCAGCGCCGCGGCGGCGTCGGCATCGCAGGCCGCCGCGGTGATCACAGCTTTGAACAGGGCGCCGGACCGCGGGTCGGTCAGGGTTTTGTGGACGAGCCCGGCGTTGGCCCGCAGGTCGCCGTCGAGGGTGCCGGTCTCGGTGCGGGGCAGCGACTGCTCGGCCATGTCCAGCAGCAGATCCGCCACGAGGGCGGCGGGAGTGCCCCAGCGGCGGTAGACCGTCGTCTTGCCGATGTCCGCGCGGCGGGCGATGTCGGCGAGGTCGAGGGCGTCGAAGCCGGCCTCGATCAGGGCGTCCTCGGCCGCGCGCAGGGCGGCGGCCCTGGTGCGGGCGGTGCGGCCGCCGGGGCGGACGGTGCCGGGGCCGGCGGGGGATCCGTCCCCGGGGCCGCCGGGCACGCTCTGCTCACCACTCATAAACGGGACTCCAGTTCCTTTAGTGCCGATCCTTCTGCTACCGTCCTCGGTACATCCTAACGGAACTCAAGAACCGTTAGCGCTTCCCGGGAGACCCGCATGTCCACACTCGCCGCAGCCGCCGCACCTGTCGCGGCCTCCGCCGCCGAACGCATGTCACCTCGCCAGAAGGTGCTGCTCACCCTCCTCCTCGGCGCGCAGTTCATGATCGCCGTCGACTTCTCGATCCTGAACGTCGCCCTGCCCGAGGTCGGCGCCGGCCTCGGTTTCTCGCTCGCGAACCTCCAGTGGATCGCCACCGCCTTCGCCCTGGCCGCCGCCGGCTTCACGCTCCTGTTCGGCCGCGTCGGCGACCTCGTCGGACGCAAGCGGCTGTTCATCGCCGGGATGGCCGTGCTCGGCGGTGCCTCGTTGCTCGGAGGGCTCTCCGTCTCGCCGGGGATGCTGCTCACGGCCCGGGTGTTGCAGGGCCTTGCGACCGCGGCCGTCACGCCCGCCGGGCTCGCACTGCTGACCTCCTCCTTCGCCGAGGGCCGGCTGCGGGAGAAGGCGCTCGGTCTCAACGGCGCCCTGATGTCCGCCGGGTTCACCACCGGTGCCATCCTCGGCGGCGCGCTGACCAGTCTGCTGTCCTGGCGCTGGGCCTTCCTGATCAACGTGCCGGTGGCCGCCGCGGTGGTCGCCCTGGCTCCGCGCATAGTCCCCGACGCCCGTCCCGCCGAGCGCTCCCGCTTGGACGTCCCCGGCGCGGCCGCCGTCACCCTCGGCCTGCTGGCTCTGGTCTTCGGCCTGACCCAGGCCGGTGAGCACGGCTGGACCGGGCCGGTCGCCCTCGGCTCCCTGCTGGTCGGCGCCGTCCTGCTCGTCGTGTTCTGGTTCGCCGAGAAGCGTGCGGCCTCGCCGCTGGTCCCGCCGGCGGTCCTCACGCGCCGCACCGTCGTCTGGGGCAACGTCACCGGGTTGCTGGCGTTCGTCACCGAGACCTCGCTGGTCTTCCTGCTGACCCTGTACCTGCAGAAGGTCCTCGGCTACTCCGCGCTCAGCACCGGCCTGGCGTTCGGCGTGCTCGGCCTCGGCACCGTCCTCGGCGGCACGCTCGGCGGCCGCGCGGTCAGCCGCCTCGGAGCGCGCCGCACCATCGCCGTCGGCGGAGTGACGCAGGCCATTGCGACCCTAGCGCTGGTCGCGCTCGGGACGTCCTCGGCCGGGATCTGGCTGCTGCTCGCGGCCACCTTCGTCGGCGGCGTCGGGAACATGCTGGTGATCGTGGCCTTCATGGTCACCGCCACGTCCGGACTCCCGGCCGGGGAGCAGGGCCTGGCCACCGGCATCGCCACGATGTCCCAGCAGGTCGGGATCACGATGGGCACGCCGATCATGAGCGCGGTGGTCGCCGGGGCCTCCAGCGTGCTGCCCGGCGTCCGGCTGGCCATCGGCGTCAACGCCGCGCTCGTCCTGGTGGCGACGACGCTCGTGGTGGGAGCACTGCGCGGTCGACGGGACTGAAGGGCTCGGAGAGCAGGCGATCCCCGTGGGCATGGCGCGCGGGGATCACCTGCTCGACTTCTTCAGCGCGCCGGCGGCCGTTCCCCGGATCCTCGCGCGATCAGTGACACCGGCACCGTCACGGTCTCCACCGCCCGCTCCGGCTCGCCCAGCCGCGCCGTCATAAGCCGCAGTGCCGCCTGGGCCATCTCCGAAGTGTGCTGCGCGACCACGGTCAGCGGCGGATCGAGCAGACCGGCCAGCGGGAAGTCGTCGAAGCCGACCATCGCCGGCCGTTCCTCGCGCGGCACCTCGGCGGCCAGATGCGCCAGCACCGCGAGCGTGGTCGTGACGTTGCCGCAGACCAGCGCGGTCGCGCGCACCTCCGCCGAGAGCACGGCACGCACCGCCGCGCTGATCCGCGCCTGCTCCGTCTCCCCGCTGTGGACCAGGCCGTCCAGCGGGAGGCCGTCGGCGGTCGCGCAGGCTCGGAACGCCGCCGCGCGTTCGGCGCCGGTGAAGATGCGCTCGTGGTCGCCGATGTACGCGATCCGCTCGTGCCCGTGCGCGGCCAGCTGCCGGTAGGCCAGGCGCACGCCCTCGGAGTTGTCGGACAGCACCGCGTCGGTCGGGGGTCCGCTCACCGGCCGGTCCACCGCCACCACCGCCAGCCCTGAGGCGATCTCCGGCGCCAGGTACGAGTGGTCCGTGCCGATCGGCTCCATCAGCACGCCGTCGAACCCGCGGTGTGCCATCGACAGCACCACCGCGCGCTCCCGGGCGACGTCGTCCGCGGTCGAGGCGCCGAACACCACCAGCCCCGAGGCGTGCGCGCCCAGTTCGAACTCGGCCAGCACCGGGTTGCGCGCCGACATCTCCCGGGCGGCCACCCCGACCGTCCGGCTGGTGCCGCGCCGCAGCTGCCGCGCCTGCTCGTCCGGGCGGTAGCCCAAGGTGTCGATCGCGGCCCGCACCCTGCGCGCGAACTCCGCACCCACCGTCGGGTCCTGGTTCACCACCCGCGACACGGTGCTCAGCGCCACGCCCGCTTCGCGGGCGACGTCCACCATGGTCGGGCGGCGGGAGCGGCGCCCAGAAGACTTCGTCACGGCTTGACGATACGGCGCGATCGCCGCCGGGCGACTCGCGGCACAGGGCCGCGCTTTCCGGTTCGCCGTCGCGGCAAAGGGTTGACGGATAGCCTCGGCGGGGTGACAGAGACGGACCGGCCGGCCTCCGGGGGAGACGGCCAGGACGACGGGGACCTCGCTTCACGCCCGCGCTCGGTGGTCCACGGCCCGCTGCCGTGGATCGCGGGCGGCGTCTTGATCCTCGCGCAGCTGATGATCGTCGTGCTCGTCGGCGGACGGGCGCGCACGCTCGGCGCGGTGCTGCTGGCCGTGGCGACGCTGGCGGCGGTGGCCGCCGTCACCAGGCCGCCCGGCGGCCGGTGGCGCGCTCGCCGAGGCCGATCCCGTCCGGATCGGCGCCGACGTTGACCTCCTTGCGGGCCTCGCCGAGGGCGGCGCGCCGCCTCGTGCGGGCGCTGCGCTGTGCGGCGGCGTAGGCGCCGTCGATCATGCCGCAGGCGCCTAATACGGAGAAGCGGTTTTCGTCCGCTCCCGGATCACCCGCTCCACCGCCTCCGACGCACCGAGCGCGGCGGCTCCGGTCAGCACCGCGCCGTCGCCGAGCGCCGACACCTCCAGCCGCGGCGGGTACGGCAGCCGCTCCTGGAGCAGCGCGGCCACCCGGTGCAGCAGCAGGTCGCCGTTCAGGCCGATGCCGCCGCCGAGGATGACCAGCTCCACGTCCGCGACCGCGGCGAGCACCGCGATGTAGGCGCTGATGCGGCGTGCCACTTCGTCGACGACCGCGGCGGCGGCCGGGTCGCCGGCGCGGGCGCGGTCGAAGAGGAGCTCGGTGGTCAGTTCGGCGCCCGGTGCGGCGGCGCCCGGCCCCAGCAGTTCTGTCGCGTGCGGCGCCGCGTACTCCAGGATCGCGGCGGCGCACGGGTCGTTGTCCGCGAAGCCCTGGGCGTCGAAGGCGTTGTCCAGCTCGCCGGCCGCGCCGCTGAAGCCGCGGTGCAGGTGCCCGTGCAGGACCAGACCCGCGCCGACGCCGGTGCCGACCGACAGGAAGGCGAAGCTCTCGGCCGCGGCCCCGGTGCCGTGGGTGTTCTCGCCGAGGGCGGCCAGGTCGATGTCGTTCTCGACGGTGACCGGGACGCCGAGCGCCGCCTCCAGCTCGGCGACGACCGCGAAGCCGTTCAGGGCCGGGATGTTCAGCGCCTGCCAGACCCGGCCGGTGTGGCGGTCGACGACGCCGGGCACGCCCGCCACCGCGTACCGCACCGTCCCCGCGTCGACGCCGGCCTCCGCGATCAGCGTGGCGGCCAGCTCCGCCGCCGCGGCGACCATGCGCGGGGCGTCCAGGCCGCGCACGTCCACGTCCCGGCGGGCCGCGATCGCCGCGCCCGGACCGGCCAGCACGCCGCGCAGCCGGTGCGCGCCGAGGTCCAGCGCCAGCGCGTGCACGCCGTCCGGCTTCGGCCCGAAGAACACGGCGCCGTGCGAGGGGTCGCGTGCGGTGTCCGGCGACTCGGTGACCAGGCCGATCGCGAGCAGCTCCTCCAGCAGCACCGAGACCGTCGGCTTGGAGATCCCGGTGAGCCGGGCGATCTCGGCGCGGGAGATCGGGTGGCCGCCCTCGATCACCGACCACACGGTCCGGATGTTCATCTCCCGGAGGGTGGTCGCGGTGACGCCGGCGGCGGGCCGCGGTGCACGGGTGTTCATGCAGGGCAGCGTAGGGCGTGCGGCGTCACATGGAGCCGGTCCGCCCGACGCGCACCATCGCGCCGTCCGGGTCGACGACCGCGAACAGCGTCGGCCCGTAGACCGCCGGCACCGGGACGTCCAGGCACTCCAGGCCGTCGTGGAGCCACTTCTCGCGCAGTTCCTCGGGCTCCTCGACCCGCAGGTACCAGCCGCCGGCGTTGGTCTCGGGATCGATGTCCGGAGCCGGGTAGAAGTGGGCCTCGGCGTCGTCGTAGCGCAGGCGCAGATAGTCGTCGGCGGCGTCCACGACCGTGAAACCCAGGAAACAGTAGAACGCGCGGGTGCGTTCCAGGTCGGCACTGGGCAGGATCGGGACGGATGTCGCCATGGTCCCAGCCAAAGCCCGGCCCGGCTTCGGAGCCAGGGGTTCTCACGTGATCCTCACGCTCCATCCGGGCTTCCTCACGCCGTTTCCACGCGGCTCGCGCCCGGCGGACCGGAGATCCACGCGCCGGCCGTGGACCTCCGGACGTCGACCGGGATCAGCTGGTGAACGGCTCCCACTTCTTGCTGAAGTACCAGGTGGTCTGCGCTATGCCCGAGCAGTTGTCGGCGCCGGCCTTGCCCACGCAGCCGCCGTTGTCGCGCTGCGAAGCCCACATCGAGATCTCGTTAACGCCCTTGCTCTGGGCCCAGTTCAGCACGGTGGTCGCGTCGGCCTCGGTGAACGTCTCGGCCTTGCCGTAGTCGTCGATGCCGGGCATCTCGGTGACGCCGACCATCGCCCACAGCTGCGCGGTGGTCTTCGTCGGGTACAGCGAGTGCAGGTAGCTCTCCAGCCCGGCGCCCGCGGTCTCGGTGGCCTGGGCCATCTCGTGCGAGCCGCCGGTGTAGTAATCGAAGGTCATGATGTTGACGACGTCGACCCGCGTGCCGTTGGACTTGGCGTTGCTGAGGACGTACTTGCCGCCGGAGTCCAGGCCGTCGGTGTTGGTCGGCAGCGTGTAGGAGACCTGCAGCGACCGGCCCGCCGCCGAGGCCCACGCCTCGACCTGCTTCAGGGCCTTGTTGCGCCGGTCGATGCCGGCCTTGTTGGTCAGCGAGTCCTGCTCCACGTCGAAGTCGATGCGGTGCAGGTTGTACTTGCTGACGACGTTCTCGATCGCCGAGGCGATGGATGAGACGCTGGTGCAGCTGTCGGCGATCTCGGTGTTCGTGGTGTCGGCGGTGTAGCCGCCGAAGGACGGGATGACGTCGCCGCCGCGCGAGCGGATGGTGCTGATCGAGGAGGCGAAGGTGGAGCCGATGGGCTGGCCGGTGTCGCCGTTCCAGTAGACGGTGCAGGACCCGGACTTGCTGGTCTGCACGAACGCCATCGACAGGTACTTCGCGCCGGAGTTCTGCGCGATCGTCGCCGGGTCGTCCCCGGTGTACGCCTCGAAGTAGGGGGCGAAGACGTGTGCCGGCAGCGCCGCCGCGGCGACCGTGCTGACCGTGCCGGCCGGGCTGGCCTGCGCGGATGTCGCGCCCGCGGTCAGCGTCACACCGAGCGCCGCGGTGGAGGTGGCGACGGCCGCGGCGGCCAGCCGGAAGCCCCGGCGGCGTCCGGCGGGGCGGGGTGCGGAGAGCTCTGTCATGGCTGCGGATCTCCTTGGGGAGGGCGGTTAGTTAAGTTAACTAACGCTTCTGTCCGCGCAGAGTAGGCCGCCCGCGACAGCCCGTCAATACCCTGTCCGCCCGGCCGCCACCGGACTCGTCGAAGGGTGTGCGGCGCGCGCAATATGCTGCTCACCATGCGCGACTTGGGACGACGCCGCCGAGGCGTGGCAGCCGCGGCCGTCGTGCCGCCGGTGCTCACCGTGGTGTTGTCCGGCCTGACGGAGCGGCTGAACCTGAGCAGCCAGGTGCTCGTCTATCTGGTGGCCCTGGTCGCCATCGCGCGCCTGTGCGGCATGGTGGCCGCCTTGGTCGCGGCGATCTGGACCTCGCTGCTGATGGACTACTACTTCATCTCCCCGGTCCACACGTTCCGGATCTCGGGTGCCGACGATGTGATCGCGCTGGTGGCCTTCGTGATCGTCGCGATCACCGTCGCCTCCGTCGTCGAGTACTCGGGCAAGCTGTCCCGGCGGGCCACCCAGGCCGCCGCCGAGGCCGCCCAGCTGGAGGCCGCCGACCGGATGCGCACCGCCCTGCTCACCGCCGTCTCCCACGACCTGCGGGCGCCGCTGGCCGCAGCCCGCGCCTCCGTCGACACCCTCCGCGACCCCGCGTTCGACCTGTCGGACGCCGACCGCACCGAGCTGCTCGGCGCCGCCCACGACTCCCTCGGCCGCCTGACCCGCCTGGTGGAGGATCTGCTCGACATGTCCCGCCTGCAGTCCGGCGCTCTGAAGCCCCACCTGGAGCCGGTAGCGGCCGAGGACGTGCTCCCGCGCGCCGTCGACGACGTGCCCGCCTCGCCGGGCCGCGTCACCCTGCGGCCGCCGGCGGCGGAGGTGCCGCCGGCGAGGGCCGACGGCGCGCTGCTGGAACGCGTCCTGGCCAACCTGATCGGCAACGCCGTGAAGCACACCACCTCACCGATCGAGATATCCGTGGCGGGCACGGCGTCTCCCGTCACCGGCGCCCCGATCGTGGAGGTGCGGGTGATCGACCACGGCCCCGGCATCCCGCCGTCCGACCGCGAACGCGTCTTCCGCCCGTTCCAGCGCCTCGGCGACCGCGACAACGCCGCCGGCCTCGGCCTCGGTCTGGCTCTCGCCCGCGGCCTCACCGAAGCGATGGGCGGCACCGTCCACCCCGAGGACACGCCCGGCGGCGGCCTCACGATGGTGGTGGCTCTCCCCGCCGGCTCAGCGACCACCCCTGAGGAGGACGGCACCCGGTGAAGCGCATCCTGGTCGTCGACGACGAATCCCAGCTCCTCCTCGCCCTCCGCATCAACCTCACGTCCCGCGGCTACGACGTGGCGGTCGCCGCCGACGCTGCCGCGGGTCTGTCCTCCGCCGCCCGCCGGCCCCCGGACCTGGTCGTCCTCGACCTCGGACTCCCGGACCTGGACGGCGTGCAGGTCATCGCCGGCCTCCGCGGCTGGTCGACCGTGCCGATCCTGGTGCTCTCCGGCCGCACCGAACCGTGGGACAAGGTCGAGGCCCTCGACGCGGGCGCCGACGACTTCGTCACCAAGCCCTTCTCCATGGACGAACTCGCCGCGCGCATCAGGGCCCTCCTCCGCCGCTCCGAACCGGAGGACCCCGCGGGCCCGGTGGTGCCGGTCGGCCATCACCTGGTCGACCTGGCAGCCCACACGGTCCGTCGTGCGCCCGGCGCGCCCGAGGACGCGCCCGAGACGGTCCGCCTGACGCGCACCGAGTGGGCGGTTCTGGAGACCCTGCTGCGCCACCCCGGCCGCCTGGTGTCCAGTAAGCAACTCCTGGCGCAGGTCTGGGGCACCGAGCACGAACCGGAGAGCAGCTATCTCCGGTTCTACCTCTCCAGGTTGCGGCAGAAGCTGGAGCCGGAACCGTCGCGTCCGCGGCAGCTGTTGACCGAGCCGGGGATGGGTTACCGGTTTCAGCCCTGATATCCGTGAGCGATCCGTGAGCGATCCGTGAGCATTTTTCTCCCACCCACTAGTGCGCTGACGAAAACACCCCCGTAGCATCGCGGTCGTGCCTAGTGCCTTGGGGATAGCCAAACGGGTCATGGTCGGCCGGCCGATGCGCAACGAGATGCTCGGCGAGACCCTCCTCCCGAAGAAGATCGCGCTCCCGGTCTTCGCGTCCGACGCGCTCTCGTCGGTCGCGTACGCGACCGAGGAGATCCTCCTCGTCCTTTCCGCCGGGGGCCTGGCCCTCCTCCACTTCACCTGGTGGATCGCCCTGGCGGTCGGCCTCCTGATGCTGGTGGTCGTCGCCTCCTACCGGCAGAACGTCCACGCCTATCCCTCCGGCGGCGGCGACTACGAGGTCGCCACCACCAACCTGGGCCCGAAGGTCGGGCTCACCGTCGCCAGTGCGCTGATGGTCGACTACATCCTCACCGTCGCCGTCTCGGTCAGCTCCGGCGTCGCGAACCTGGCCTCGGCCTTCCCCGCGCTGAACGACCACGTCGTGCTGATCTCCGTCGCGGTCATCGCGGTCATCACGCTGCTGAACCTGCGCGGCGTCCGGGAGTCCGGGACGGCGTTCGCGGTGCCGACGTACTGCTTCGTCGCCGCCGTCGGCATCATGATCGTGACCGGTCTGGCACGCATCGTGTTCGGGAGCGGCCTGCACGCCGAGAGCGAGCACTACCAGATCGTCAACACCACCCACTACAACGGTGTGCTGCTGGTCTTCCTCCTGCTGCGCGCGTTCGCCTCCGGCTGCACCGCGCTGACCGGCGTCGAGGCGATCAGCAACGGCGTGCCGGCGTTCAAGCCGCCGAAGAGCAAGAACGCGGCCACCACGCTGGCCATGCTGGGCGGCATCGCCGTCGCCATGTTCGCCGGCGTCACCGCGCTCGCCCTCGCCGGCCACGTGCACGCCGCCGACGCCGCCAACCTCAGCGGCCTGCCCGCCGGCCAGGAGCCGCGCACGGTCATCGCGCAGGTCTCGCGCTCGGTGTTCGGCGGCTCCTCGCCGATGTTCTTCCTGCTGCAGGTCGTGACCGCGCTGATCCTCGTGCTCGCCGCGAACACCGCGTTCAACGGCTTCCCGGTGCTCGGCTCGATCCTGGCCAAGGACGGCTACCTGCCGCGCCAGCTGCACACCCGCGGCGACCGGCTGGCGTTCTCCAACGGCATCATCCTGCTGGCCGGCTTCGCGACCCTGCTGGTGGTGGCCTTCCACGCCTCCCCGACCCGGCTGATCCAGCTCTACATCGTCGGCGTGTTCGTGTCCTTCGTCTGCTCCCAGACCGGAATGATCCGGCACTGGAACCGGCTCCTGAAGGACACCGCCGACGTCGTGGCCCGCCGCCGCATGATGCGTTCCCGCGTGATCAACGCCGTCGGCGCCGGGGTCACGGCCGCGGTCCTGGTGATCGTGCTGGTCACCAAGTTCGCCAAGGGCGCGTGGATCGTGGTGCTGGCGATGCCGGTCATCTGGCTCGTGATGCGCGGCATCAACCGGCACTACGCGGCCGTCGCCCGCGAGCTGGCGCTGATGGAGGACGAGACCCGGGTGAGCCTGCCGGCGAACAACCACGCCGTGGTCCTGGTCTCCAAGCTCCACCTGCCGACCCTCCGCGCCCTCGGCTACGCCAGCGCCACCCGCCCCAGCCGCCTCGAAGCGGTGACCGTGCACCTGGACGACGCCGAGGTCGAGGCCCTGAAGGCGGAGTGGGAGCGGCGGAACATCCCGGTGCCGCTGACGGTGATCGACTCGCCGTACCGCGAGATCACGCGGCCGATCATCGAGTACGTCAAGCGGCTCCGCTCCGAGAACCCGGACGACGTGGTCACCGTCTACATCCCGCAGTACGTGCTCGGCCACTGGTGGGAGCAGGTGCTGCACAACCAGTCCGCGCTGCGCCTGAAGAGCCGGCTGCTGTTCCAGCGCCGCGTCGTGGTCGCGGCGGTGCCCTACCAGCTGCAGTCCGCGACGGCCCGCATCGAGCGCGCGAAGGCGCAGGCGCAGGCCGCCTCCTTCCAGACGAGTGCCATGACCAAGCCCCGGCCGCCGCGCCAGCGCACCCGCCTGCAGACGCTGACGCTGGAGAACTCCGAGCTGGAGGCCGCGTCCCTGTCCGAGGCCGTGACGCCTTCCGGCGCGACCCCGATAGCCGACTGCCCCGACCGCCAGCAGGTGTGCCTGGCCGGGACGCTGCGCACGGTGCGCCTGCGCCCGCGCGCCGGCGTCCCGGTGCTCGAAGCGGACCTGTTCGACGGCACCGGCTCGGTCACCGTGAGCTGGCTCGGGCGCCGCGAGATCCCCGGCATCGTGCCGGGCCGGCGGATCGTGGTGCGCGGGCGGGTCACGACGACCGGCGGGCGGCGCGCCGTCTTCAACCCGATCTACGAGCTGCGGCCTTCGGCCGCGGACTGAGGAGCGTCACGCGGCTGAGTCTCACAGCGACTGATAGAGCACCGACCGCGCGTCCCGCGTCCGCCGCACCAATCCGGCGCGATGCAGGATCTGCAGGTGGTACGACACGGTCGACGGGCTCAGCCGCAACCGTCCCGCCACCTCTCCGGTCGTCGCCGGAGTCGCCGTCGCGGCCAGGATCCGCGCTCGCGTCCGGCCGATCAGCTCGGCCGGACGCCGCGGCTCCGGCGCCGTGCCCGGGCCCTTGCCGCCCACGGGATAGAACAGCATCGCCGACCGCCGTATCCGTTTCTCGGCCGCGGTCATCGCGCATCCGCGGCCCGGGAACGTGGTCATCGTGTCGATGACGCACGCCACCCGCGGCGTGAACACGCTCGGCAGCAGCACCACCGACCGCTCCGGCACCGTCGTCTCGAACGTCGAACGGACCCGCAGCGTGTCGCCGTGCCAGTCGACCTTCGGGCTCAGCCCGTCCAGCGCCGCGCCGAACCCGTGCTCGCCGACGGTGCGCAGCCGCAGCATCACATCCGCCTCCATACGAGCCCTGAGACGCGGCCAATGCGGGGCCAGGACGTGGATCCAGACCTGCTGCAGCTCCTCGGCCAACCGCGCGGCGACGTGGGCCTCCCCGGCGTCGAGGGCCGTGTGCAGCACCCGCGGCAGCTCGCGTCCCACCAGTCTGGCGACCCGGCCGTCGGCCGCCACCGCCAGCTCGCCCGCGACGCGCCAGCCCGGGGTGGTGGCGATCGCGTGCAGCTCGTCGTCGGCGGAGTTCTCGAACCGGGGCGCGGGCGGGGTCAGGAAGTCCGGGACGTAGTGCCCGGCCCCCGGCTCCACACGCAGCAGCGCCGCCAGCAGGTCCAGGCGGTGGGCCAGCACCGCGTCCCGCAACGGGGCGCGCAGCGGACGCGGGACGGTGCCGCCCGCCGCGGCCAGCAGCAGGTGGACCGTCTCGCCCAGCGGTGACAGGGCGAAGCGCGAGCGGGCCAGGCCGTCGGCGCGCAACTGGATCCTGATCATCTTCGATCCCGTTCGAATTCATGGCCGCGGCGGGCGCGGCGCCGTTGGCTGGAAGACGAGCCGGCTGACACGGGAGGTTGCGATGAGGAAGAAACGGGCGGCGACCGGCCTGGCCGCCGCATTGGCGCTGACCGCCGCGGGCGTGGGCACCGGGGGCGCGGCGGAGGCGAGGACGGCGACCGGCACGACCGGCACGACCGGCGCCCTGACAGGCACGCTGAACGGAGCACCGTATGTGGTCGACGTCCCCCCGCAGTGGAACGGCACGCTCCTGCTCTGGAACCACGCCTTCGACCCCGGGGTGAGCACCGCCCAGGACGCCGACCCCGACCACGCCGAGGTCAAGGCCTGGCTGCTGGCCCACGGCTACGCGCTGGCCGGGATCCACTACGCGAACGTCGCGTATCCGACCCCGGAGGCCGTCGGCGCCGACCTGGCCCTGCTGACCTGGTTCCGGGCCCACGTCGGGCGTCCCACGACCACCCTCGTGTGGGGCCGGTCGCTCGGCGGGCAGCTCACCGCCCAACTCGCCGAGCGCGCCGCGCCGGCGTTCGACGGCGCCCTGCCGATGTGCGGGGAGACCGCCGGGCCGACCGCGAACTTCAACGCCCTGCTGGACGCCGCCTACACCCTCAACACCCTGGTGTGGCCGACGACGCCCGTGCAGATCGCCCACATCGGTGAGCCGGACGCCAACCAGGCGAAGGCGATCGGGCAGCTGATGACGGCCTGGCAGGCCCCCGACCCGCGCACCCGCGCCCGGCTGGCCCTGGCCGGGGCGCTCGCGGACATCCCGGACT
The DNA here is from genome assembly GCF_039531675.1 of Catenulispora subtropica. Lineage (NCBI taxonomy): Bacteria > Bacillati > Actinomycetota > Actinomycetes > Catenulisporales > Catenulisporaceae > Catenulispora > Catenulispora subtropica. Next base: position 39,579 of record NZ_BAAAQM010000011.1, read on the forward strand.
GGGCCGACTCGCTCGCCCCGGAACCGACCGCGCTCGGGGACCGCGTCGACAACCTGGTCGCGTACCTGGCCTACGAGGTGCCGGGGTTCCTGTGGGGGAGCGGACGCGCGGACACCGAGGCCCGCCTCGGCGGGAACCCGTCGTGGAACATCGGAGTGGACTACCGGACCCAGCTGGCGTCGTCGGCCACCCGGGACCTGGTCGCCCAGGCCTACGCCGCGGACGGCGCCGGCGGGCAGGCCGCGCTCGACGCCGACCTCACCGCGCTGAACGGCGGCCCGAGGGTCGCGCCCGATGCCGGAGCCGTGGCGGCCCTGGCGGTGCAGGGCTCGATCACCGGCCGGATCGGCGTCCCCACCCTGACGCTGCACGACACCGGCGACGGGATCGCCCCGGTCGGCAACGAGCGCAGCTACGCCGACGCGGCGGCCCGGACCGGACGCTCGGGACTGCTGCGACAGGCGTTCGTGGCGCGCGCCAACCACTGCTTCTTCACCGGCGCGGAGGAGCTCGCGGCCCTCCAGGCGCTGATCGCGCGGGTCGGCACCGGGCAGTGGCCGGACACCGGGGCCGCGGCGCTGAACACGGCGGCGGGCGCGTTCGGGCCGGACTACCGGCAGATGTGGAGCTACTTCCAGGAGGGCACGGCCACGGTGCCGTCGGCGTTCGTCGACACGCGGCCGGCGCCCTTCCTCCGCGGCCCCCGGTAGTCAACATGTTGAAATAGAGGTTCGTGGAGGACACGCGATCCCGGCTCCGGAGCCACTCCGACCAGCTGATCCTGGCCGCCGCCCTCTGCGGCCTGGCGGCGGGCGGCATCGCCTGGTGTGCGGGGGCGCACGGCGCGGCCCGGTGGATCTGGGGCGGGGTCGCGGTCCTCGGCGCGCTCTGCTCGCTGGCCTGGGTCGTCGGCGCGCTGCGCCGGAAGCGCCTCGGCGCCGACGTCATCGCGCTGCTCGCGCTGATCGGCACTTTGCTGGTGCACGAGGAACTGGCCGGCGCCCTGATCACCGTGATGCTGGCGAGCGGACGGGCGCTGGAGACGGCCGCCGCCGGGCGCGCCCGGCGCGACCTGCGGGCTCTGCTGGAACGGGCGCCGCGGACGGTGCGGCGGCGGGTCCCCGCCGAACCCGGACCGGGAGGCGGACGGGGCGCGGCCCCGGGCGTCGAGACCGTCCCGGCCGAGGCCGTCCAGCCGGGCGACGTCGTCATCGTCGGCACCGGCGAGGTGGTGCCCGTCGACGGCGCGCTGGCCACCGCCACGGCCGTCGTCGACGAGTCGGCGCTCACCGGGGAGCCGCTGCCGGTGGAGTACTGGAGCGGCGACCGGCTGCGCAGCGGTGTGGTCAACGCCGGCGCGGCGTTCGACCTGCGCGCGGTCTCCACCGCCGCCGACGGCACCTACGCCGGCATCCTGCGGCTGGTGCGCGAGGCGGAGCGGGCGAAGGCGCCGGCGGTGCGGGTCGCGGACCGGATCGCCGCCTGGTTCCTGCCGGCGACGCTGGTCGTGTGCGCGCTGGCCTGGGCGTCGTCCGGGGAGGCGAGCCGCGCGGTCGCGGTGCTCGTCGTCGCGACGCCCTGCCCGCTCATCCTGGCGGTGCCGGTCGCGATGGTCGCCGGGCTGTCGCTCACCGCGCGGCGCGGCGTCGTGGTCAAGGGCGGCGGCGTGCTGGAGCGGCTCGCCGACGTGCGGACCCTGATCGTCGACAAGACCGGGACGCTCACGGCCGGCCGCCCCGCCCTCGGCGGCGTGATCACGGCCGAGGACGTCGCGCCCGGTGAGGTGCTGCGCCTGGCCGCCTCGCTGGACCAGGTCTCCGCGCACGTCCTGGCCGCCGCGGTCGTGCGCGCCGCCCACGAACGCGGGCTCGCCCTCTCCGCGCCGGAGGACGTCGAGGAGGTCACCGGCCAGGGCATGCGCGGGCGCGTCGACGGCCACGAGGTCCACATCGGCAAAGCCGCCTTCGCCGGGGATCCCGGCCGGGCCCACTGGGCCGAGACCGCCCGCCGCCGCTCCGACGCCGACGGCGCCCTCACCGTCTTCGTCGGCGTCGACGGTCGCGCCGTCGGGGTGCTGCTGTTCGACGATCCGGTGCGGCCGGACAGCGCCCGCACCGTCCGGGCCCTGCGGCGCGGCGGCATCACGCGGGTCGTCATGGCCACCGGGGACCGCCGCCCGGTCGCCGAGGCGGTCGGCTCGGTCACCGGCGTCGACGAGGTCTTCGCCGAGTGCACGCCGGAGTCCAAGGCGGGGCTGGTGCGGACCGAGCAGGCCCGGGCGGTCACCGGCATGGTCGGCGACGGGGTCAACGACGCCCCGGCCCTGGCGCTGGCCGACGTCGGCGTGGCCGTCGGCGCCGGCGGCACCACCGCCTCCTCCGAGGCCGCGGACGTGGTGCTCACCGTCGACCGCCTGGAGCGCCTGGCCGAGGCGAAGGCCGTCGCCCGCCGCACCAAGCGCATCGCCCTGCAGAGCGCGGGCGGCGGCATGGCGCTGTCCGGCCTGGCGATGCTCGCCGCCGCCCTCGGCCACCTGCCCGCCGCCTGGGGCGCGCTGCTCCAGGAGGGCATCGACCTGGCGGCCATCCTCAACGCTCTCAGGGTCCTGCGTCCCGCCGACGACGCGGTCCGGCTCGACGACCGCACGCAGGAGCTGGCCCGGCGCTTCGCCGCCGAGCACACCGCCGTGTGGGCGGTCCTGGACCGGATGCGCGCCGTCGCCGACGAACTGGCCGACCGGCCCTCCCGGGACGATCTGCGCCGCGTCCGGCAGCTCCACCGGGACCTGGTCGAGGACGTGCTGCCCCACGAGGAGGCCGAGGAGGAACTGCTCTATCCGGCGATGGCCGAGGCCCTCGGCGGCGTCGATCCCATGGCGACCATGAGCCGGGCCCACGTCGAGATCCAGAACCAGATCAGGACCCTGGGAACGCTGGTCCTCCGCGACGATCTCGACGCCGCCGACATCGCCTCACTCCGGCTCACCCTCTACGGCCTCTACGCGGTGCTACGACTGCACACGCTGCAGGAGGAAGAGAGTTACCTGTCGCTGGCCGACACCGCGGAACCGGCCGCCTGAGCCACCACCAGCGTGTCGATCGCGGGCTGCGCGGCGAGGTCGGTCTGCCGGTGGACGCGCTCGGCGCGCGTGACGCGCAGACCGCTCAGCCGCTCCGTGACGAGCTCCGGGGTCAGCAGGATCGCAGGATCCTGCGGCCCGCCCACGCCGTCGGCGATGTTCGTCACGTCGTGGCCGACCACGACCAGCGTCCCGCCGGGCGCCAGCGCGGCCTCCGCGTGCCGCAGCACGGTGCCGAGCTTGTCGGGGCCCAGATGCAGGTACGCGATCACGACCGCGTCGTAGGCGGCGGGCTCGGGCCGGTACTCCAGCACGTCCGCGGCGACCCACTCCACGTCCAGTCCGTGCTCCGCGGCCTGCGCCCGCCCCCGCGTCAGCGCGTTCTCGGAGAAGTCGACGGCCGTGGCCCGCCAGCCGAGGTCGGCGAGCCACAGCGCGTTGCGGCCCTCGCCGCACGCCAGATCCAGCGCGCGGCCCGGGCTCAGCGGGCCGAGGACCTCGGCCACGAAGCGGTTCGGCGCCCAGCCCCAGACGGACCGGGCCGCGCCGTACCGCGCCTCCCACAGCTCGCGGTCCTCGGAGGGCGCCATCAGACCGCGGCGCTCTCGGTGTCGCCGGCCCGGGCGGTCCCGGCGGCGTCCTTCTCGGCCAGCGCCTTGCGCACCTCGTCCATGTCCAGCGCGCGGGCCTGCGCGATCAGGTCCTCCAGCGCCGCCTCCGGCAGGGCGCCGGGGTGCGCGTACAGGGTGACGCCGTCGCGCACGATCATCAGGGTCGGGATCGAGCGGATCTCGAACGCCATCGCGAGCTCCTGCTCGGCCTCGGTGTCGACCTTGCCGAAGGTGAGGTCCCCGTGCTTGGCGGCGGCCTTCTCGTAGACCGGCGCGAACGCGCGGCACGGCGGGCACCAGTCCGCCCAGAAGTCGATGAGGGTGATGCCCTCGCCCTCGACGGCGTCGGTGAAGGTGTCCTTGGTCAGTTCCACGACGGCCACAGCCGTGCCTCCTCGCTGGTCAGGGGGCCCTCGGTCGGATACCCCGCAGGGTATAACCCGCAGTGCTTCCCCGGATATTCCAGCCCGCGTGTACGTAACGCGGAACCGTCGCGCTCTTCTAGGTGCCCCACATCCCACACAGGCGCCAGGAGGCGATCCCCATGCGGACCACGGATTCGGCACGATCCCTGCTGGCGCAGGCCTGGAAGGCCCCCCGCGAGGGCGGCGCACTGCCCGCTGAGCTGGGCGACGATCTGGAGCGGGTGCTGGGCGCGAAGCTGGCCGCCCTGCGGATCCACACCGGCGCGGCCGCCGACGCCGTCGCCCGCGCCCACGGCGCCGGCGCGATCGCGTCCGGGGCGGGGATCTTCTTCCGGGACGGCGCCCACCGGCCCGACACCGTCGCCGGGTGGCACCTGCCGGCCCACGAGGTCGCCCACGCGGTGCAGCAGGCGGACGCCGAGATCCGTGACTTCGGCGAGGCGGAAGCCGCCGCCGACCGCTTCGCCGACGCCTTCGTGGCCGGCGCTGTGCACAGCTCACCGGGTATCCCAACTATCTGACGTTCCTCACGAGCGCCGCCGCGCGGTTGGCCGCGGCCGAGCTGCACGGCCAGACGGTTGCCGGGTGCCGCGGTGCGTGATGTCCGGGCGTACGGGTAGGCGCTGTCGGCGGCGCAGATGAAGGCTCAGGCCGGCGGGCCGATGTACGGCTGAAGATCCAGTACCCTGGATCGTGTTATCAGACCTCTGATTTTATGGGTACGGCCGGGTGATGGGACATGGACGCTGCCGGGGTGCGGTTCCGGTTGCTGGGATCGGTGGAGGAGTGGGCCGCCGGGCAGCGCGTCGCGGTGCCGGTGCCGACACCGCACCAACTGCCGACGGCTCCGCGGTGGTTCGTGGGGCGGGCGCGGGAAGCGGCTCGGCTGACCGCGTTGCTCGATGAGCAGGGCACCGATCGCCCGGGAGGCTCGAGCGGCACGCCGATGATCTGCGCCATCGGCGGGGTCGGCGGCATCGGGAAGACGTGGTTGGCCTTGGAGTGGGCGCACCGCAACCTCGACCGCTTCCCCGACGGCCAGCTGTACGTCGACCTGCGCGGTTTCGACCCCGCCGGGCAGCCGATGTCCGCGCAGACCGCGTTGCGGGGGTTCCTGGCCGCGTTGGGCGTCGCGCCCGCGGACGTCCCGACGACCGCGGATGGCCGGGTCGGACTGTACCGTAGCCTTTTGGCCGGCCGCCGGATGCTGCTCCTCTTGGACGACGTCCGCGACCCGGGCCAGGTCGAGTCGCTGCTGCCGGGCAGTGCGAAGAGCACGGTGTTGCTCACCAGCCGGCAGCACCTGCCGAGCCTGCTCGTGAAGTACGGCGCGGTTCCGCTGGAACTGGGAGCGCTGACATCGGCTGAGGCGCACGCTCTGTTCGCCTGCCACCTCGGCGAGGAACGCACCGCCGCGGAGGCCGACGCCGTGGCCGAGTTGGCGAAGCGCTGCGCCGGCCTGCCGCTCGCGGTCAGCGGCGTGGCTGCTCGTGCCCTGACTCAGCCCGCGGTGCCGCTGGCGGTGCTCGCCGACGGCATCGGGATCCCGGCGACGACCAGTCTCAGCACACCGGCACCCTCACCCTCACTGCCGCTGTCACCGTCACGGCTGCATCCCGCGCTGTGCGATCCGCAGGAAGCGCGTCTGGTGCAGCGATACGCGTCTGGTCGGTATCGCATGCCCGACCCGGCTCGCCTCCTCTCCGCGCCCGCGGCCGCCGAACCCCTGCTCGCCGACGACCTGCTCGCCGACGACCTGGCCGCGTGGCGGACCTGACTGGCACACGTCGCACAGGGCTACTGCGACCGGCCGCGTCACGCCTGGTAGCGCGAAAGATGCTGGGGGCCTCGGCCGGCGAGAACCCGACCGAGGCCCACGTCCGGCGACTACCGCCGAGCGTCCGAGCTCAGTGCTCCAACGCCAGCAACAACGCCGCCGACCAGCTGAAGCCCCGCGAGTTCATCGCGGCCCCGTCGGTCGGGTTGTAGTTCTCCATGAGCGGACCGTCGCCGAGCATCCCGGCGGCGTTCGCGTGGAGCTTGTCCGTCAGGTCCTTGGCGTCCGCGGTGTAGCCGTAGCGCTTGAGGCCTTCGAGCGCGAAGTACGCCTGGTCCATCCACACCGCGCCGCGCCAGTAGCCGGTCGGCTGGTAGTACGGAGAGCTCGCCGCGACCGTCGGGAACGGCATCCGCGTGTTGAACTCGGTCGGCGCCACCAGCTTCGACCGGACCGCGGCCGCCTGGTCCTTCGTCGCGACGCCCGCCCACAACGGGATGGCGCCCTCGATGCCTCGGCCGCGGTCGGACAGCGGTCGGCCGGTGGACAGGGAGGTGTCGTAGAACCAGCCGGTGGCCGGGTCGTACATCTTCTGCTGGACCGCGGTCGTCGTCGCGGTCGCGGAGGCGCGGAACCGGGCGGCGTCGGCGGGGTGGCCCAGCCGGTCGGCCATCTGTGCCAGGATGCTGCTTTCCGCCGCCAGGTAGGAGTTCAGGTCGACGGACTCCTGGGTGAGGGAGTAGCCGACCGGCGTGCCGGCGGCGTCGGTGTTCGTCACCACCCCGGCGCCCAGCGCCGCGTCGAAGCGCGGGGCGTTGTCCATCCCGCTCTCCCACGCCGCGGCCTGCCGCTTGTCCTCGTCGGCGGCGTTCGACGGGTCGATCGTCGAGCCGTACTCCGCCAGGCCGTCGTGGTCGTGGTCCCGGTTGCGGTACCACCAGTCGTGGTACGCGACCAGCTTCGGATACATCTCGTGCAGGAAGCCGACGTCGCCGTTCCGCTGGTAGATCTCCCACACGGCCCAGGCGGCCAGCGGCGGCTTCGAGTTGCGCTCGTTCCAGTTTCCGCCGCCGTGCGCCGGGTCGTTGTAGAAGATGCAGTCGGGGATCATGCCGGCGTCCTGCGGCCGGTCCGGATCGGAGGTCGTGACCTGGTAGTCGAACATCGACCGGATCTGGGACTCGGCCAGGGACGGGTCGAACACCGCTGTTCCGACCGCCTGCTTCCATGTGTCCCACGCCCAGAGGCCGCTGAACCACTTGTTGGAGATGGACGGTGTCACGCCGTCGTGCCGCAGCGCCCCGGCCGCGCTGCGCCAGTTGGTGATCAGTGTCTCCACGGACTTCACCGCCAGCCGCCGGTCCGGGCTGTCGGGGACGCCCCGGGTGGCGGCCGCGACGTAGCCGCGCCACCGGCGGTCGTCGTCCGCGACCACGGCGGAGGGCGCTTCGAGCGTGCGCGCGATCACCGACTGCTCGGAGGCGTGGTCCGAAGCGGTGAACGTGAACGACTCGGTCCACGTCAGAGCCCGCCGGCCGTGCGGCCCCAGTGCCAGCGGCGCATTCAGGGACGTGGTGTAGGTGTCCCCGGCTACCGACGTCGTCACCGGCTCGGCGTGGGTCACCTGGAACTTCTCGGTCCCGTCGGTCAGGTAGTCCCACGTCTCGCGCACCTTCGCGAACCCGACCGCGACGCCGCTCGACGTCGCCTGCAACGAGGGAGCGCTCTTCATCGGCTCGTCGTCCGCGCGCAGCAGCGACCCGGTCCACCCCGCAGCGAGTGTCCGAGCCCGGCCGCTCGTGTCTTCGACGAAGGCCTGCACCAGGGCCGTCCGGTCGCTGGCGTACCGCAGCTCCATCGTGACGCGCAGGCCGTCGACGTCGAAGCTCTGGCGCAGTAGGCCGGGCAGCGAGGTGAAGACCGGATTGGTGGCCTTCGACAGGTCGATCGCCTGCCCGCCCTCGGAAAGCGTCAGGTGGCTGATCCCCTTGCTCAGCCACCACGGATACTCCTGCGCGACGTACAGCGGTCCGGTGAAAGCGCCATAAGAACCGGTGTCACCGACCTTCGGCAGCGCGTAGGCATGCCACGCACCGCGGTCGGCGAACACCCCGATCGGGTTCACATCAGTGTCCGGATCCCCTGGCAGCGCCGTGTTCGGCACCCCCTGGAGGTTCAGCACGTCGGCGTACGACGTGAGCAGATCCGGAGTGGCGGCCTGCGCCGCCGTAGGGGGAATCGCACAACTCGCGCCGAGCGCCAGCACGGCCACAGCTCGCACTGAACGGGACATCTTCACCTTCCTTGCTTCATGACCGCGACACCATGCGCGGCCAGATGGGAGGGGCGGCTGCCGGTCAGCAGGTCGATCGTGCCGGAGGGCACGGCGGCCAGGGAGACCTCGCAGTCGTTGTGGTTGAGCAGGAAGTAATACGAGTGGGAGTCCGACCGGCGGCAGGTGACCTCGACTCCGGCCGGCAGGTCGGCGAGCACCGGTCCGACCCCGGCGGCGGTGAGGGCCTCGTCGAGTACCGCTGCGATCCCGGTGCCGAGATCGCAGCTCACATACCAAGCCGCACCGGCTCCGAAGGCGTTGCGGGTCACCGCCGGCCGGCCGGCGAGCGGTCCGGAGCTGTACGTCCCCACGACCGAAGCCGTGGTCGCGTCCAGCCACTCACTCCAGCGCGCGGCCTTGTGGATCCGGCCACCGATCTCCACTTCGACGGCTTCGTCGTCGGGAACCGGCCACCACTCATCCACGGCGACCCCGAGCAGTCCCTTCAGCGGCCCCGGATAGCCGCCGTCGAGCCCGTCGGTGCTCTGGTGGATGTGGTCGAGCTCGTCGACGATCCCGCTGAAGAACCCGCAGACCAGCCGCCCGCCCTCGTGGACGTAGCGGGTCAGCCGTTCCGCGTCGTGCGTACTCACCGAGTACAGGTTGGGCGCCAGCACCAGCCGGTATCCGGCCAGTTCGCCGTTCGGCGGGACGAAGTCCACTGCCACGTTCCGGGCGTGCAGCACCGAGTACCAGCTCAGGATCTGCTCCTTGAGCCGTATCCGGGCCGACGGGTGGTCCTCCGCCTCCAGCGCCCACCACGAGTTCCAGTCCAGGATGATGGCGACCGCGCTCTCGGACCGGCTGCCGGCGACTTCCGCGAGCCGCTGGAGCTCGCCGCCGAACCGGACCGTCTCGCGCCATCCCCGGGACTCGGTCCCGCCGTGGGGGAGCAGGGCGCTGTGGAACTTCTCCGCCCCGGCCCGCGACGCGCGCCACTGGAAGTGCAGGACCCCGTCCGCCCCGCGTGCCACCGTCTGAAGCGACCACAGTCGCCGCAGGTCCGGGGGCTTCGGCACGTTGACCGCCCGCCAGCTCACCGCCGACGGTGCCTGTTCCATCAGCAGCCAGGGCCGGCCCTTGCCGAGCGACCGCATCAGGTCGTAGTTCATCGCGGCCGGCACGTGGGCCGTCGGATCGGCCGGATCCGGGTAGGCGTCGTCGGACACCAGGTCCTCGTGCTCGGCCCAGTTCCAGTAGTCGAGGTCCTTCATCATCGACATGAAGTTCGTCGTGACCGGGACCTCTGGCGTCACCTCCTTCAGGACGGCCCGCTCCGTGAGGAAGCAGGCGAGCAGGGCGGCGGAGCTGAACCGTCGCCAGTCCAGCAGCTGGCCCGGATTCACCGGTCCGGGGGCGGTCCGGGGCGGTTCGATCTGCTCGAAGTCCGAGTAGCGCTGGGCCCAGAACTCGGCGCCCCAGGCGAAGTTCAGGCGCTCGATGTCGTCGCCGTAGCGGTCCCGCAGCCAGCGTCGGAAGTCCCGGGCGGACTCCTCGCAGAAGCATTCCGTCACGTGGTCGCCGTACTCGTTGTGGATGTGCCACAGCGCCAGTGCCGGGTGCTTCCCGTACCGTTCGGCGATGGTTCGGGCCAGGCGTGCCGCGGCCGCACGGTAGACCGGCGACGAGGGGCAATAGTGCTGCCGCGATCCGAACTCCAGACGCACGCCGTCGGCGGTGACCGGCAGCGTCCGCGGGTACTGACGCACGAACCAGGCCGGCGGTGAGGCCGTGGCGGTGGCCAGGTCGACGGCGATCCCGTGGGCGTGGAAGAGGTCCATGAGCCGGTCGAGCCAGCCGAAGTCCCATTCCTGTTCGGAGGGTTGCAGCCGGGCCCACGAGAACACGCCCAGCGTCACGATGTTCACGCCGGCTTCCCGCATGAGCTTCGCGTCCCGCTCCCACACGGGTTCCGGCCACTGCTCCGGGTTGTAGTCCGCTCCGTAGAGCAGTCCCTCGACGCGGGTGATCATCCCTTGACCGCCCCTCCCAGCAGCCCCGACACGAACTGCTTCTGGAAGATGAAGAAGATGGCCATCAGGGGCAACGTGGCCAGGAACGAGCCGAGGATCAGGCCCGAGTAGTCCACGTGCGTTCCGCCGACCAGGGTGTAGAGCGCCACCGGAGCGGTGTACTTGTCTTCGGAGTTCAGCATCAGGAGCGGCCACAGGAAGGCGTTCCACTGGCTCATGAACGTGAAGATGGCCAGGGCGCCGAGCTGCGGCTTCACGACCGGCAGGACGATCCGGTAGAAGGTCCGGATGTCGCCGGACCCGTCGATCCGCGCCGACTCGATGAGCTCGTCGGGGAAGTCCAGGAACGCCTGCCGCATCAGGAAGATGCCGAAGGAGTTGGCCAGGAACGGCACGATCACCGCTTGGTAGCTGTTCACCCAGCCGAGGTTCGACATCATCTGGAACAGCGGGACGAGCAGCACCTGGAACGGCACCATCATCGTGGTCAGTACCAGGCCCAGCAGCAGTCCGCGGCCGCGGAACCGGTACTTGGCCAGGCCGTAGCCGGCCATCGCCGATATCAGACCGCTGCCGAGGGTGTAGATCACGGCGACGGCGAGGCTGTTGACCATCACGCGCGTGAAGCCGATCGACTCCTCCAGCGCCTTCAGGTTCGTGATCAGGTGCCCGCCGGGGACGAACGGCGGCGGGGAGTGGAAGAGCTCGTCGTTGCTGTGCGTGGCCGCGACGATCATCCAGTAGAACGGCACGACGCTGATGAAGGCGCCGACGGCCAGGACGGCGAAGACGACGAGGCGCCGGAGCGCGTGGGGGTTCAGGGTCACTTGCCTCCCCTTTCCGATCGCGTTGCTCTCGCGTCCTTCGCTGTTCTCTCTGAGGATCCGAAGAACCGGAACTGGATGACCGACAGCACGCCGATGATGAGCACCACCGCCCAGGCGATCGCGGAGGCGTAGCTGAAGTCCATCTGGTCGAAGCCGACCTTGTAGAGGTAGAGGACCGGCGTCATGGTGGCGTTGTCCGGGCCACCCTTGGTCAGCACGAAGTTCTCGTCGAACAGCTGGAGCGTGCCGATCGTGGAGGTGATCGAGCAGAACAGGATCACCGGCCGGAGTTGCGGCACCACGACCTTGCGGAACGTGGTCCACGGCCCCGCGCCGTCGATGGCCGCCGCCTCGTACTGCTCGCGGGGGATGGCCTGCAGGCCCGCCAGCAGGATCACGGCGTTGTAGCCGGTCCAGCGCCAGGTGATGGTGCCGATCAGCGACACCCGGGCCCACACCGGGTTGTTCAGCCAGTCCACCGGGCTCACTCCGAACCAGCCCAGGACCTGGTTCATCATGCCGCCGTCGGTCTTGAGCAGCACCCGGAACACCACGGCGTAGGCGACGAGCATGGTGATCGACGGCAGGAAGAACGCGATCCGCCAGGTGCCCTTGAAACGCAGCCAGGAGTTGTTGAGGACCGAGGCCAGGACCAGCGCCAGGCCGATCATCAGCGGGACCTGGAAGACCAGCAGCAGGCCGGTGTTGTACAGCGACTTCCAGAAGATCGGATCGTCCAGCATCCGCCGGTACTGCGCGAGGCCGGCCCAGGTCTGCACGCCCCCGGAGTCGTTCGTGAAGCTCTGGTAGAAGCTCGCGCAGAGCGGGTAGGCGAAGAAGACCACGAACAGGGCGGCGGCCGGGCCCGCGAACGCCCAGTGGACTACACGGAAGCTCTTGCGGCCCCGGCGCCGGACTCGCCCTTGGGGGGCGAGCCCGGCGTTGGCCGTAGGAGGTACGGTTTCCACGGCCATGAGGTCAGGAGACGGTCTGCCGGCCGGTGGCGGAGGCGATCTGCTGCGCCGCCGAGTCGAGCGCCGCCTTCGGGTCCTTGCCGCCCTGCATCACCCCGGTGGTCGCGTCGTTGATCAGGTCGCCCGCCTTGGAGTAGTCGCCGGTGTACTCGACCGGCTGGATGTCCTTGGCGAGGTCGGCGAACGTCTTGAAGACGGTCTGGCCCCCGTAGTAGTCCTGCGGGGCGGTGACGTAGGGGTCGGACAGCGCCGGATCGAAGGCGGGGAAGATGCCCTCGTTCTTGAGCATCGACACCTGGTTGGCCGAGTCCGCCAGCGCGAACTGCATGAACGCCCACGCGGTCGCCGAGTTCTTGCTCTGCGCCGAGATGCTCAGCAGCGAGCCGCCGTTGTTGGCGGTGCGGATGCCGCCCGGGGTGAAGGCCGGCAGCGGCATGGCGCTGAACTTGCCCTGCAGCTCCTTCATCTCGTCGGTGAGGGTGCCGGACCACCAGGCGGCGGTCGGGGTGGTGGCCACCTTGCCGTCCTTGGTGGCGGCGACCAGCGCGTCCCAGCCCTTCTCGTAGTCGACCAGACCCTTGTCGGACAGCTGCTTCATCACGGTCATGGCCTTCACGGCCTCCGGTGTGTTGACCGCGACCTTGCCGTCCTTGAAGTAGCCCTGGCCCTCCTGCTGGAGCATCATCCCGAAGGTGCTGTCCCCGGTCGGGTCCACCACGAGCAGCTTCTTGCCGGTCTTCTCCTTGATCTGGACGCCGGCCGCGACGTAGTCGTCCCAGGTCTTGATCGACGCGGGGTCGACGCCGGCCTGCTGGAAGATGTCGGTCCGGTAGAACAGACCGCAGGGCCCGATGTCCCACGGCAGCGCGAGGACCTTGCCCTTGTCGTCGCTGCCGGTGCGCCAGGCCGCGGCGTTGAACTGGCTCTTGTACTGCGCCGCCAGCGTGCTCAGGTCGTAGAAGCCGTTGGGGAAGGTGCCGATGTAGCTCTGCATCTTCGGGCCCTCGACCTGCAGGATGTCCGGCAGCCCGGAGCCGGACTTCAGCCCGACCGTGATCTTGTCGTACGCGTTGTCGTAGCCGATGTCGACCACGTCGATCTTCGTGCCGGGGTGCTTCGCCTCGAACTCCGGCGCCAGGCGCTTGAGCGCCTTGGCCGCCACGTCCCAGGACCAGATGGTGACGGTCCCGGACACCTGCGCCTGTGCCCCCGAACTGATCGTGGGCGCCGGCGCCTTCTTGCCGCCGCCGGTCGCACACCCGCCGGTCGCCGCGACCGCCAAAGCCGCGAAACCGGCGAGCAGTGCAGAACGCCGTGAAGTCCTCATTGACACCGAGCCCTCCTCTGCCGCAATACTGAATGCTGTATACAGCACACTGTATGACGGCCGTTCGTCAAGAGTTTCCGGTGTTTTGGAAAGAAGAGAAGGCAGGCGACCTGTGGGCCACCCCTACATCCCCAACAGCGATCCCGAGATCAAAAGGCGCATGCTCGCGGCCATCGGCGCCGAGAGCGTCGAGGAGTTCTACGCCGACATCCCCGACTCCATCCGCCTCCACCGGCCGCTGGACCTGCCCGCGCCGTTGCGATCAGAGGCGGAACTCGTCCGGCACATGGACGACCTGCTGTCCCGCAACATCCCGGCCCGGCTGAGCTTCCTCGGCGCCGGCTGCTACCGGCACCACATCCCGGCCGTCGTGGAGGAGGTCGCCAACCGCAGCGAGTTCCTCACCGCCTACGCCGGCGAGCCCTACGAGGACCACGGCCGGTTCCAGGCGCTGTGGGAGTACCAGTCGCTGATGGGCGAACTGCTGGAGATGGACGTCGTCAACGTCCCCACCTACGACGGCTTCCAGGCCGCGGGCACCGCCCTGCGGATGGCCGGGCGGGCCACCGGGCGCCGCCGGCTGCTGCTGGTCGGACCGATCGACCCGGACAAGGTGTCCAAGATCGTCGACTTCGTGCGGCCGGATCACGACGTCGAGGTCCTCGACGGCACCGAGGACGGCTGGCAGACCGCCGACCTGGTGGTCGGCGCCGACGTCGCCGCCGTCTACATCGAGGCCCCGAACTTCCACGGCGTCCTGGACCCCGCGCTGCCGTCGCTGGCCGAGCGGGCGCACGCCGTGGGCGCGCTGCTCGTCGTCGGCTGCAACCCGATCTCGCTGGGCGCCGTCGCCCCGCCCGCCGCCTACGGCGCCGACATCGTCTGCGGCGACATCCAGCCGCTGGGCATCCGCATGAGCTTCGGCGGCGGCAACGCCGGCTTCATCGCCACCCGGGACGAGGAACGGCTGGTGCGGGAGTTCCCGTCACGGCTGTTCGGCGTGATCCCGACCGTCGTCGAGGGCGAATACGGGTTCGGCGACGTGTTCTACGACCGCACCTCGTTCGCCCTGCGCGAGGAGGGCAAGGAGTGGGTCGGCACCGCCGCCGCGCTGAACGGCATCATGGCCGGCGTCTACCTGGCGCTGATGGGCCCGCAGGGCATGCGCGAGATCGGCGAGACCATCCTCGCCCTGACCCGCTACGCCCAGGAACGGCTCTCCGAGGTCCCGGGCGTCGAGGCGCCGAACCGCGACAAGGTGAGCTTCGCCGACTTCGTGCTGCGGTTCACCGGCGAGCGCACCGCGGCCGAGATCAACACCCTGCTCCTGGAGCAGGGCATCCAGGGCGGCCTGGCGCTGTCCGACACCGACGCCCTGTACTGCGTCACCGAGATCCACACCCGCGAGGACGTCGACCGCCTCGCCGCCACCCTCCAGGAGATCGTCAAGTGAGCGCGCCGTCGCCCCGCACCCCCGTCGAGCCCGCCGACGCCCGGATCGCGCCCAAGCCCCGGCTGCGCCGCTTCCACCAGGCCCGCTGGGACGAGCCGCTGATCTTCGAACTGACCAGCCCCGGCGAGCGCGGCGTCGGCGTCCCGGTCCCGGACCTGCCGGTGCCCGACCTGCCGGCCGGACTGCGCCGCTCCGAGGCGCCGGGCCTGCCGGAGATGTCGCAGCCGCACGTCCTGCGGCACTACCTGCGGCTGTCGCAGGAGAACCTCGGCGTCGACCTGAACGTCGACGTCGGCCAGGGCACCTGCACGATGAAGTACAGCCCGAAGGTGAACGACGGCTTCGTCCGCGACCCGCGGATCAGCGAGCTGCACCCGCTCCAGGACGAGAGCACCGTGCAGGGCGTGCTGGAGATCCTGTACCGGCTCGAAGGACTGCTGAAGGAGATCTCCGGCATGGACCGGGTGAGCCTGCAGCCCGCCTCCGGCTCCTCGGCCATCTACACCAACGTCTCGATGATCCGCGCCTACCACGCCGCCCGCGGCGAGGGCGACGTCCGCGACGAGGTCATCACCACCCAGTACTCGCACCCGACCAACGCCGCCGCCCCCAAGACCGCCGGCTACAAGGTCATCACCCTGATGCCGGACGCCGACGGCTACCCCGACATCGAGGCCCTCAAGGCCGCGGTCGGCCCGCGCACCGCCGCGCTGCTCATCACCAACCCCGAGGACACCGGGATCTTCAACCCGAGGATCGAGGAGTTCGTCCGGATCGTGCACGAGGCCGGCGGCCTGTGCTGCTACGACCAGGCCAACGCCAACGGCATCCTGGGCATCACCCGGGCCCGCGACGCCGGGTTCGACCTGTGCCACTTCAACCTGCACAAGACCTTCTCCACCCCGCACATGTGCGGCGGCCCCGCCGCCGGGGCCAGCGCGGTCACCGAGGCGCTGGCGCCGTTCCTGCCGCGGCCGACCGTCGAGTTCGACGGCAGCCGCTACCACCTGGACGACGACCGCCCGGAGTCGGTCGGCAAGATCCGGCCGTTCTACGGCGTGGTCCCGAACCTGGTCCGGGCCTACGCCTGGATCATGGCGCTGGGCGGCGAGGGCCTGCGCGCCGTCGCCGAGACCGCCGTCCTGAACAACAACTACCTGATCTCCAAGGTGCTGCGGATCCGGGGCGTCTCCCTGCCCTACGCCGAGGGCCAGCGCCGCATCGAACAGGCCCGCTACAGCTGGGAGCAGCTCAACGCCGACACCGGCATCCACTCCGAGCAGCTCGGCTACCGCGTCGCCGACTTCGGCACCCACTACTGGACCAGCCACCACCCCTATCTGGTCCCGGAACCGATGACGCTGGAGCCGACCGAGTCGTACTCGCAGGCCGACCTGGACGAGTACGCCGCGATCCTCGCCGAGGTCGTCCGCGAGGCCTACGAGGACCCGGAGACGGTGCGCACCGCGCCGCACAACGGGCCGATCCACCAGATGAGGGGCGACTCGCTCGACGACCCGGGGACCTGGGCCGTGACGTGGCGCGCCTACCAGCGGAAGCTCGCGTGAGGATCGGGCTCGTGATCAACCCGGTCGCCGGTGTCGGCGGCCGGGTCGGTCTGAAGGGCAGCGACGGCGCCGAGGTCCAGGAACGGGCCTTCGCGCTGGGGGCCGTGGCGCGCGCGGGGGAGCGGGCCACGGTGGCTCTGCGGGAGCTGCGCTCGCGACGGCCCGACGCGGCGGTGCTGACGGCCGCCGGGGCGATGGGGGAGGACGCGGCGCGCGAAGCCGGTCTCAGCCCGATGGTCGTCTACGCACCCGGGGACCCGACGTCGGCCGCCGACACGGTCGCGGCGGCGCGCCTGCTGGCGCCGCAGGTCGAGCTGCTGCTCTTCGCGGGCGGTGACGGCACGGCGCGCGACGTCCTCGAAGCGGTCGGCGCCACGGTGCCGGTGCTCGGCGTCCCGACCGGGGTGAAGATGCACTCGGCCGTGTTCGCGGTGAACCCGCGCGCGGCCGGTGAGGTCGCGGCGTCGTCCTCGCGGCTGCGCGACGCCGAGGTCGTCGACCGCGTCGACGGCTCGACACAGTTGTTCGGCTACCTGCGGGTCCCCGACATCCCGACACGGGTTCAGCAGCGGAAGACCGGCAGCTCCGGCATCACCCCAGACGCCGTCTCCGGCATCGCCACGGATCTGCTCGACCTGGCCGGCCCGGGCGGCCCGCTCGTGCTCGGGCCCGGTACGACCACGCGCGCGATCGCCGCCCTCTGGGGCGTCGACGTCCCCGTGCTCGGCGTCAACGTGCTCGCGGACAAGCGGCTCGTCGCCGCCGACGTCTCGGGCGACGAGCTGCTGAAGCTGGTCAGCGCCGACTCCCCCGCGCCCGCGCGCATCGCCGTCACTCCGATCGGCGGCCAGGGCTTCCTCCTCGGCCGCGGCAACCAACAGCTCTCCCCCGAGGTGCTGCGGCGCGTCGGCCTGGACCGGCTGCACGTCGTCGCCACCGAGGCCAAGCTCGCCGCGCTCGGCGGCCGGCCCTTCCTCGTTGATACCGGTGATCCCGAGCTGGATCATGAGTTCCCCGCCTACCTGCGGGTCGTCACCGGGCACCACCGCACCACCCTCTACCCCCTCGAAAGGCAATGACCATGATCGACCTGACCGGCAAGACCGCGATCGTCACCGGCGGCGCCTCCGGCATCGGCCGGGCCACCGCCACCCTGTTGGCCGAACTCGGGGCGGGCGTCGTGATCGCGGATCTCAACCCGGACCTCGGGGAGGAGGCCGCGAAGGAGATCGGCGCCGCGTTCGTCCGGTGCGACGTCTCCCAGGCCGCCGACTGCGACGCCGTGGTGGCCGCCGCCGTCGAACGGCACGGCGGCGTCGACGTGCTCTTCAACAACGCCGGGATCATCCGGCGCTCGACCGTGCTGGACATCGCCGAGGACGACTGGGACCTGGTGATGGCCGTGAACGTGAAGTCGATCCTGCTGATGAGCCGCCGGGTGGTGCCGCTCATGGCGGCGGCCGGCGGCGGCAGCATCGTCAACACCGGCTCCGGCTGGGGCATCAAGGGCGGGGCGAGCGCCATCTCGTACTGCGCCTCCAAGGGCGCCGTGGTCAACATGACGCGGGCGATGGCGATCGACCACGGCCCGGCGAACATCCGCGTGAACTGCGTGTGCCCCGGCGACACCGCCACCGGGATGCTCGCCGACGAGGCGCGCCAGCTCGGCGAGAGCGTCGACGCCTTCTACGCCGACGCCGCCGACCGGCCGCTGGGCCGCATCGGCCAGCCCCGCGACATCGCCCAGACGGTGGCCTTCCTCGCCAGCGACGCCGCGGCGTTCGTCAGCGGCGCGGTGATCGCCGTGGACGGCGCCGGAACGGCGTGAACGGAAACCGGCGTCGGGGCCGGAAACCGGCGCGCGGTGCGGAACAATGTGGCGGACGGGTGGAGCAGGAGAGGTGACTTCGGGATGGCGATCGAGCGGCGTCCGCTACGTGAGCAGATCAAGGACGTGCTATTGGATCGCCTGGGCCGGGGCGAGTTCGACCCGGACCAGCCGATCAACGAGGTCCACCTGGCCGCCGACCTCGGCGTCAGCCGCACCCCGCTCCGCGAGGCCCTGATCGGCCTGGAGCGCGAGGGCATCATCATCAGCGAACGCGGCAAGGGCTTCCGCTTCGCCCCGATGAGCCCCCAGGAGTTCCGCGACCTGACCACCATCGTGGCCACCCTGGAATCCCTGGCCCTGGAGCTGTCCTCCCCGGAGCACCTCAAGCGGATCGCCCCCCGCCTGCTGGAGGAGGCCCACGCCTTCTCCGCGCCCCAGGCCGAACTCGGCGTCATCGAACGCTACGACGACGAGTGGCACGACCAGCTCCTGTCCGGCTGCCGCAACGACCGCCTCATGGACCTCATCACCACCCTGAAGCTGACGATGCACCGCTACGAGCGCGTCGTCGTCGGCGACCGCCAGGTGATGGAGCGCTCGGCGGCCGAGCACGAGCGGATCGCCGAGTGCCTGCTGGCCGAGGACGTGGCGGGCGCGATCAACGCGCTGAAGGCCAACTGGGAGAGCGGGATGCACCGGATCCTGGAGAAACTGGGGACGTGAGCGACGCTCCCAGCCCCCTGGACCCGGACGCCGGCGCGGACCGGGAGCCGTCCCTCCTGGCCGCCGCCCGCGCCGGCGACCCGGCGGCGTTCGACCAGCTCATGGCCCCGTACCGCCCTGAGCTCACCGCGCACTGCTACCGCATGCTCGGCTCGCCGTTCGACGCCGAGGACGCGGTGCAGGAGTCGTTGCTCAGCGCGTGGCGGGGGCTGGGGGCCTTCGAGGGGCGCAGCTCGGTGCGGACCTGGCTGTACCGGATCACCACCAACGCGTGCATCCGGCTGGGTTCGCAGCGGTCGCGCCGGCTGCTGTCGCCCGACTTCGGCCCCTCCCGCACGGTCGGCGACGACCTCGGCGAGCCGGTCACCGAGCCGGTGTGGCTGGAGCCCTGGCCGGATCCCGCCGAGTCGTACCTCCGGCGTGAGGGGGTGGAGCTGGCCTTCGTCGCGGCGCTCCAGCACCTGCCCGCGACCCAGCGGGCCGTGCTGATCCTGCGCGAGGTGCTCGAGTTCTCCGCCGCCGACGTCGCCGAACTGCTCGACACCACCACCGCCTCCGTCAACAGCGCCCTGCAGCGTGCGCGGCAGACCATGGCCGCACAGCCCGACGCCGCGCCGGCCCGGCAGCGGTCCGAGCTGGCCGAGCTCGGCCCGGACGGTGTCCGCGCCCTGGTCGACGGCTTCGTGAAGGCGTGGGAGGACGCCGACGTCGACGCCCTCGTCGACCTCCTCACCGCCGACGTGCGCTTCACCATGCCGCCGCTGCCGGCCTGGTTCGACGGACGGGACGACGTGGCCGGCTTCTTCGCCGGGGGCGTCTTCGCCACGCCGTGGAAGCTGCGCCCGATCCCGGTCAACGGCCAGCTCGGCTTCGCCTGCTACCAGCAGCGGACGCCGGGCGGGCCGTTCCGCCTCGGCGCGATCAACCTGCTCACCCTGCGGGACGGCCGGATCGCGCAGGTCAGCGCCTTCCTGGACCCGGAGCTGCCGCGCCGGTTCGGGATCCCCGAAATATTCTCGGAGAATCTCGCCCCAGACCGATGAGTCCGCGGGGTCCGGTGTCTCTACCCCGGTGAAGCGTGCGAGAGGCGCACGCCACACCTCACGGGAGGCACCCCATGCGCAAGCTCATCGTCATCGCGATCATGTCCCTCGACGGCTACGTCGCAGGCCCCGGCGAGGACGTCATGGTCCTGCCGATGGACCACGCCTTCGACGAGTACAACCTGGAGCGCATGCGCACCGCCGGCACCACTCTGCTCGGCCGCCGCTCCTACGAGGGCTTCAAGGGCTTCTGGCCCATGGTCGACGGCAACGACGCGTTCGGCCCGGTGCAGCAGGAATTCTCGCGCCTGGACGACGCCGTCGCCAAGGTCGTCGTCTCCGACACCCTCACCATGGACCAGACCGCGCCGTGGACCGACACCACCACCATCGTCCGGCGCGCGGAGGCGCACGCCGTCGTCGCCGGGCTGAAGCGGGGGGACGAGACCGAGGGCGACATCGTGATGTGGGGCAGCCACACGCTGTGGGCCGATCTGCTGGCCGCCGGCCTGGTCGACGAGCTGCACCTGATGGTCGGCCCGGTGGTGCTCGGCGACGGGATCGCGGCGTTCGAGGGCGGCAAGGCCCCGGCGCTGAAGCTGGTCGGCACCCGCACCTGGGAGGGCTCGGACAACGTCCTGCTGCGCTACAGCGTGGAGCGCAGCTGACGCCGCAGCACCTCGGCGGCCTCCTGCAACGACGGCCCGTACCAGGTCAGGTGCCGCCCGGAGACGAGCGCCGACGGCAGGCCCGGGAACGCCTCGGGCCCGTCGGCGGCGGTGAAGGCGTACGGCTCGTCCGGCAGCACGACCAGCTCGGCGCCGCTCGCGCGCAGCTCCTCCACCGGCACCTTCGGATAGCGCTCGGCGTGGCCGGCGTAGACGTTGCGCACGCCGAGCCGGGCCAGGACGTCCCCGGCGAACGTGTCCCGGCCCAGCACCATCCACGGACGGCGCCAGATCGGGACGACCGCCGGGACCGGAGTCCCGGGTGCCGGGAGGGCGGCCCACGCGGCTTCGGCCCGGTCCAGCCAGTCCGGCCGGTCCAGGCCGCACGCCTCGGTCAGCATCCTGTCGAGCGAGACGAAGGCCTCGTCGAGGGTCCTGATCTGCGTGACCCACACGGTGATCCCGGCGCCCCGGAGAGCGTCGAGATCGACAGCGCGGTTCTCCTCCTCGTTGGCCACGACCAGATCAGGCCGCAGCCCGACGATCCGCGGGACGTCAGGGTTCTTCGTCCCGCGGATCCGCTCGACCGCCAGGTCCGCCGGATGCGTGCACCAGTCGGTCGCACCGACCAGCAGCTCCGGCGCCGTCGCCGCGATCGCCTCGGTCAGCGACGGCACCAGCGACACCACGCGCCGTACCGGCATCCCCGGGCCTTCCTTCTAGAAGTCGTCGTCGAACGAGACGCTACCGGCGACCGCGACCTGGTACGCCGAGACCCGCCGCTCGAAGAAGTTCGACAGCTCCTGCACGTCCTGCAGCTCCATGAACGCCAGCGGGTTCGCCGCGCCGTACAGCGGCTCCAGCCCCAGCTGCACCAGCCGCCGGTCGGCGACGTGCTCCAGATACCCGCGCATGTCCGCCACCGGCAGCCCCGGCACTCCGCTCCTGCCCCCGAGCCCACCCCCGAGCAGGTCCTCGGCGAACTGCGTCTCGCACTCCACCGCCTCGGCGAGCATCTGCCGCACTTGCCGCGCCATCTCCTCGTCGAACAGGTCCGGCTCCTCGGCGCGCACCGTCTCCACGACGTCGAACGCGAACGCCATGTGCATCGACTCGTCTCGGAACACCCAGTTGGTCCCGGACGCGAGCCCGTGCAGCAACCCGCGCGAACGCAGGAAGTACACGTAGGCGAAGGCGCCGTAGAAGAACAGCCCTTCGATGCACGCCGCGAAGCAGATCAGGTTCAGCAGGAACGCCCGCCGGTCCTCCCGCGTCTCCAGCCGCTGCAGAGCACCCAGCGAGTCGATCCAGCGGAAGCAGAACTCCGCCTTGCGCCGGATGGACGGGATGTTCTCCACCGCCGCGAACGCCGCCGCCCGCTCGTCCTCGTCGGGCACATAGGTGTCGAGCAGGTTCAGGTAGAACTGCACATGAACGGCCTCCTCGAACAGCTGCCGCGACAGGTACAACCGCCCCTCGGGGCTGTTCACGTGCTGATACAGGTTCAGCACGAGGTTGTTCGCGACGATCGTGTCGCCGGTGGCGAAGAAGGCGACCAGCCGCGACACCAGGTGCCGCTCGGCCGCCGAGAGCCGGTCCAGGTCGGCGAGGTCGCTGTGCAGGTCCACCTCCTCCACGGTCCACGTGTTCTTGATCGCGTCACGGAAGCGGTCGAAGAAACGCGGGTAGCGCATCGGGCGCAAGGTCAGGTCCAGACCGGGGTCGAGCAGCATCAAAGGCTTCCTTTACTGGCAGGCTTCGCAGGCTTCGGGGTTCTCCAGCGAGCAGGCGACGGCCTCTTCCGAGGCGACGGTCACCGTCGCCTGCTGGATCCGCGTCGCCGGCCGCGACCGGAGGTAGTACGTGGACTTCAGCCCGGCCTTCCACGCGTACATGTACATCGACGACAGCTTCCCGATCGTCGGCGCCGCCAGGAACAGGTTCAGCGACTGCGACTGGTCCACGAACGGCCCCCGCGCCGCAGCCAGGTCGATCAGCGCCCGCTGCGGCAGCTCCCACGCCGTCCGGTACAGCGTCCGCAGCTCCGCCGGCAGCGCCTCGATGTCCTGCACGGACCCCTCGGCCCGCTTGATCGCGTCCCGCACCGCCGGCGTCCACAGCCCCAGCGCCTTCAGCTCGCTCACCAGCGCGCTGTTGATCTGCAGGAACTCCCCGGACAGCGTCTCGCGCTTGAACAGGTTCGACACCTGCGGCTCGATGCACTCGTAGCAGCCCGCGATCGAGGCGATCGTGGCGGTCGGCGCGATCGCCACCAGCAGCGAGTTGCGCAGGCCGGTCGCGGCCACGCGGGAACGCAGAGCGCTCCACCGGGCGGCCAGCGCCGGGGACGTCGCCGAGCCCCACAGGTCCGGCTGCAGCGCGCCCCCGGCGGCCCGGGTCCGGTCGAACGCCGGGTGCGCGCCGAACCGCTCGGCCAGCCCGGCCGACGTCTCCAGCGCCGTCAGGTAGATCTCCTCGGCGATCCGCGTCGAAAGCTTGCGCGCCCGCGGGTCGTCGAACGGCAGCCGCAGCGCGAAGAACACGTCCTGCAGCCCCATCAGCCCCAGCCCGACCGGCCGCCACCGCGGGTTCGACGCCGCGGTCTGCTCGCTCGGGTAGTAGTTGATGTCGATGACGCGGTCCAGGAACACCACCGCCGTGCGGACCGTGTCCCGCAGCCGGTCCCAGTCCACGGCCGACCGGTCCGCGGTCAGGTGCGCCGCCAGGTTGACCGACCCCAGGTTGCACACCGCGGTCTCGGCGTCCGAGGACACCTCGATGATCTCCGTGCACAGATTCGACAGGTGCACCGTGTTCCGGCTCTCGCCGGGGCCCGGCTCCGCGGTCTGGTTGCAGAGCCGGTTCGAGGCGTCCTTGAACGTCATCCACCCGTTGCCGGTCTGCGCCAGCGTCCGCATCATCCTGCCGTAGAGCTCGCGCGCCGGGAGCTGCCGGACGTAACGGCCCTCGGCCTCGGCCCGGCGGTACGCGGCGTCGAACGCCTCGCCCCACAGGTCCGGCAGCTCCGGCACCTGGTCCGGGTCCATCAGCGACCACAGCGCGTCCGCCTCGACCCGGCGCATGAACTCGTCCGGGATCCAGTTCGCCAGGTTCAGGTTGTGGGTGCGGCGCGCGTCCTCGCCGGTGTTGTCCCGCAGCTGCAGGAACTCCTCGATGTCCGGGTGCCACGGCTCCAGGTAGACGCACGCCGCGCCCTTGCGGCGTCCGCCCTGGTTGACCGCGGCGACCGAGGAGTCCAGCGTGCGCAGGAACGGCACGATCCCGTTCGAGCGGCCGTTGGTGCTGCGGATCAGCGCGCCGCGCCCCCGCACGCGCGAGAAGGCGATGCCGATCCCGCCGGCGAACTTCGACAGCCGTGCCACCTGGTGGTAGCGCGCGTAGATGGAGTCGAGCTCGTCGCGCGGGGAGTCGACCAGATAGCAGGACGACATCTGGGTGTGCCGCGTGCCCGAGTTGAACAGCGTGGGGGAGCTGGGCAGGTAGGCCAGCGAGGACATCAGCCGGTAGAAGCCGATCGCCTCCTCGGCCTGCTCCGACAGCCCGGCGGCCACCCGCAGCAGGAAGTGCTGCGGCGTCTCGATGACCCGGCGGGTGACCGGGTGCCGCAGCAGGTAGCGGTCGTAGACGGTACGCAGCCCGAAGTACTCGAAGCGGAGATCGCCGTCCCCGTCGATGGCGGCGTCGAACCGCTCGGCCTCCGCGGCGACGAAGGCGGCGGTGAGATCGCCGATCAGGCCCTCCCGATGCCCGACGGCGATCGCCGCGCTGAACGCCACCGCGCCCTGCCCCGCGGCCTCGTCCGCGATCACCGCCGCCAGCAGCCGCGCCGCCAGCTTCGAGTACTGCGGCTCCTCGCCGATCAGCTCGGCCGCGCACTGCACGGCCAGCTCGGCGGCCTGGGCCGGGCCGGCGCCGGCGGGCAGGCCGGCGAAGGTCTTGCGGGCGACGCGGCCCGGGTCGACGTCGGGGAGGCCGGCGGCCCAGCGCGTGACGGCCGCTTCCAGGGACCGCTCGGAGACCGTCGCCGTCCCCGCCGGAGGCGGCGTCGCCGGCTCCGCCCCGCCCGACCCCGTGCCGGCATCGACATCGATCCCGACCTGCGTGACCGTCACAACCCTCTCCTCGCCAGTCGTAGGTCCCGATCCGGACCGTGCGCGAGGAGACGAGAAGGCGCGCGGCAGCGCGGCGCCCTTCGCCGTCAGCCGTCCCGCGCGGCCTCGGACCGGCCGCACCCCATGTCCGGGCGCGGCACCGCTGGCAGGTCTTCGGACTCGCGGGCGTCCGGGGACCGGAGACTCCCGGACCCGGAACCTACTGGCCGTCACTTCCCAGGCCGGCGCCGGCGCCCGAAGGCGCCGCCGGCCCAGTGTGCACGACGGCGGTCGTTCCCACTCACCGCTGCGGGGCAGTCCCGGACTCGCACCGGGTTCCCTCTTGCCTCGGCCGCCGCCCGTGCTGCGAGCGGACGGCCGAACCAGCTGCGTCGGACACCATATCTTGTGGCGGGCTCTAATTCACAATCAACATGCTGTATGTCAGAGGGCTACCGGGGCGTGCTGAGAGCTGCTACTGGAACGTCGCGTGCGTCGGCCGCAGGTAGATCCGCACCCGGTACGGAGCGTCGCCCACGGGGCCGTCCATCGGCAGCGAGTAACGGTCCGCCAGCACCGCGAAGAAGGCACCCTCGGTGTCCGGTTCGATCCGTTCCACGGTGCCGCGCAACTCCAGGTACCGGTACGGCGCGTCCGGGTCGTTGATCGACACCGCGGCGTTCGGGCGCTCGCTGAGCTCCTTGTACTTCGCACGCTTGGTCGAGGTGGTGAACGACAGGAACTCGCCGTCCCACAGGAACCACATCGGGTTCACGTGCGGGTTCCCGTCCGCGCGGATGGTCGCCAGGTGACAGAAGACGGGGCGCTCGAGCAGGTCGGCGTGCGACTCGGGGATCACAGACATGGCTCCACTCCATCCGGCCCGGTGCGACCCCGCAAGTCGCGATCCGACACGCAGCGATCACGATCCCTGATCGTGCGAGGTCCGCCCATCCACGACCCGGTTCCGGTTCTCCCGTGGACGGGCGGGCCTCGGAGCGGCTCAGGAACCCCGGACGGCGACGACGGTCTTGCCCGGGCTGCGGTTCTCGGCCTGCGCGATGTGCGCGTCGATCGCCTCGTCCCACGCGACCACCCGCGGCGCCGGGAGCTCCCATCCCGAGCCCGCCTCGGCGAGCGCGAACACCGCCGCGATGAGCGCCCCGACGGCGCGCGCGTCGGCGCGGGCCCGGTTGATGATGCTGAAGCCGGCGGTGGTCCAGTTGTTGCGCCGCAGGTCCGCCGGCGCCGGGGCGGCCGGGTCGGGCTGACCGGCCGCGGCGCCGTAGCTGACGTAGCGGCCCCCCGGCGCGAGCAGCCCGAGCGAGGCCGACGCCACGTCGCCGCCGATGGACTCCAGCACGACGTCGAAGAGTTCGTCGTCGTTGGCCTTGCGGGCCGCCGCGCCGAACTCCGCGTCCCGCACCGCCGGACGGTAGACCGCCGCCAGCCTGCCCGCGGAGTTCGCGCTCGTGCCGCCGACGACGCAACGCGGAGTGCGCAGGCTCAGCACGGCCGCCAGCGCGTCGCCGACCCCGCCCCCGGCGCCGGTGACCAGGACCCGGTCCTTCGAGGACACATGAGCGGCGTCGGCGAGCCCGACGGCCGTGGCCCACGTGAGCGGCACGATGGTGGCCCGCTCCAGGGCCAGCCCGTCCGGCACCCGCGCGGCCAGGCCGGCCTCGGCCACCACGGTCTCGGCCAGACCACCGCCGTCGACCGTGAACGCCACCACCGCGTCACCGACCGCGAACCCGTCGACGCCCTCGCCGACCGCCGCCACCTCGCCGCCGACTTCCATGCCCGGCACATACGGCCAGCCGGTCGCGTAGCCGGGCACACCGCGGCGGGCGAGGACGTCCACGAAGTTCAGGCCCGCGTAGCGGACCGCGATCGCGATCTGCCCCGGCGCGGGCTCCGGCGTCGGAACATCGACCTCTGCGATGTGCTCGGTACCGCCGGGCTCGCTGAACTGGACGGCCTTCATGACGGGTGCCCCTCCCTTGATCCGATTGCTGCCCGAACGAAAATACCGGCATGATCGGATGCCCATACCCGCAGCACTCCGGAAGGCGGCCCGCGTGTTGTTCAAGGACGGTCAGCACATCCTGCTCATCGGCGACAGCATCACGGACTGCGGGCGCCGGGAGGAGAACGCCCCCTACGGGAACGGCTATGTCAGCCTGCTGCGGGCGTTCACGACGGCCCGGCATCCGGAAGTCCGGCTGACCTGGACCAACCGCGGCAACAGCGGGAACACCGTGCGCCACCTCGCCCAGCGGTGGGACACCGACGCGTTGGCGCCGCGTCCGGACTGGCTGTCGGTGATGATCGGGATCAACGACGTCTGGCGCGCGTTCGACGGCCACCCGCAGAACGCCGTCCCGCTCGACGAGTTCGTCGAGACGCTGCGCGGACTGCTGCGCCGTGCCGTCGAGGAGACCGGCTGCCGCCTGATCCTCGCCGACCCGTACGTGATCGAGCCGGACCGCGAGGAGCCACAGCGCGCGACCAGCGATCGTTACGCGGCCGCAGTCGCGGGTCTGGCTGAGGAGTTCGACGCGGTGCACATAGCGACGCAGCGGGTCTTCGATCACGCGATGCGGTGCACGCGGTCTGAGGACTGGTCGCATGACCGGATCCATCCGAACCTCGCGGGGCACGCGCTGATTGCTGACGTGTTTCTGTCGGCTATCGAACTCTGAAATGTGGGTGCGGGTACCGCCCACACCCACATCAGCGGCTGACCGAGAAACCGCCCCCGCTCCACATCTGGGCTCTACTTCGGCAGCTCGACCCCGGCCGCCTTCGCGATGTCACCCAGCATCTGCTCCGCGGCCTGCACCCCGATCCCGGACATCCACGTCTCGTCCGGCACGGTGAACACCCGGTTCTCCTTCACCGCCGGCAGGTCCTTCCACACCGCGGTCCCCTGCACCTCGGTCTCCTTGGTCTTCGAGGGGTCGTCGGAGGTGGTGACGAACACGATGTCGGCGTCCGCCTTGCCGATCTGCTCGGGGCTGACCTCCAGCATCAGCTGGTCCACGTCCTCGGCCGCCGGCCGCGGCAGGCCCACGTCCCGCAGGACGACACCGCTGAACGAAGACTTCTGATACAGCCGGGTCGGTCCCGCGACGAACCGCACCACCGACACCGTCGGCAGCTTGCCGCCGTTCTTCGCCTTGATCGCTTCGCCGAGCTTCGCGGCCCGGGCCTCGTACCGCGTCACGGCGGCCTTGGCCTCGCTCTCCTTGCCGAGGGCCTGTGCGTAGAGCTCCAGGTTCGCCTTCCATGGGAAGCCGGTGGTCTCGGCCATCACCGTCGGGGCGATGGCGTTGAGCTTGGAGTAGATCTTCTCGTGCCGGACCTTGGAGGTCAGGATCAGATCCGGCTTCAGGGAGGTGATGAGCTCCAGGTTCGGCTCGGTCATCGGGCCGACGTCGACGGTGCCGCCGATCTCGCTCTTCAGGTAGGCCGGGAAGCCGCCTTCGCTCTTCAGGTGCGGGGAGACGGCGCCGACCGGCGTGATGCCGAGCAGGGTGACGTCGTCGAGTTCCCCGCTGTCCAGCACCACGACCCGTTTGGGCTGGGACTTGATCTCGGCGGTGCCCATCGCGTGCTTGACGCTGCGGGGGAACGCGGCGGCCGGGGCGTCGGAGGCGGGGGAGGCGGAAGACGTGTCGGAGCCGGCGTTCTGCGTCGTGCCGGAACTGCTGCTGCCGCACCCGGCGACGAGCGCGGTGCTCAGGGACGCGGCGATCAGAAGGGCGGACAGGCGGTGCTTGATCATGGGTTCCTCGGTCGGTCGGGTGCTGGCAGGGATACAGAGGTCTGACGCGCCAGGGGCACGACCAGCGGTGTGCCGGTCTCCGGATCCGGGACCACACGGCACGGCACGCCGAACACGCGCTCGACGAGGTCCGCGGTGAGCACCTCGGCCGGAGGCCCGGCGGCGGCCAGCGCACCGTCGTGGAGCACCACGAGGTGGTCGGCGTAGCGGGCGGCCTGGCCCAGGTCGTGCACCACCATGACGACGGTGCGGCCGGCGTCGGCGCGCAGGTCGGCCACCAGGTCCAGCACGTCGAGCTGATGCCGCAGGTCCAGGAACGTGGTCGGCTCGTCGAGCAGCAGCAGCTCGGTGTCCTGGGCCAGCGCCAGTGCGATCCAGGCGCGTTGCCGCTGCCCGCCGGACAGCTGGTCGACCGGCCGGTCGCGCAGCGCGCCGACCCCGGTCCGCTCCAGTGCCCGCTCGACAGCCTCCTGATCCGCTCTTGACCACGGACTGAACACCCGTTGGTGCGGATGCCGCCCGAGTCGTACCAGCGCCTCGACGGTGATCGCCTCCGGTGTGACCGGCTGTTGCGGCAGCAGGCCGAGCGACCGGGCCAGCGTTCTGGCGGGAACCCGGTGGATGTCGGCGCCGTCGAGCGTCACGCTCCCGGCGGCCGGAGCCAGCAGACGGGCCAGACCGCGCAGCAGCGTCGACTTGCCGCAGGCGTTGGGCCCCACGATCGCCGTGACGGCGTCGGCCGGGATCTCCAGATCCAGGTCGCGCACGACCAGGCGGTCGGCATAGCGCAGGGCGAGGCCGTGGGCGGCGAGGCGGGCGGTCATGTCAGCTTCCTTCGTTCCGAATGCCCGGGCCCTTACGCGACCTCGGTCCGAAGGCCCGGCGTAGCCGAGCCGGGACCGGGGGCCGGTGGGGCAGGGACAGCCACAGCAGCCAAGGGGCGCCGAGCGTCGCGGTGACCGCTCCGGCCGGCAGACCGTGGATCGGCAGCAGGTTCAGGGCGATGTAGTCCGCGCCGAGCAGCAGCGCCGCTCCGGTCAGCGCGGTGAGGGCGAGGGTGGCGGGCGTCGGCGGCCCGGCGAGGCGGCGCACCAGGTGCGGCACGAGCAGCGCCACGAAGCCGATCGGCCCGCTCAGCGCCGCCGCCAGCGACGCCAGCACCACCGCGAGCAGCAGCAGTCCGAGCCGCGTCCGCCGCGGGTCGAGCCCGAGGCCGCCGGCCGACTCGTCGCCGAGGTCGAGCACCGCCACCCGGCGGTTCATCAGCACGCTGACGGATCCCACCGCGGCGATCGCCCCGCCCGCGACCCATACTTCGGTCCAGGTGCGTCCGTAGAGCGACCCGGACGTCCACTGCAGCGCCTGGCTCGCCAGCTCCTGCGGGAAGCGGACGATCATCAGGTTCACGACGGCGGCCAGGCCCTGCTGGATCGCCACGCCGACCAGCACCAGCCGCGTCACGGCCGCCCGCGAGCGCCAGGCCGACGCGCCGAGCAGCGCCGCCACGGCCAGTCCGCCGGCCGCCGCGGCGGCCGGCGTCAGCGCGGCCGGCACATCGCCGGCCGCCAGCACCAGGACCGCCCCGCAGGAGGCGCCGCCGGTGACGCCGATGACGTCCGGCGAGGCGAGCGGGTTCCGCAGCAGGCGCTGCGTCATCGAGCCCGCGACCGCCAGCGCGGCGCCGGCCAGCAGGGCGGCGAACACCCGCGGCGCGCGGAACTGCTGGACGACCAGCACGGTCCCGGGATCGCCGAAGCCGAACAGGGCACGGAGCGCGTCCAGGAACGGTATGGGCATCCGGCCCGTGCTCAGCGCGATGCCGACGAGCGTCACCAGCAGGGCGGCGCAGCCTCCGCACAGGGCCAGCGTCCGCCGCCGGGCCGCGACCAGAGCGCTCGTCACCGGGCGCTCCTGCGGGCCAGCACCGCCAGCAGCGGGGCGCCGAGGAACGCCGTCACGATCCCCGTCTCCAGTTCCGAGGGCCGGGCTATCAGGCGTCCCAGTACGTCGGCGGCCAGGAGCAGCGTCGCGCCGACGATCAGGCACGCGGGGATGAGCCGTCGGTGATCGGTGCCCACCGCCGGCCGGACCAGGTGCGGTGCGGCGAGCCCGATGAACGGCACGGGCCCGGCCACCGCCACCGACCCCGCGGCCAGCAGTACCACGGACGCCCCGCCGAGCTGCCGGATCCGGGCGACCGGTACACCCAGCGCGTGGGCCGCCTCGTCGCCCAACGCCAACGCGTTCAGCGACGGCGCGACCACCGCGGCCAGCACCATGCCGGTCACGATGAAGGGGAGGACGCGTTCCAGCACGGCGACGTCCCGGCCGCCGATCGATCCGGCGAGCCAGAACCGCGCTTCGTCGAGCGTCCGCTGGCTGGCGAGCATCAGCGCGGTGGTCCACGAGGCCAGCACCGCCGTCAGCACGGTGCCGCCCAGGGCGAGCCTCACCGGGTCGACGTCTCCGGGCCGCTGCGCCAGCACGTGCACCAGGAGCGCGGCCGCGGCCGCGCCGGCCAGGGCGAACCACACGTACTCCGCCGGCCGTGCCAGGTGGAACACGAAGATCGACGTCACCACCGCGAACCCGGCGCCGGCGTTCACGCCCAACGTCGCCGGTGAGGCCAGCGGGTTCCGCGTCACGCCCTGCGCCACGGCCCCGGCCACGCCGAGCGCGCCGCCGACGGACATCCCGATGAGGGTTCGCGGGACCCGCAGGCCGGTCACGACGTCGGCGTCGGGTCCGTGGCCGGCCCCCGACAAAGCGCTGAGAACAGTGGGCAACGGGATCGACCGGGCGCCGAGCGCCAGGCTGAGCGCGGCGCAGACGGCCAGTGCGACCACTCCGCCACTCACCGCGACGGCGAACGGCACAGGGCGGCGCGGTGCCGGAACGGGGGTCGGCGCGGGCATCGCCGGCCGGGCGGGGGAGAGCATGGTTGGAGAGTTTAGGTGAGGCTAGCCTAACTTCGTCAACCCGGGGACTGATCCCGGCTCATCCGGCGGATACGGTATGGCCCTGATTCGTCAGTCTGGGAAGGGCCGGAGGACCAGTGGTCGATCGCATCCGGGCACGCCGCGTGGCGGAGGCTTACGACGCGTTCTTCGCGGCCGATCGGGCGGCGGAGGCGCCGGAGCAAGCGGCCCTGGAACTGTTCCGCCGGACGGCGGCCACCGTCCCGGCGTATCAGCGGTTCCTCGCGACGCACGGCATCGATCCCCACGGCATCGGGTCGATCGAGGACTTCCGGCGCCTGCCGATGATGGACAAAGAGTCCTACCACCGCGCGTATCCGCTTCCCGAGCGCTGCCGCGACGGCCGGCTCGAAGAGTGCGACCTGGTGTCGGTGTCGTCGGGGTCCAGCGGCACGCCGACCATCTGGCCCCGATCGATCGAAGACGAACTCACCGTCGCGCGGCGCTTCGAGCACGTCTTCCGCGACGGCTTCGGGGCCGAGGGTCGCAGGACTCTGGCAGTCGTCTGCTTTCCGCTCGGCACCTGGGTCGGCGGACTCTTCACGACGGCCTGTGTGCGGCACTTGGCTTCCAAGGGCTACCCGGTCACCACCGTGGCGCCGGGCAACAACAAGGCCGAGATCCTTCGCGTTCTGCCAGAGCTCGCCCCGCACTTCCAGCAGGTGGTTCTGCTCGGTTATCCGCCGTTCCTCAAAACGGTGATCGACGCCGGAGCGGCCCAGGGCATCCCGTGGGCCGACTACGACATCAAGCTGGTCTTCGCCGGCGAGGTCTTCAGCGAACGCTGGCGTGACATCGTCGCCGAGCGCGTCGGGATGGCCGACGTCACCCACGGCACGGCTTCGCTTTACGGCACGGCCGACGCCGGTGTGCTCGGCACCGAGACGCCGCTGTCGATCACGATCCGCCGCTTCTTCGCCGGCCGCCCCGAGCTCGCGCGTGAGGTCTTCGGCGACGCGCGCCTTCCGACGCTCGTCCAGTACGACCCCGGCAGCCGGTACTTCGAGACCCACGAAGGCACGCTGCTGTTCACGGCCGACGGCGGCGTCCCGCTGATCCGCTACCACATCGGCGACGAGGGCGGCGTCATCGGCCGTCGCGAGATGCTCGATCTGTGCGCCCGGCACGGATTCGACCCGGCCGCCGCGGACACGGGTCCTGAGTCGCCGTTCGTCTACGTCTTCGGCCGCTCGCTGTTCACCGTCTCCTTCTTCGGTGCGAACATCTTCCCCGAGCACATCGCGGTCGGTTTCGAGCAGCCGGAGGTCAGCGACTGGCTCACCGGCAAGTTCGTCATCGAAGTGCTCGAAGACGCCGCCGGTGAACACCGCTTGCGGATCACGGCCGAACTGGGGCCGGACCGTGACGGTGACGCGGCGGCTCTCGCCGCGGCGGTGCGCACCGGTCTGCTCCGGCTCAACAGCGAATTCGCCCATTACGTCCCGGTCGACCGGCAACTGCCCGAGATCCGGCTGCGGCCGTTCGAGGACCCCGAGTGCTTCCCTCCGGGCGTCAAACACCGCTACACGACGTCCTGAATCAACGCTCTCCCCACGTTCTCCGAAGCCGTGACCAGGCTGTGAACGTTCACAGAAAAAACGTTTCCCGAGAGGCATGGATCCAACTTAGAACCCTTGCTAACGTTACCGAGGTCACCTTCGAACCCGATCAAGAGCCTTGATTTCTCGTGGGAGGGACGGTGCCCATGGCGCGCCGGGTAAGAGTCCGACGAAGGATCGTGCAGGCGGCCGGAGCCGCCGTTCTGACAAGCGCAATGAGTGTGACCGCCGCGATGTCCGCACCCGCCGTCGCGGCAGCCGACACCGCCGCGACCGGAGCGGTCACCGCGGTCGCGAACCCCGCCTCGGCCGTCAACCCCCTGCTGGGGACCGGCGACGGCGGCGCGGGCGGGGCGGTGAACACCTTCCCCGGTCCCGACGTCCCCTTCGGCATGATCCAGTGGGGACCGGACACCTCGCCGAACCGCCAGGCCGGCGGCGGCTACTACTACAACGACTCGGCACTGTCCGGCTTCAGCCTGACCCACCTGAGCGGGCCCGGCTGCGGCGCTTTCGGGGACCTGCCGATCCTGCCGACGGTCGGCACGCTGCCGGCCGACCCGTCGCACGCGACCGTGCCGTTCAGCCACGGTGCCGAGTCCGCTTCCGCCGACTACTACTCGGTCTCCACCGGCACCGGCACCTCGGCGGTCAAGACCGAGCTGACCGAGACGGCGCGCTCGGCGATCGGCCGCTTCACGTTCCCATCCGGCACCCAGTCGAACCTGCTGTTCAAGCTCACCGGATCGCAGGACGGCACCAACGGCGTCACCGCGGAGATCGTCGGCGACCGTGAGCTCAAAGGCTCGGTCACCAGCGGCTACTTCTGCGGTGCGAGCGACGAGTACACGCTGAACTTCGACATCGTCTTCGACCAGCCCTTCACGGCGCACGGGACGTGGACCGGAACGACGGTCACGCCGGGTGCGGCGACGGCGACCAAGGCTCCGGACCAGACCCAGGGCCAGACCCAGGGCCAGACCTCGAACCAGGCCGCGCCGACGCAGGCCCCGACCGGTGCCGCGCCGAGCAGCAAGCCCGGCGCCGCCCCGAGCGCCGCGCCGAGCCCGGCCGCGCCGAGCACGTCTCCGAGTCCGGCGGGCGGGTCGCAGGACTCGTCGACGAAGGCGAAGACCCCGGCGCTCCCCGCGCCGACCCTGCACGGCCAGGCCCCGCGGGAGAGCGCTGCGAAGCACGCCGCCGCGGCCGTGGCCGGAACCGCCGCGGCCACCGGCCCCGACGGCGTCTACCTGACCTTCGACACCTCGGCCGCCCAGACCGTCCAGGCCAAGGTCGGCATCTCCTACGTCTCCACGGCCAACGCACAGGCCAACCTCCAGGCCGAGCAGCCCGGGTGGGACTTCGACGGGGTCCACGCCGCCGGCGTCGCCGCATGGAACAAGGAGCTGTCCCGCATCCAGATCGGCGGCGGCACCGCCGCCCGCCAGCAGGTCTTCTACACGAACCTGTATCACGCCCTGCTGCACCCCAACACGTTCTCCGACGCCGACGGCCAGTACCTCGGCTTCGACAACCAGGTGCACACGGTCCAGCCCGGCCACGTCCAGGTGGCCAACTTCTCCGGCTGGGACATCTACCGCACCCAGGTCCAGCTCGAGGCGATCATCGACCCGGCGATGGCGAGCAACGCCGCGCAGTCCATCGTCAACGACGCGGCGCAGAACAACGGCATGATGCCGAAGTGGTCGCTGAACAACGGCGAGACCTACGTCATGGTCGGTGACCCGGCCGACGAGGAGCTGGCGGCGTACTACGCCTTCGGCGCCCGCGACTTCGACACCGCCTCGGCGTTGAAGTACGCGCTGGCCGAGGCGAACACGCCGAACAACATCCGGCCGGACCTGGCGGCCTTCGAACGGCTCGGCTACGTCCCGACCGACGGCGCCAACACCTGCTGCAACTTCTACGGGCCGGTGTCCACCACCATGGAGTACGGATCCGCGGACGCCGCACTGGCGCTGTTCGCGAACGCCCTCGGCGACAAGGCGGACGCCCAGAAGCTGATGACCCGGGCGCAGGACTGGCAGAACCTGTACAACCCGGCCACCGGCATCCTCCAACCGCGCACCTCCTCCGGCGCCTTCGTCCCGGCCGACCTCACCACCACCGACAACTACGTCGAGGGTGACGCCTCCCAGTACCGGTGGCAGATCGGGTGGAACCTCAAGGGCCTGGTCGCCGCGATGGGTGGCGGCGCCGCGGTCGCCAAGCAGCTCGACACGTTCTTCACCAAGCTGGACGAGGGTCCGCCGTCGCCGTACGCGTTCATGGGCAACGAGTTCGACTACGGCGTGCCGTGGCTTTACGACTACACCGGCACCCCGTGGAAGGCCCAGCAGGTCCTGAACCGGATCCGCACCGAGCTCTACACCGACGACCCCAAGCAGAGCATGGGCGGCAACGACGACCTGGGGACCACCTCGGCTCTCGGCGCCTTCGCGATGCTCGGCATGTACCCGGAGACCCCGGGCAGCGCCGACATGGCCCTGAACAGCCCTGAGTTCCCGCTGGAGATCATCCACCTCGCCAACGGCAAGGCCATCACGATCAACGCCCCCGGTGCCGACTCCGTCAAGAACTACTACGTGCAGAACCTGCGCGTCGACGGCGACGACTGGAACAAGCCGTGGCTGCCGGCGTCGGTCTTCACCCACGGTGCCCGGATCGACGTGCGCATGGGCTCGACCCCGAACAAGTACTGGGGCGCGAGCAAGGGCGACGCCCCGCCGTCCGACGGCACCGGTGCGCAGCCGGCCATCGGGTACCTGTCGGACCAGCAGATCCGTGTCGCCCCCGGCGGCAGCGCGAAGGTCACCGTCTCCGTGCAGGACTCCGCTGACCGGTACCAGCGCGTCTCGGTCGCCGCGACCCCGCCGACCGGCCTGACCACGAGCCTGTCGGGCAGCTCTCTCCAGGTCTCCCCGGCCGGCCACGCCTCGGTGACGTTGACGGTCGACGCCACCGCCTCCACACCCCAGACCTTCTACTCCGTCCCCATCCAGCTCTCCGAGAACGGCAGGGCCCTGGCCCCGCTCCAGCTCCGGGTCCTGGTCGCGCCGCCGGGCAGTCTCCTGGCCTCGTTCGACGACGCCGGCATCGCCGACGATGCGGCCGTCAACGCCGCGGACTTCGACGGCGGCGGCAACTCCTACTCGGCCCAGACCCTCGCCGCGGCCGGCTTCAACCCCGGCCAGCCGGTGACGGTCGGCGGCATCACCTACACCTGGCCGCTCCCGGCTCCGGGCTTCCCGGACAACGTGGTCGCCGCGGGGCAGCAGGTCACGGTGGCGGCTCCGGCCGGAACCCAGCAGCTCGGCCTCCTCGGCTCCGCCGACGGCGGCCCCAGCAAGGGTGTGATGACGCTCCAGTACTCCGACGGCAGCACCGCGCAGTACTGGCTCGGGCTGTCGGACTGGACCCTGGGCGCCGGTCGCGACAAGCCGTCGTTCGGCAACCAGGACGCTGCCACGCTGCCTTACCGCGACTGCGCGTCCTGCAACGGCGGTCAGGACAAGACGGCCACCCACGTCTTCGCCACCACCTTCCCGGTGGACCCGGCCAAGACGCTGACCGGCATCACGCTCCCCGCGGGCACCGACCGCGGCCGCCTGCACGTGTTCGCCGTCGGCACCGCCACCACGGCTGCCACCGGCGCGGTCGCCACGACCCTCAGCCCGTCCCCGGCCGCGGCCGGCCAGCAGGTGACCGTGCACGGCACCGGCTTCGGAGCCACCCAGGGCACCGGCTACCTCGCCTTCAGCGACCTCGGCGTCAACTGGGGTTCGCCGGGCAACTCGGCACCCTTCACCATCGACTCGTGGTCCGACACGGCGGTGACCTTCACCGTCCCGACTCCCGCCGGCCCCAACGGCGTCTGGCACGTCTACCCGGGCACCAACGCCTCGGCCACCGTGGTCAACGCCGCGGGTCAGGTCTCTGACAGCGTGGTGCTCCCGATCACGCCGACGGCGAACCCGGCGGACTATTACGACAACGCCGGCACCTCGCCGGACAGCAACCAGAAGTGCGCCGACTACGACGGCGACGGCTACAGCTACTCCGCCGACGCCCTCGCCAAGGCCGGCATCACGCCCGGCGGCACCGTCACCGGCGCCGGTGTCACCTTCACCTGGCCCACCGCCCAACCGTGCAGCAACGACAACATCCTGGCCGCGGGCCAGACGATGCTGGTCGCCGGCAAGGCCGGGGCCACCAAGCTCGGGCTCCTCGGCTCCTCCACCAACGGCGGGTCCGTGGCCCCGATCACCATCACCTACACCGACGGCACCTCCACCACCCAGCCGGTCACGTTCAACGACTGGGCCGGCGGCCCGGGCGGCGGCGACGAGGCGGTCGCCACCATGCCCTACCGCAACAGCACCTCCGGCAACTCGCAGGCGATCACGATGTACGTCTTCGCCACCACCGTGCCGCTCGACGCGAGCAAGACCGTCGCGTCGATCACCCTCCCGAACGTCGCCGCCCAGGTCGACAGCAACACCACCGCGATGCACGTGATCGCGGTGGGGGAGGGGTAGTGCCCTGACGCAGTGACGGCACGTTCCACGGCGAGGCCCTCGGCTCAGGTTCCTGAGTCGAGGGCCTCGCGGTCGTTCACGCCGTCAGCAGCTGGCGGGCCTTGTCGGGGTTGGTGTAGTCGCGCCAGGCGGTGATGAGGCCGTCGCGGATCTCGTAGACGGCGAGGTTGCGGATCGGGGCGGTGGACCGGCCGGGCAGGCCCAGGCCGTGGACCTGTTCGGCGATGACCAGGTCGCCGCTGACCGCCTGGTTCAAGGTCTCGAACTTCACGGCCTCGAAGGTGCGGAAGACGTTCTCCCACATGCTCACGACCGCGGCGCGCCCGTGGATCTCCGGATCCCCGTAGTTCTCGAAGACGACGTCCTCGGCGAGGAAGGCGCCGAGCAGGCTGGCGTCCTTCTTCTCGAAGACGTCGACGAACTCGCGGACGAGGACGTCGTTGGTCACCTCGCGGGCGCTGGGGAGGTCGGGCATGGTCTGGTTCCTTTCAGGGGTGCGTGGGGTGCTCTCGGCATCGGGCGGCGCCCGATGGAAGATCAGGAACGTGGGAGCTCCAGGGAGGCGTCGCGGTAGGTCTCCAGGAGCCGCAGCCATACCTCGCTGATGGTCGGGAAGGCCGGCACCGCGTGCCACAGGCGGTCCAGCGGCACCTCGCCGGTGATGGCGACGGTCGCCGAATACAGCAGCTCGGCCACGTTCGGGCCGACGAAGGTGGCGCCGACGACCGTGCCGCGGCGCGGGTCGATCAGGATCCTGGCCCGGCCGCGGTAGTCCGGACGGTATTGGAGCGCGCCGGCGACCCGGCCGATCTCGTAGTCGACCACGTCGACCACGCGTCCGGCGCGCTCGGCCTCGGCGGTGGTGAGACCGACCGAGGCGATCTCCGGATCGGAGAACACCACCTGCGGAACCGCCTCGAGGTCGGCGGTGCCCACGTGGCGGCTCCACTTGCGGAGGTCGAGGCGCCGGCCGCGGGCCCGGTCGACGATCACCGTGCCGGCCACCCTGGCCTGGTACTTGCCCTGATGCGTGAGCAGAGCGCGGCCGTTCACGTCGCCGACCGCGTAGAGCCACTCGCCCTCGACGCCCGTGACGGTGAACAGGTCGTCGGTCCGCAGCCAGCCGCCCGGCGTCAGGCCCACCGACTCCAGGCCGAGGTCCTCGGTGCGGGGAGCGCGACCGGTGGCCAGCAGCAACTCGTCGGCGACCAGCCGGGTGCCGTCCGACAGCTCGATCTCGACCTCGCCGGCGGCGTTGCGCACGGCGGCGCTGATGGTCGTCCCGAAGCGCAGATCGATCCCCGTCTCGCGCATGCGGTCGGCGACCGACTCCGCGGCGAACGGCTCGGCCCGGGGCAGCAGCATCGCCTCGCGGGCGATCAGCGTGACCCGGGAGCCCAGCGTCCGCCAGGCGGTGGCCGTCTCGACCGCGACGACGCCGGCGCCCAGGACCGCCAGCCGGCGCGGCACCCGCGGTGCGCTGGTCGCCTCCCGGCTGGTCCACGGCCGCAGCTCCTCCAGACCCGGCAGCGGCGGGAGCGACGCGCGGGTCCCGGTGCAGACCGCGACGGCGTGCCGCGCGGTCAGGTGTACGGTCTGCCCGTCGGGCGTGGCCACGGTCACCGCCCGCGGACCGGCCAGCCGGCCGACCCCGCGGACCAGCTCGATGCCGGCCTGCCGGAGCCACTCCACCTGGCCGGCGTCGTCCCAGTTCCCGGACATGCGGTCGCGGTGGGCGAGCACGGCGTCCACGTCCAGCGGCGCGGAGGCGGCCTTCGCCAGGCCGGGGACCGCGCCGAGCTCGCGGTGCAGGAGCCCGGGGCGCAGCAGGGCCTTGCTGGGCTCGCAGGCCCAGTACGAGCACTCGCCGCCGACCAGTTCGGACTCCACGATCACGGCGCTCAGGCCGCCGGCCACGGCCCGGTCGGCGACGTTCTCGCCGACCGGGCCGGCGCCGATGACGATGACGTCGAAGGTTTGAGAGGTGGTGCTGGACATGGGGGTTCTCCGGGGTCGGGGGCGAGATGCGGCCGGGAGGACGGGAGGGGGACACCGTCCTCCCGGCGTCGAGGGAGCGGCTCAGCCGCTCAGGGGCGGGCGCCGGAGCGCGTCACACCCGGCTGTCAGAGGGCCGCGGTCAGCGGGTCGCGCGGGCGGCCTTCTCGATCACGTCGGCGACCAGGCCGGGGTGCGACACGGCGACCGAGTGCGAGGCGGCGACCTCGGTGACGTGCGCACCGGCGCGCTGGGCCATGAACCTCTGGGCGGCCGCCGGGATGTTCAGGTCCTCCGTGGTGACGACGTCCCAGCTCGGCTTCTGGGCCCAGGCCACCGGGCCGGTCTCCTTCTCCTCCAGCGCGGCCTGCGCGATCGGCCGCTGCGTGACGGCGGCGAGCGCGGCGTCCTTCGGGTTCACGTCGGCGGCGAACTGGTGCGGGAACTTGTCCTGCTGGATGTACAGGTCGGTGCCGGTGCTGCCGTCCGCGTCGGTGTACGGGACCGGGTCGAGGGTGCCCGGCAGCGTGGAGCCCGGGAACTGGTTGGTCAGCTGCAGCGCGGTCTCTCCGGCCTCCGGCAGGAACGCCGCGACGTAGACCAGGCCCTTGACTTGCGGATCATCCGCCCCGGCCTCGGTGATGACCGAGCCGCCGTAGGAGTGGCCGACCAGGATGACCGGGCCCTTGACGTGGCTCACGACGGTGCGCAGCTGGGCGGCGTCGGAGGCCGGGCCACGCAGCGGGTTGGCCGCGGCGATGACCGGATAGCCGTCGTGGCGCAGCTTCTCGATGACGCCGTTCCAGCTGGATCCGTCGGCGAACGCGCCGTGCTCCAGGACGATGGTGGGCTTCGCCCACTTGCCGGACGCGGCGGAGTCGGCGGCGTTGGCGGTACCCGCGACGGCGAACGCGGTGATGGCCGCGGCCGTGCCGACGGCGGCGGTGGCGCCGGCGATGAGGCGGCGCTTGGTGCTCTTGGCGATGGCGGACATGGGTTCCCCTCCAAAGGGTTCGAAGTGTTTGGCCCTGCGGTCATCACTTTCACCCGGCGGTCTGGCGAGCCACATCGGTCATCTGACCCTGAGTCGCGACCCCGCTTGAAGCCCTCCGAACCGTCCTCATGACCTAGTCGCTAATGCGATCGAGCCCGCACCCTTCCGGGTGCGGGCTCGATCGTCGGGCTCGATCGTCGGCCGGGACGAATCGTCACAGACCCCAGTCCGCGGCCAGGCAGGAGAACCTGACGCCCAGGCTGTCGGAGTCGTACGCGTCCACGGCCTGGTTCGCCGGAACAGCCTCCTTCTCCTCGACCGTGTCCGCCAAGGCGATCGGTTTCGGCAGCGCGCCGAACCGGGCTTCGCGCACCGCGGCCGCCTGCTCATGCGTCAGGTGGGCAGAACTGCTCATCGTCGACACCTCCTGGGGATGGAACGCTTTTCGCCGTCGCTGGTGTTTCCGTTCCGATGATCCTTCCCGTGGTGCCCACCGCACATCAGTCACTTGGCGCCCGACCTCGCTGACCAGGAGCGCAAGGATATTGAGTCATCCGACTGTTACGCCGCCCAGGACGCGGGGCCGATGCTGGGACAGTCGCTGCCGGATACCCGGTGGCCGTCGCACGGAAAGCTGGAAGGTCCCGGTCGTGACTCGAACCCCTGTAGTCCTGATCCACGGTGCGTGGCTTCACATGTCGTGCTGGGAGGGTTGGGCGAAGCGGTTCGCCACGCACGGTTACGCGGTGAGCGTCCCCGGCTGGCCGGGGGAGGACGACGACGTGCGGCGGGCCCGCCGCGATCCCGGACCGTTGCGGG
The DNA here is from genome assembly GCF_039531675.1 of Catenulispora subtropica. Lineage (NCBI taxonomy): Bacteria > Bacillati > Actinomycetota > Actinomycetes > Catenulisporales > Catenulisporaceae > Catenulispora > Catenulispora subtropica. The sequence continues at coordinate 80,999 of NZ_BAAAQM010000011.1, forward strand.
ACCTCGGCCTGCCCGAGCTGACCGAGCACTACGCGCGCCTCGTCCGGGGCCTGGAGCGGCCGCCGGTGCTCATCGGGCACGCGGTCGGCGGGCTCATCGCCCAGCACCTGCTCGGGGCGGATCTCGCCGAGGCCGCGGTCGCCATCGCGCCGCAGCCGCCGCCCGGCGTTCCGGCGGTCGAGACCCGCCCTTCGCTGGCGTCCCAGATCTGGGGCCCGCCGGTCGGACACGACGGGGTCGTACCCCTGCCGCGGTCCCAGTTCCGGCATGTCGTGGCCAACGCGGTGGGGGAGGAGGAGGCCGCGGAGCTCTTCGCGCGGTACGCGATGCCCGCGCCGCAGCGGCTCCTGGACGATCCGCAGTCAGCTCTGGCCGTCGACACCGACAACCCGGCCCGCGGACCCCTGCTGCTGGTCTCCGGGCAGGAAGACCGGCTGGTTCCGGACGCCGCCACCCGGTCCGTCTACAAGCTCTACGGCGACTCCCCGGCGGCGACCGACCTGAAGCAGTTCGCCGACCGCGGCCACTCCCTGGTGGCGGACAGCGGCTGGCCGCAGGTCGCGGACCACGTCCTGGGCTGGCTCTCCGACAACGGCGTCCGTGCCACAGAAGGTCACAGACGATTCATGTGAGGGCCCTGTCTTCCTGGCCGAGCTGCGGCTAGCCTCCACGGCGGGTGAGCGACCCCACGCTCTCTGTACGCCACCAGGAGGTTCCATGTCCGGTCCCTGGCTCCGCCGCCTCGCATCCGGCGCCGCCGCCCTCGGCGCGACCGTCCTCGCGCTGGCCGCGACCGTCCCCCCGGCCGCCGCCGACGTCGGTTCCGCGCCGGTGTCCCAGACCACCGTGGTCGGGGTGCACAACACCTACAACCAGGCGGCGTTCCCCCGGCTGGCCGACGCTCTGGACAGCGGCACGTCCATGATCGAGCTCGACACCTGGACGGACGTCTTCGGCGACTACTGGAAGGTGAGCCACGACAATCCGTTCGGCAACGGAAACAACTGCGTCAACGCCTCCAAGCCCGCCGACATCTACACCGGCTCCACCAACAAGGATCTGGGCTCCTGCCTGGACGACGTCAAGTACTGGCTGGCCTCCCACACCACCGACGGCCCGCTCACCATCAAGATCGAGCTGAAGCAGGGCTTCGAGGCCGACGCCGGTATGGGCCCGGCACAGCTTGACGCCCTGATCAACAACCACCTCGGCAGCCTCGTCTACCGTCCCTCCGACCTGCTGGGCGGCACCTACCCCACCCTCGACGCCGCCGCGAAGGCCAACGCCTGGCCCTCCCGCTCGGCGTTGGCCGGCAAGGTCATCCTGTACGTCATCCCGGGCACGGTCGAGCTGAACAACCCCTTCGACTCCCTGCACACGGACGTCGAGTACGGGACATACCTGAAGAACCTGGCCGCCTCCGGCAAGACGTCGCAGGCGACCATCTTCCCCGCGGTCCTCGGCGCTGTGGCGGGCGACCCGCGGACGCAGTATTCGGACACGTCGATCCGCCCCTGGTTCGTGGTCTTCGACGGTGACGCCGCGACCTACGTCAGCAGCATCGACACGTCCTGGTACGACGCCAACCACTACCTGCTGACGATGACCGACGCCCAGAACGTCGCCCCGGCGCTGAGCGACACCGCCCCGAGCCAGGCCGACGCGCAGGCGCGGGTGGCGCTGCTGGCGAGCAAGCACGCGAGCATCGTCTCCAACGACTGGACCGGCCTGCCCGCCGTGCTCTCCGAGGCGCTGCCGCGCGGCTGACCGGCTCGACCGGCTCGACCGGCTCGACCGACACCGATCACGCCGGTCGGGCCGGTTCCAGTGGCCTGACCGGCACCTTGTCCGCCCCGTTCCCCCAGCCGCGAATGCTCGTGTCCGCCTCGTCGGTGATCGTGAGTGTCGAGCCGTACTGGTTCTGCCAAGTGCCGACCCACATACGCGCACTCCTCTCATCCGTAACGGCGCGAGGTCCGCTTATACCCGGCTGACTCAGGCCAAACAGCGCAGCGGCTTCCCGCCGTTGTAGGCGACCATGTCGATGAGGGCGGCGAACAGGTCGATCGCCGCGCCCGGCGCGGCGCCGTCCAGCTCGGCGTAGGCCCGGTGCAGGTTGCCCACGAGCCGCTCGGAGTCCAGCAGGCCCTCGAACTCCCCGGGCCCGATCTCGCGTGCCGCCTCCAGCGGCGTCAGCCCGGCCTCCCTGCCCTGCTCGGCGACCGCCTGGACATGCCGCAGGTACGCCAGCACGTCGTCGATCACCTCCGGGCCGCAGATCCCGCCGTGGCCCGGCACGACGGTCCGCGCGCCGAGCGGCTTGATCCGGTTCTCCAGCACGTCGATCGCGCCCGCGACCGATCCCATCAGCAGGAACGGCGTGCCTCCGTTGAACAGCAGGTCGCCGCTGATCAGTACGCTGTGGTCCGGGATCCAGACGTAGGAGTCGCTGACCGTGTGCGCGGCGGTGCCGGCGTTGGCCACCTCGCACCGCATCCCGTCCACGTGCAGCGCGATCCGGTCCTCGAAGGTCACGAACGGGGGCTCCAGCTCCAGCTCGCCCCACGGCACGTCGCCCCACACCGCGTTGTACGCGGGGCCCGGCAGGCCGGTCTCGATCATCGCCTCGCGCATCGCCTCGTGCCCGATCACCGCCGCCGGGGCCAGCAGGTGGTTGCCGTTGGTGTGGTCGCCGTGGTGGTGGGTGTTGACCAGCGCGCGGATCGGGCGGTCGGTGACCGTGCGGATGGCGGCCAGGTACTCGCGGGTGCGGCGCTCGGTGGAGCAGGAGTCGACCGAGATCACGCCCTGGCCGCCGACGAGGAAAGCGGTGTTGTTGATCCACCAGCTGCCGTCGGGCTGGATGAAGGCGAAGACGCCGTCGGCGACCTCGACCGCCTTGCCGGGCGGCATGCTGTCGTCGTGCGGGTGGGAGCTGGACATGCGACATCGACCTCGTCACGGAGTGGGTAACAGGGGAGAAAGGCAAAACCGGGACCAACCTACTGCAGGTCGCAGGTCCCGTACTCGGGCTGATCGGAAACGTCGTGGCACGTGAAGTCGGCGACCGGCCCGTCCGTCGTCGGCGTGGTGGTCGAGACCGCCCAGGCCGAGGTCGTCCCCCCGCATCCGACGTGCAGCGAGAACGGGATGGAGGCCGGAAGGGTGTACCAGTAGCGCGAGGTCGACCCGTTGCCGATGCCCTGCCACGGCGAGAACCCGGAACCCTGCGCGGCCTGCACCCACACGCCCTCGACCGATTTGCCGGACAAGCAGGAGACCGTCCCGCTGATCTTCTTCTCCGTCGGCGCGGTCGTGCTTGGCGCCGGCGGAGGCGCGGAGGTCGGCGGCTTGGCGGTGGAAGCAGGTGGAGCCTGCGTCGAGGCCGGAGCGCTGGCCGGATGGGAGGGCTTCGAGGCCGTGCCGCCCGCCGGAGGATTGTCCGGACCCGCGGCGGGCTGCTGCGCGCCGGGTGGCACCGGCGCCGAACCACCGGGGGCGGGCGCGCTGGACGCGGAGTACGTGCCCGGCGCCGTGCTGGTGACGGCGACGTAGTCGAACCCGGACGACGAGGCGGCGGTGGCCGTGGGCGCGTCGGTGCTCGAACCGGTGGCCGCGACGGCTCCGGTGCCGGCCGCCTTCGGGCCGGTCGACGGCTGACCGCACGCTGTCACCCCGGCGGCGACGGCGACGACGGCCGCGACCGCTGCTATCGCACCCGCGACGCTCCTCCGCCGTTCGACCACCGTTGTCTCCTTCGCCGCCGCATGCCCGCCCTACTCTTCGCGAGCCTACGAGACAAGGACTGATGCCACGAATCAGTACCTCAGCGACACTGAGGTTCTGTTCAGATCAAGCACCCGACATGCGCCAACGCCTGCCGCAGCAGCGTTCCCTGCCCGCCGGTCATGTCCTGCATCACAGCCTCCGACGACGCCTCCTGCGGTGTGAACCACACGAGGTCCAGCGCGTCCTGGCGCGGCGAGCAGTCACCGTTCACCGGCACCACATACGCCAGCGCCACCGCGTGCTGCCGCGGATCGTGATACGGCGTGACCCCCGCCGTCGGGAAGTACTCCGCGACGGTGAACGGCTGGAGCGAGGCCGGGATGTGCGGCAGCGCCACCGGCCCGAGGTCCTTCTCCAGATGCCGCAACAAGGCATCACGCAGGCGCTCATGGTGCAGCACCCGTCCCGACACCAGACTGCGGGTGATGGTGCCGTCGGGGGAGATGCGCAGCAGCAGCCCGACGCTGGTCACCTCACCCGCCGCGTCCACACGCACCGGCACCGCCTGGACGTACACGATCGGCAGATGGGCGCGGACCTGCTCAAGGTCGGCGGGGGCGAACCACCCCGGGGTCGTCTCGATCATTTCGGACACTTGCGCATCGTACAAGCGGTGAGGCCCGGGTGGATCGTCGTCTCGAAGGTTTCGTGAAGCATTAACACTGGCGGCAATACCGGCGAAGTGGCTGATATGCGGGAGACGCATGAGGACGTGCGGCGCCGGCTCGAGGACGCACTGGCCGACACGTCCGGGCCGGCCGTCCCGAGGCCCCGGCCGGAGTCTCCTGTGAGTCTCAGCGACCGGTGGGCATCGTCACCACGGCTCCGGGCGGCGTCAGCCCCTTGAGGTCGAAACACACTGTGGTCCGCGTCGGCAGTGCGGCCGCCGGCGACGGCAGTGACGGCAGCGACGGCAGGTCGACGGGGACACAGGTCTGGTGGGCGCCGCCCGTCGGCGTCGCGGTGCCGATGACGTCGCCCTGGGTGAGGTCCGAGCCGTCGAGCTGGTCCGCGGAGATCTTGAACTCCTGGCCGGAGATGGCGAAGCTGATCTCGTCGTTCTCCGTGAGGACCTGGTCGGCCGGAGGGGCGGTGATCGTCACCGGCGTTCCCCACTGGCTGAAGTGCACCTCGGTGCGCCCCTTGGGCCGGCGGTCCGACGCGGACTGGAAGACGATCTCGACCGGGAGGCCGGAGGCGTCGAGCCAGACGTCGACGTGGGCGGGGTCGTCGCCGGTGATCTCGCCGGTGAAGCGGGTCGCGTCGACGCCGTCGGCGGTGTCCTTCCCGGTCTGGGTGAACTTGCCCTTGGCCAGTACCTCCTTGACGAAGCTTGCCGGGTCGGACTTCAGCAGCGCGACGACCGATGCGGGCATGGAGTCCTTCGAGTCCTTCGAGCCGTTCGAGTCTTTGGCCGCGCCGCCGGGCATGTCGAACGCGAACCACGCGGCGTGCGGCTTGGCCTTCGACGTGGCGTGGTAGCCCTTCGGCAGCGCGATGTAGACCGTCTTGCCGTCGTAGACGGCGCGGTCGGGGATCATGTCCGCGTCTTTGTCGGCCTTCACGGTCACGTCGCCGCTCAGCGTCGGCGCGAGGCGGACCGAGCCGTCGACCGTCGCGCTGACGTCCCCGGACACCACCACGTGGACGTGGACGGTCTTCGCGGCGACGATCCTCGTCGCGGCGAACTGGATCGCCCCGCCCGGGGACTTGTCGGTGCGCGTCTCGAGTCCGCTCCTGCTGGCGCACCCGGCGGCGACCGCTATGCCGATCGTGACGCAGGCCGCCGCCACGATGGCCTGGAGCGCGTGCCTTCTGCCGTGCTGAGCGCTCTGGCCACGCATCTGGCTCTCCCCGCTTCGCTGGTCGTGATCCCTGGTGGCGCTAGTCGCGAGGGTAGCGCGTCGGGATGGCTCGACGTCACATGACTGATGTGGAGGTTCAGTGCCGCGGCGACAGTGGTGATCGCTGGGGCGCACCGCTTTCCCGGCGATGACGGAAGGAGCCGAGATGCCGGAGAACGAACCAGGGACTGGACCCGATCCCGAACCCGGGAACACGCCGTCCGGCGCTCCCGTGGCACGCCGGACGCTGCTGGGCGTGCTCGGCGCCGGCGCGGTCGGGCTGGCCGCGGCCCCGTATCTGCAGTCGGCCTGGGAAAGCGTGCTGGCCAAGGCGTCGCAGGTCGACCCGACCGGCCTCAGCGGCCTGCTCCCGAACCCCGGAGGCTTCCGCTACTACAGCATCGTCGGCTCGGTCCCGCGCAAGGGCGAGGCCGACTACGAACTCAAGATCGACGGCCTCGTCGACCGGGTGCGGACGTACACGCTCGCGGACCTGCGCGCGCTGCCGCAGACCCGGGTGGTCCACGACGTGCGGTGCACGGACGGCTGGCGGGTCGAGAAGGTGCCGTTCGAAGGCGTGAAGCTCTCCGACCTGCTGGCCGACGCCGGGGTGGCGGCCGGCGGCAAGGCCGTGCAGTTCACCAGCTTCGACGGCGCCTACAGCGAGAACCTCACGCTGGAGCAGGCCCGCCGCCCCGACATGCTCGTGGCGCTGCGGATGCAGGACGCGCCGATCACGCACGAGCACGGCGGCCCGGTCCGGCTGTACGCGGCGCCGATGTACTTCTACAAGTCGGCCAAATGGCTGGCCGGCATTTCGGTCACCGACCGGGTCATCCCCGGGTTCTGGGAGGAGCGCGGGTATGACATCGACGGCTGGCTCGACGACGCCGACAAGCACGACGCCTCCGACAACCACGATGCCTCCGCAGCCTGAACCCGAGGCGGGCTGGCGCCCGGAACGGTGGCCGAAACGGCGCGGCGTACAGCGGTTCACCGCCGCCGAACGCATGGTCCACCGCGCCACCGGAACCCTGATGCTGCTCTGCGTGACCTCCGCGGCCTGCCTCTACTTCGGCCCGCTCGCCCAACTCGTGGGCCGCCGTCATCTCATGGTCACCCTCCACGAGTGGTCGGGCGTCCTCCTCCCGGCGCCCCTCCTCCTCGGCCTGTTCTCCCCAGCCTTCCGCTCCGACCTCCGCCGCCTGAACCGCTTCGCTCCGTACGACCGCCAATGGCTCCACGCCGTCCGCCGCCGCCTGACCGACCCCGCGGACCGTCCCGCGGGCAAGTTCAACGCCGGCCAGAAGCTTTACGCGGGCTGGATCGCCGGCGCCGTACTGGTGATGGCCTTCACCGGCCTCCTGATGTGGTTCATGGCCCTGCTCCCGAGCATCTCCCGCACCAGCGCCATCTTCGTGCACGACATCCTCGCCTGGACCATCGCCATCGTGCTGCTGGGCCACATGCGCAAGGCGTTTCAGGACCCGGAGGCCCGCCGCGGCATGCGGACCGGATCCGTCGACCGGGTGTGGGCGCGGCGGGAGCATCCGATGTGGCTGGCGAAGGAGGAGAACCCGCCTCAGGTCGAGCGTGGCTGAGCGAGGTCCTTGGTCAGGAACACGCGGCTCGTTCCGGGCGGCTCGCAGGACACCTCGCCGAGCGTTTCCCAGCCCTGCTTGCGGTAGAAGTCGGGGGCCTGGAAGCTGATGGTGTAGAGGACGGCGCTGCGGCAACCGCGGGCGCGGGCCTCCTCCTCGGCCCGCCGGAGGATCTCCGTGCCCAGGCCGCCGCCACGCAGGTCGGGCGGCAGGAAGAACAGGTCGACGAAGAACAGGCCGAGGGACGTGCGTCCGGTCAGCCCGCCGACCACCTGCTGCGTGCCGGGGTCGCGGACCAGGACCGCGAGAGGCCTCCGATCGTCGACGCCGGTGGCCTCGACGTTGAAGCGGTCCAGCGCGTCGGAGACCACCGCGGTCTGGGCCGGCGTGGGGGAGTCGGTGACGATGAGATCTGCCCTGTTCACACCCCGCAGGCTAGAACCGGGACGCTTCGATGGCGGTCGAAGGATCATCGGCGAGAATCGAAGGATGGACGACGAGCGCGCAGGTCGGAACCCGCGCCGGGACCCGGGCCCGGCCACGGGCCAGGACGTGGGTGTGGACCTGGCAGCCGTGGCCCGCCTCCTGGCCGACGGAACCCGGGCGGCCATCTGCCTCGCCCTCCTCGACGGCCGCGCCTGGACCGCGACGGAGCTGGCCCGCTACACAGCCGTCACCCAGCCCACCGCGACCTCCCACCTGAACCAGCTCGTCAACGGCGGCCTCCTGGTCGAAGAACGCCACGGCCGCCACCGCTACCTCCGCATCGCCGACCACAGGGTGATGGAACTGATCGAAAGCCTCGCCGAACTGGCCCCGCACCACCCGGTCCGACCCCGCTCCCTGACCGTCGCCACCCGTCAACAGGCCCTCCGCGACGCCCGCCTCTGCTACGACCACCTGGCCGGCACCCTCTCCGTGAAGATCACCGACGCCATGGTCACCCGCGGCCTGCTCGACTGGGAGCCCGAGCCGAAGCTGACCGACGCGGGCACGGATCGGCTCGCCGCCGTCGGCATCACCCTGTCGCCTTCACGCCGCCCCCTCGTGCGCTCCTGCCTGGACTGGACCGAACGCCGCCCGCACCTGGCCGGCGTCCTCGGCGCGGCGCTGTGCGCCCATGCGCTGGGCGCCGGCTGGGTCACGCGGATCGGTTCGACGCGCGCTCTCGCTGTGACCCCGGCGGGGCGGCGGGCACTGCATGAGCATCTCGGTCTGCCGGAGTGACCGATCTTTGATCGGCTTCCGGCGCAGCGTCGCTTGTCATGGGCAGTGACGAGAGGGCGAGCGGATCTTGCGGGAATCGCTGCCGCAGCACCTCGTCGAAGCCGACGACCCGCCACCCGCCGTCGGCCACGAGCCGATCATCGGTGTAGTACGGGAAGGGGCGGACCCGCCGATCGGCCGCCGCCTCAGGGGTCGGAACCCGACGACGCCCACCGCGCCTGTCCTTGAGCGTGATATCCGAGTCCCGCAACAAGCGGGCCATCAGCAATACCTACCGTCGCGAAACCACTGATTCAGACCTAGTGGTCCAGACCCTTGACGACACTGTCGCCCGGCAGTTCAATCTGGGCGTAGAAGAGGGTGGAGAAAAGGGCGGCATCGATCCCCACCGATCAGGCCCTGATCAGCTGCGAACACCTACACACCTTTCACCGCAAGGGGTGCCCCGTGTTCGAAAACTCTCCACAGCCGCGTCGGGTGTCCGGCGGGAGGCGACGGCGCTTCAGGGCCCTGATCTCCGGAGTCGGCGCCGTGGTGCTGGCCGGGTCCGGGATGGCGCTCGTCGGTGCGCCGGCTGCGCATGCCGCGAACGAGTCGGTCGGGATCTGGCTGACCACCACCAGTGACTCCGGGGGGCGGAACGTCACGCGGGGGTTGCAGCAGCAGGCTCCGATCTCGTTCAGTGCCGGTACGAGCAGCGCCGGTCAGGCTGTCACGGTCGATGAGAAGACCCGCTATCAGCAGTTCACCGGTGCCGGTGCGTCCTTCACCGACACGGCGGCGTGGCTGATCAACAGCAGTGGTGCGCTGTCCGCCAGTACTCGCAACACCTTGATGAACAACCTGTTCAGTCCGAGCGCGGGCATCGGGTTGGACTTCCTGCGCAATCCCATGGGTGCCTCCGATCTCGCGCGGTACAGCTACACCTACGACGACATGCCCGCCGGGCAGACCGACCCGTCGATGGCGCACTTCTCCATCAGCCACGACCTGGTCGACGTGCTGCCGCTCACCAAGCAGGCGCGGACGCTCAATCCCGATCTGAAGGTCATGGGTACGCCGTGGACGGCGCCGCCGTGGATGAAGGACAGCGGTGCGTACAGCCAGGGTTGGCTGCAGGCGCAGTACTACGCCGCCTATGCGCAGTACTTCGTGAAGTACATCCAGGCCTATCAGGCCGAGGGTGTGCCGATCGACTTCGTCTCGGTGCAGAACGAGCCCACGTGCTGCTCCGGCTATCCCTCGATGCAGTGGAACGGATCAGGGCTCGACTACTTCACCGGCACCGACCTGCTTCCGGCCTTCCATGCCGCGGGCCTGTCGACGAAGGTCCTCGCCCTGGACTGGAACCCGGACACGTACGCCTCCTACGGTGCGCCCACCGTCGACGACTCCGCGGTCCGCGACGACCCGCTGTTCGGCGGCATCGCGTGGCACGGCTACGGCGGCAGCGTCACCACTCAGACGGACGTCCACAACCAGTACCCGTCGACGGACGCCTATGACACCGAGCACTCCGGCGGCACCTGGATCGGCAACCAGCAGCAGGAGGACATGAACAACATCATCGACTACACCCGCAACTGGGGGAAGTCGGTGGTGAAGTGGTCGCTGGCGGTGGACCAGAACATGGGTCCGCACAACGGCGGCTGCGGGACGTGCACCGGGCTGGTGACGGTCCACAACGGTGACGGCGTCAGCGGGCAGGTCGACTACAACATCGAGTACTACGACATGGGCCAGCTGACGAAGTTCGTCCGGGCCGGCGCCTATCGCATCGCCTCGACCGCGAACAGCAGCGTGCCCAACGTCGCGTGGCAGAACCCTGACGGCTCCAAGGCCGTGGTCGCGTACAACGAGTCGGGGAGCACTCAGACCTTCACGGTCAACTGGGGTAACGAGCACTTCAGCTACCAGCTGCCGGCCCAGACCTCCGCGACCTTCGTCTGGAACGGCACCCAGGGCACCGGCGGTGGCGGCGGCCCGACCGGCCAGATCGTCGGCTACGGCGGCAAGTGCGTCGACGTCGCGGGCGCCGGCTCGGCGAACGGCACGGCGGTCCAGCTCTACGACTGCAACGGCACCAGCGCCCAGCAGTGGACCATCGCCTCCGACGGTTCGATCCAGGCCCTCGGCAAATGCATGGACATCACCAGCGCGGGCACCGCCGACGGCACGCAGGTCCAGCTGTACGACTGCAACGGCACCGCCGCGCAGAAGTGGCAGCATCAGGGCAACGGCGAGCTCGTCAACCCGAACTCGGGACGCTGCCTGGACGCCACCGGCCCGAGCTCGGCGAACGGGACCAGGCTGCAGATCTGGGACTGCTTCGACTCGGCGAACCAGCAGTGGACGCTGCCGACGTGACACTGACCTGACCCGACGCACGAAGAACCAGGGCTCGGCGACTTTGCTCGCCGAGCCCCGAGTACGAGGGTCTCGACGGCGCCCGTCACCGGATACGTCATCGACGGCGGCCTCCACGTCGACGGCACTGGTCCAGGGCGACCTCGGCCCTGGTGCGGGCGACGACGTCCACGTCGCCGACATCGGTCTGCGCCACGAGCGCATGACCGAGCGGATCCTGCAAGGGCAGCCGGTGGTGCGCAACCGGGCGCACCGTCGCCGTGCTGGAGGAGTGGCCGCAGAAGCAGGTTCGCTGTCAGCGCCCGTCGTGCTCGACCGAGATGCGGCGGTCGGCTTCGGCGATGGCGACGTCGTTGATCGAGGCGAAGCGGCGGCTCATGAGCCCGTCGGGCGTGAACTCCCACTGCTCGTTGCCGTAGCTGCGCCACCATTGGCCGCCGGCGTCGTGCCACTCGTACTCGAAGCGAACCGAGATGCGGTTCCCGGTGTACGCCCACAACTCTTTGCGCAGGCGGTAGTCGAGCTCGCGCTCCCACTTGCCGCGCAGGAACTCGACGACCTCGGCGCGGCCGCGCAGGAACGTGTCGCGGTTCCGCCACTCGGTGTCCTCGGTGTAGGCCAGCGCGACCTTCTCCGGGTCCCTGGTGTTCCAGGCGTCCTCGGCCATCTGGACCTTCTGGCGTGCGGTCTCTTCGGTGAACGGCGGCAGCGGTGGGCGCTGTGACATGGGACGCTCCTCTCCGGCAGGTTGAGAACGATCGTTCTCGACCTGAGTGGCTAGACTAGGGGAACGATCGTTCTCGGCGCAACCGGCACGCGTCCGCACGACCGATCCGCACGACCGACGGGACCAGAAAAGGGAGGCTCCACCGATGTCCGACCGGGCGGCCGACGTCGAACAGGCCCTGGAGGCCGCCGAGCGGCTCTTCAACGCCCGCGGCGTGCAGTCCGTGGGCATGGACGCCATCCGGGACGCGTCCGGTGTCCCGCTCAAGCGCCTGTACCGCGAGTTCCCGTCGAAGGCGGAGCTGCTGCACGCGGTCCTGGACCGCCGTGACACCGAGGTCCGCAGCGCCGTCACAGGATTCGTCGACTCGCACGCGGGGTCCGGCTCTCCTCGCGACCGCATCCTCGCCGTGTTCGACTATCTCGCGGAGTGGTTCGCCGAACCGGACTTCCGCGGCTGCATGTTCCTCAACACCGCGGGCGAACTCGGTGGAACCTCGGAGACCGTCCTGTCCGTGGGCCGCCGTCACAAACTCGCCCTCCGCGACTACCTCGCCGGCCTCGTCGCCGAGGCGGGCCTGCCCGAGGCCCTCGCCGACCAGCTGATGGTCCTGGCCAACGGGGCGATGGCGACCGCGGCGCTCCAGGGGACACCGGACGCCGCCGTGCACGCGCGCGCGGCGGCGGCGGTGTTGGTGGCCGCGTAACCCCTACGGGCCCTTACGACGCGGATTCGGCCACACCCGGCTTCGGACGCACCCACGTGGCGAACCGCTGAATGTCGACTCCGACGTCCGCGGCGTCCGTGGCATCCGCAGCGCGCTCGGCGAACGCGCGGGGGCCGTGGCCGGCGAGGGTGCCGGTTGGCGTCGGTGCGGTGATCAGCCGGAAGAACCCCTGGCGGCCGACTCCGCTGCCAGGGGTTCACCACACGTGTGCGACGCGCGACGCGCGACTTTCTCAGAGCGCAGCTTCGAGAACAGCCTGAAGAGCCTTCGTCCGCTCCTCGACGTGGTGCGTGTTCGTGTCTGACTTGTGGTCGAACGTCAGCACACCGTCCGCGAGGACGATCCCTGACGGGCTGAAGTACTCACCGCTGTTCCTGATGACGACCTTCGCCAACCCCTCGCGCAGCGCTTCCTTGCCCATGTCGTCGGCCGCGATCGCGCTCACCGCGTCCAGCAGCGGCTGGAAGAACACCTGGGGGAAGTACTCGGCGTAGCTGTCGGCGTAGTCGGGAACGGCCAGCTCGTCCCACGCCACCTCGATCGGCACGTCGAACCCCGCCGCCTCGTCGATGCGCGCCTTCCAGCCGGGGTAGTCCTCGTTCTTGAACCGCTCGGCGCTGCGGCGTTCTGCCAGGCCCATCCAAACCTCCATATGGGTGTTTCGCTGTTGTGTCGTGAGTGCAAAGCGCGGATCTTCCCGGTGCTCGCAGTGCTCGCACGGCAGCCGAGTTTCGCGCTCTCCTCAACGGCCCCACAACGGCGGAACCACGTAGCCGACCACGCAATCGCGCGGACGCCGCGTACCGCGCGTCACTCGGCCCCGAGCGGGCGCGACGCGCGGCGGACGTCGAGCAGCGCGCGGGTCAGCGCGGCGCGGTTCGGCACGTCGAGCTTGCGGTAGATCTGCCGCAGATGCGACTCCACGGTCCGCACGCTCAAGAACAACTGCTCAGCGATGGCGGTGTTGGTCATGCCCGTGCTCACCAGGTCGGCGATCTCGCGTTCGCGCGCGGTCAGCGGTGTCGCCGTCGACTGCTGATGCGCCTGTGCGTCGGCGAGGGCGGCCAGGCGAGACCGGTACCGCGCGACCTCTGTCGCCAGGCGTACCGAGCCGATGTGCTCGGCCAGCAGAGAGACCCGGTCCAGCCAGCCCGCCACGAGATGAGTGTGCCCCGCTTGGAGCGCGAACCCGGCCGCGGCGAGCAGCGTTCGGCAGACCTCGATCCGCTCGCCGCGTGCCGTGAACTCCCGGAGCGCTTCGTGCGCCCGCGTCAGTGCCGCCTCGTGATCGCCGCGTGCGGCGTGCGCCCACATCCCGGCGCGCACCGCGAACGCGCGCAGCGTGGACGGCTGTTGTGGCGAACTCTCGGCGAGGGCGGCCCAGTGGTCGGCATCCGTGCTGTCACCTACCGCCAGGGCGGCCTCGGCCAGGGTGTCGCACCACCGGGGGCGGCGCCACGGGCTGATCCCCGCAAGGTCCTCGCCGGCGGCTTCGAGCAGGAGCGAGCGCGCGCGCCCGGGGTCGCCGGTGAACAGCACCATCTCGGCGTGGAAACAGCGGACGGCCACGGCCCAGCTGGTGGACGAGTCGCCGGCGAGGGCGAGGGTACGGTCCACCTCCAGGCGCATCTGCTCGGCGTCGCCCGGTTCGTCGCGCCAGTACAGCGCGGAGGCGCGCACGTTCGCGGCGATCGCCTCCTCGGACGGGTTGGCGCCGTGCCCCCCGAGTTCCCGGCTCCGCTGGGCGACGCGCTCCAGGGTGATCAGCGCCGGGCCCAGTCTGCCGAGCCGGCATCGGGCGTTGGCCAGGACGGTGAGCAGCCCGGCGTCGAGGTAGGTCTGGCCGGTGCGGCGGCCCAGGGCCTCGGCCCGGGCCAGGTGGCGTTCGCTGTCGGCCAGCCGGCCGAGCAGCCCCTCCGTCATGCCCAGTTGCAGCGACGCGCCGAGATTCGTCAGCAGGGTGGAGTCGGGGGCGGCGTCGACGAGTTCCGCCGCTCGGGCGGCGCGGGCCACGGCGGTGGCCTCGTCGCCGGTGAACAGGTGGCCCAGAGCCGACTGCGCCAGGGCGTGCGCCTCGCCGACGCGGTCGCCGTGCCGGTTGGCGATGGCCGCGGCGGTCTCGGCGTGCAGTCGGCAGTCCTCGTAGTTCTGCACGTCGTACGCGGCGTCGGCCAGTTCGGCGTGCAGGGCGGCGGCGGTCGCCGAGTCGGTCTCGGCGAGGGCCGCCAGACCGGAGCGGGCCAGGGCGCCGGCCTCCACGTGCCGGCCGAGACGGCGCTCGATCCGGCTGGAGTCCAGGGCGGCGCCGCCGGGGCGGTCCGGTCCGGCCGAGCGGAGCGCGTCGAGCAGGGCGCGGCCCTCGGAGAGCTCTCCGGACAGCAGCCGGGCGCGGGCGAGCAGCACGTGCACCTCGTGCGCGTGGTCGTGGCCTTCGCGCAGCAGCGGCAGGGCGGCCTGAAGGTATTCGGCCGCGGTGGCGGGCGAGCTGTAGAGCGCGCCGCGGGCCGCCGAGATCAGGGTTGTCAGATGCTCGGGGTTCCGCGGGTCCGCGGCCCGGGTCACGTGCCGCGCGCGCTGGGCCACCGGCGCGCCGTCCTCGGCGAGCGCGTCCGCCGCTCGGCGGTGCAGCGCGAAGCGGAGGCTGGGCTCCAGACGTTCGTACACGGCCTCGGCGACCGCCCGGTGCCGCAGCGCGAGGTGGGGGCCGCGCTCGGCCGGGCGGATCAGGTCGACGCGGGTGAGCCGGTCGAGCGCGCGGACCGCCGCGGTCTCGTCGAGCGGGGCGACGGCGGCCAGCAGCGCCACCGGGAACGGTTCGCCGAGCACCGCCGCGGCCCGCACCGCGGCCAGCGCCTCGGGGTCCAGACCGGTCAGCTCCCCGAAGATCGAGGCGCCGGCCTCGGCGGTGGCGCCGGTGTCGCGCAGGGCACACAGCACCTTGATGTACTGCGGATTCCCCCCGGCCTCGCGATGGATCTCGTCGGCGTCCGGGCGTTCGCCGAGCAGGCCCGCGGCCTCTTCGCGGGTGAGCGGGTCCAGCGGCGCGAGCCGCAGCAGGCCGGCCGAGGCGTCGGCGAGCGCGGCGGCGGGCCAGGGCGCGAGCTGACGCCGCCGGTAGGCCAGCACGCACAGCACCGGCCCGCTCGCCGCGCAGCGCAGCAGCCGGTCGGCCAGGCCCGCCTCGTCCGCGCCGAGCAGATGCAGGTCGTCCACGGTCACCAGCACCGGCCGCCCGGCGTCGGCGTGCGCGCGGACGGCGTCGACGACGTGCGCGTAGGCGGCCCTGATGTCAGGGCTCTGGGACAAATCCGCGCCCCGGGCGGCGACCACCGCCACGCCCGCCGCGCGGGCCGTGTCCGCGGCCACCCAGAGCAGCGCGCTCTTCCCGATGCCCGGCTCGCCGGCCAGCGCCAGCGCCGCCCCCGAGCCGGCCCGCAGCTCGTCGAAGGCCGATCGCAGCACCCGCAGATGCCGCTCCCGGCCGATCAGAGTGTCGACCACGCGGGTGAGCCTACGGCCTGGGCGGCGGCGGTGCCGCGGCCCGGGCCCTTGACGCGGCCGGGCGGCGGCGTCAGGCTCGGCTATATCAGAGCTCTGTGAAACTGCGGGGGTCGGGCCGCCGGAGGGTCCTCGGGTAGGTCCGCCGGACCTGGCGGCAATGTCAGCCGATCGACGGAGCGAGGTACTCCAGCGCGTAGCCGTCGCCGGAGGGAGTCACGCGGGCGATGCCGGGCGAGTCGAGGTGTGCGCCGGCTACGAAGTGATGTGGCCGGGCCAGGCGCTCCAGGAGCGTCGCCCGGGCGGCGCGGGCCTGCGCCTGGTTGCCGTCGAACTCCCAGGACACGTTCGGCCGCTCGAATTGAAGGGTCGGCACGTGAACGGTGTCGCCCCAGACGAGAAGGCGGCCGGTCCCGCTCGCGACCTCGTAGACGGTGTGACCGGGCGTGTGGCCCGGGGTCGGGATCGCAGTGGTCCAGTCGTTGATCGCGACCTCCTGCGTCACGGGGACGACCCGGTCGCGCAGCGGCTCGAGCCGTCCGGTGAACACCGAGGCGTCGCCCGCGCCGATCCACACGCGCCGGAGTCCGGTGAACGCCTCCGCGCCGTCCGGCGTGATCAGGCCGCTCACGTGGTCTTCGTGGTTGTGGGTGATGGCCACGTCGGTGATGTCGGCGGGGTCGATTCCCGCTTCGTCGAGCGCCTCGTAGATCAACCCCATGGTCGGGTCGTGCCAGACGTCGGACGCGCCGGTGTCGATGAGCACCGACCGCGTGCCGTCGGTGACGAAGAAGGCGTTGACGGACAGCCGCAAGTCGCCGCCGGCCAGCGGGACGGCGGCCGGCAGCTCGGCTAGCGCGCACCCCTCCTCGTCGCGCAGCCGGGTCGGCGGCATGTCGATGTATCCGTCGCGCAACGAGATCACCCGCAGATCGCCGAATTCGAACGTGGCATGGTGCCGGCCGCGTGAGATCAAACGCATGGAACCTCCCGGTGTCGTCGGGCACGCATCGCGTGTCTCCGATAGAAGACTGAATCTTCTTTAGA
This sequence comes from Catenulispora subtropica, assembly GCF_039531675.1. Classification (NCBI taxonomy): domain Bacteria; kingdom Bacillati; phylum Actinomycetota; class Actinomycetes; order Catenulisporales; family Catenulisporaceae; genus Catenulispora; species Catenulispora subtropica. The sequence continues at coordinate 97,826 of NZ_BAAAQM010000011.1, forward strand.
AGAAACCATACACTGGGGTGAGGGGATAGGCATCGATCGAGGAGCGCGATGGTCGGGCAGGACGGCAACGCGGCCGAACCGGAGCAGGGCGACGACCTGGCCGGCGCCTTCGGCGGCAACGTGCGGCGACGCCGCGAGGAGGCGGGCCTGACGCTGGAACAGCTGTCCACCCGGTCATCGGTCAGCCGGGCGATGCTGTCCAAGGTCGAACGCGGTGAGAAGAGCCCCACGATCGGCGTCGCGTCCCGCATCGCCCACGCCCTCGACGCGTCGCTGTCGGACCTGATCGGTGCGCCGGCCGCCGCGGCCTCCGGTGTGGCCGTCGTCATGCGCAAGAAGGAGCGTCCCGTCTTCCGCGACCCGGAAACCGGCTTCGAACGGCACATGGTGTCAGCGGCCCCCGGCGCGGGAGGAGCCGAGATGGTCGTCCACCACCTCCCCGCGCAGGTCTCCACCGGGCTGCTGCCCGCCTATCCGCCGGGTACGGAGAAGCAACTGGTGGTGCTCGAAGGCACCCTCACCGTCGCGATCGGCGGAATCAGCGAGACCCTGAACACAGGCGATTCCCTGTTTCTCCAGGCCGACGCGGACCACGGCTTCGCCAACCGGACAGACGCCCCCTGCGAATACATCATGGTCATCTCGCGGAGAACCTGACCGGCGCGATTCCGTCGCCAGGCCTCGATTCAGCGGAGACGCGATCAGATGCCTTGCCTTGCCTTGCCTTGCGCCTGCGGTGCCGTCCCGACCGGTCCACGCCCCCGAAAGACAACGACTGCTTCTACTACGACCACAACCATGGGGTGGTCCTGCTCATCAGCGTCAACAGCAACCTGGGGACATTCGGATGCTCGTGGCGCCGGTGCGAGGTCAGGCGGGCATGGGGAGCAGCATGACGGGTGTGGTGGTGGGCTGGGCCGAACCACCGGCCGGTTCGACGGTCAGTCCGATGGTCTGGGCGTCGCCCAAGCCGTGAGCGAGAACCGAGTTGGAGGCCTCGGTACCGGTAGGCAGCAGACCGCCGGAGCGGATCCCGGATGGTCCGATCATCCACAGCTGGTAGGTCCTGCCCGGCGCCGGCTGGCTCAGACCGTTGATGGTGATCGCGGCTTCGTCGCGGGAGCGGGACACGAGCACCATTCCGGTGCCGCCGGTGCGCACGGCGACGCTGTCGGTGCGGGCATCCGGTGCGGACAGCAGCGTGGAGATCCCCGCGTCGCGCTGGCGGGACTGGTCGATCTGGTGCTGCTGGTCCTGGACCCGGACGCCGAGGACCGCAACGACGGCGGCCAGCCCGGTGGCCAGGCCCCAGCCGGCGGCGGTGAACCAGCGCCGCCGTGGCCGGGCGGCGATCCGCGCCGGTACAGGCGCGACCACCGGCGGGATCTGGCGGGTGACGGCGATCCGGGCGTCGACCGCGGTTTTCAGCCGGGCCGGCGGGGCCTGGGCGGTGGCGGCGGCCAGCAGAGCCGTGGTCTCCCGCAGTTCGGCGACCTCGGCGGCGCAGGTGGCGCAGCGTGCCAGGTGGTGTTCGAAGGCGTCACGTTCGGCAGGCTCCAGCGCGTCGCAGACATAGGCGCCGGTCAGCGAGTGGACCTCCGGGTCCATGGTGCTCATCCTGTCACCCCCAGGCAGTCTCGGAGCCGGGCCAGACCGTCGCGCAGACGGGTCTTCACGGTGCCCAGCGGAGTGTCCAAAAGGCGTGCCACCTGCGAATAGGTGTAGCCGCCGTAATAGGCCAACGTCACCGACTGGCGCTGCAACTCCGTCAGGCCCTCCAGGCAGCGGCGCACCCGCTGCCGGTCGAGGCTGGCTTCCACGGCCTCGGCGACCTGGTCGAACGGCATCTCGGCCATCAGTGCCGCGGCCCGGGACTCGCGCCGGACCGCGGCGTCGACCGAGCGGACCCGGTCCACCGCGCGGGCGTGCGCCATGGTCAGGGCCCAGGCGCGGGCCGAGCCGCGGGTCGGGTCGAACCGGCTGGCGGTGCGCCAGATCTCGACCAGGACCTCCTGCGCCACCTCCTCGGCCTGGGCCGGGTCGCGTACCACCCGCAGGGCTACGCCGAGTACCGGCCCGGCGAGCTGTTCATAGACTGCGTCGAAGGCCTCGCGGTCACCGAGGGCGACACGATGCAAGTGCGCCTCCAGCGTCGCAGACTCCTCGGCTGCCGCCTTGGAGCCGGTACGTCCGAGCATCGGCTGTCGTCTCCAGTCATGGAAGCCGTCGGCGGCACGTGGGTGTGCCCGTCCCAATTCCTGCCTCACGGCTGCTATTCGACGCCGAAGTCGTGCCGGATTGGTCCTGGCGTGTCCGGGCTTACCGCCGACATCGTCATCCGACCGAGTGATGAGCTTCCTCCTGTCCAATCCTTGCCGCGGACGGCTCCGAACGGCGTGCATGAAGCGCTTCGGGAGGACGATCGGCACGATGCTGGCGCGAGCTCTGCCCGGTGCGGTGATCGGGCTGATCACCGCCGGTCTGGCGGTCGGTGCGGGGGAGCTGATCGCGGCCTGGTCCGGGCCGCAGACCGCGCCGGCGATCGCGGTCGGTTCGGCGGCGATCGACCTGACGCCGACCCCGCTGAAGGAGTTCGCGGTCCGCAACTTCGGGACCGGCGACAAACTGGTCCTGCTCACGGGCATCTACACCACGCTGGCCGCGATCGCGGTCGCCGCCGGGATCCTGGCCCTGCGCCGCCTGAGCATCGGGGTGGCGCTGGTGGTGCTGTTCGGGGCAGTGGGCGCCTGGGCTGCGCTGTCGCGCCCCACATCCAAGACCGCCGACGTGTGGCCGTCGATCCTGGGCGGCGGGGTGGCCGCAGCGGCGATGGCCTTGCTGGTCCGCAGTTATCAGGCATGGCGCGGGACCGAAAGCGGCGGCGGGGCGGCGGAATCGGCGGCGTCGAGACTGCCGGTCTGGGCGCGGGACCGTCGCGGCTTCCTGATGTTGGCCGCCGGCACCGCCGGCGCGGCCGCGGCGACCGGATTCGTCGGGCACAAGGTGGTGGACCAGCGATACAACGTCGCCCTGAAACGCTCCCGGGTGCGGATCCCGGCTCCGGCGACCCGCGCGCCCGCGATTCCGCCCGGGGTGCATCCGAACGTCGCCGGGTTGTCGGAGTTCATCACGCCGAACTCCGGCTTCTATCGTGTCGACACCGCGCTGGTGCTGCCACAGGTCGACCCGGACGCCTGGACGCTGCGGATCCGCGGGATGGTCGACCATCCGCTGGAGCTGTCGTTCGCCGATCTTCTGGCCCGGCCGCTGATCGAGCACGACCAGACCTTGTCGTGTGTCTCCAACGAGGTCGGTGGACCGTACGTGGGGACCGCGCGCTGGATCGGCGCCTCGCTCGCCGACCTGCTGCGGGAGGCCGGCGTTCAGCGTGGTGCCGACCAGCTGGTGGGCCGCTCCGTCGACGGGATGACCATCGGCACCCCGATCGAGTCGGTCCTCGATGGCCGGACGGGCCTGTTGGCGGTGGCGATGAACGGCGAGCCGCTGCCGATCGCGCACGGCTTCCCCTGCCGCATGCTGGTTCCCGGCTTCTTCGGCTATGTGTCGGCCACCAAGTGGCTGGTCGACTTGGAGCTGACGACGTTCGCCGACTACGACCCCTACTGGGTCGAACGGGGCTGGTCGAAGATCGCGCCGGTGAAGACCGCTTCCCGCATCGACGTCCCCAAGCCGTTCGCCCGCGTCCCGGCCGGACCGGTGACGGTCGCCGGCGTCGCCTGGGCCACCCACCGCGGCGTCGACGCCGTCGAAGTCCGCACCGACGGCGGACCCTGGATGCTCGCCCGTCTGGCCGTCGCCGACACCCCCGACACCTGGCGGCAGTGGACCTGTGATCTGGCTCTGCCGCCCGGCCTGCACAAACTCGAAGTCCGGGCGACCGACGCCACCGGCGCCGTGCAGCCCGAACAGCGCGCCGACACCTTCCCCGACGGCGCCACCGGCTGGCACTCGGTGGTGATCACCACGATCTGACAGCCGGCGTGAACAGGTCGGCCGAAGTCACGAAAAACACCGACCAATCCGAATACCGGACGGCCACGAATAGCAACCGTCAGCAGGACCCGGACAACCTCTCAATCAAGGAGCTGAACATGTTCTCCCCCCGCAGCAAGACCGCCGCCGCTCTGCTGTGCTCGGCGGTCATCGCCGTGAGCGCGAGTGCGTGCAGCAGCAGCACCAGCAAGACGGCCGCCGCCTCGGCCGCATCGTCGTCCTCGAGCATGGCGCCGACCGGCGGGTCCTCCAGCTCCTCCTCGGACATGACCGCGAGCGCGGCCTCGGCGCCGTTCGGCGCCGCCTGCTCGGCGGTGCCCACGTCCGGTCCGGGCAGCTTCAACGGCATGGCCACCGCCCCGGTCGCCACCGCCGCCTCGAACAACCCGGTCCTGTCCACGCTGGTCACCGCCGTCAAGACCGCGGGTCTGGTCGACACCCTGAACACGGCCCAGGGCGTCACCGTGTTCGCCCCGACCAACGACGCCTTCGCCAAGATCCCGGCCGACACCCTCAAGGCCGTCCTGGCCGACAAGGCCAAGCTCACCAAGATCCTGACCTACCACGTCGTGTCCGGCAAGCTGTCCCCGGACCAGCTGGCCGGCACCCACACCACCCTGGAGGGCGGCACGCTGAACGTCACCGGCTCCGGCCAGTCCTTCCAGGTCAACGGCGCCAACGTGGTCTGCGGCAACGTGCAGACCGCGAACGCCACCGTGTACATCGTCGACACGGTCCTGATGCCGCCGGCCAGCTAAGGGTCAGGCGCTCCATCCGCGATCATGCGGTGAACGGCTGGTGATGAGCCGTTCACCGCAATCGCTGTTCCTCCCTCAGACCGACCCCGAATCACCCGTCGCTTCACAACACCAGGGAAGGCCGCTGCGATGCGTCGAACCAGGACCGGCTACGCGTGGATCGCGATCTGCGCCGCAATCGCGGTGTTGATCGCGCTCGTGGTGTTCACCGCCCAGAACTCTCAGCCCGTCCAAGTGAGCTTCCTGGCCTGGCACGGCCGTTTGCCCCTGGCGGTGGCCCTTCTGGCCGCTGCGGCATCGGCGGGCGCCACCGCCGCGGGGGTCGGCAGCGCACGGATCATGCAGTTGCGACGTGTGTCGCGCCGGCTGGCAGGGGTCGAGGAACCGGCTGCGGGTCAGGGCACTGGCAACGTCTGCGACACATTGGAAATCCCCATGGTTGAGACTCAAAGCGACCGCGGACTGCCCGATCAGACTCTGCCCGCTCCCGTCAGCGCCAGGTGACCACAGATCGAGCCCGGAGCCGCCTGCGCCCGAGCAGACACCCCCGATTCAGCACAGCCGCAAGCTGGCTCAGCCGCTCCACCCAGGTATCGACCGCGGCTCGGGTCCTGCTGGTCGGAGCAGGCCTGACCATGCGATCGCTGTCCGGCATCGCATGACCGTCCGCACCGGGCAATCCGAACCGCGGCCCGGCGCCGAATCAAGCGCGAACGGCATTCGGCCCAGCACCGAAGGATCGGGAGACTTCAGGATGACCACACATCCCACGATGCCCACCACCCGGCGACCCGCATCGGCCCCGGACACTGGAAGGCCGCAGGTGGCCTCCATACTGGCGCGCGTCTTCCACGACGTATCCGGTACGCCGCTGCCGGTTCGGCTACGGGCCTGGGATGACAGCGTCACCGGGCCGGCCGACGGTCCCGAGGTCGTGCTGCGTTCCCCGGCGGCGCTGCGCCGGCTGGTGTGGCATCCCAACGAGCTGGGCCTGGCTCAGGCGTACGTCACCGGCGAACTGGACGTCACCGGTGCCGTCGCCGACGGTCTGCGCCAGGTCTGGAACACGCTCGCGGGCGAGCGCGGCCAGAACGGCTCGGCCGGTCTGCACCCGCTGCGGGCCTTACGGCCTTCGAATATCGAAGCCCTCAGGCGGCTCGGAGCACTGGGCCCCCGCCCTGCGCCACCAGCCTCCCAGGCCAAGCTGCGCGGCCGCCTGCACACCAAGACTCGCGACAAGGACGCCATCGCCTTCCACTACGACCTGTCGAACGACTTCTACGCGCTGATCCTGGACGAGTCGATGGCCTACTCATGCGCCTACTGGCCCGACGACCAGCACGATCTCACCCTCGCACAGGCGCAGACCGCGAAACTGGACCTGATCTGCCGCAAACTCCAACTGCGACCCGGACAACGGTTCCTGGACATCGGCTGCGGCTGGGGCGCCCTCGTCCTGCACGCCGCCGAGCACTACGGCGTCACCGCGGTCGGCGTCACCCTGTCCGCAGCCCAGGCCGCCATCGGCCACGACCGGATCCGCGACCGCGGGCTGGCCGACCGTGTGGAGATCCAGACCCGGCACTACCGGGACTTCACCACCGCGCGGCCGTTCGACGCCGTGGCGAGCATCGAAATGGGCGAACACGTCGGCCAGGACGCCTACCCCGGATTCCTGGCCACGCTGCGGGAGCTGACCGCCGTCGGCGGGCACCTCCTGCTCCAGCAGATGTCACGCGGGCACCGGGCCCCTGGCGGCGGCGCGTTCATCGAGTCTTTCATCGCCCCCGACATGCACATGCGCCCGCTGTCGGCGACCATCGGACTGCTGGAAGGCGCCGGCTGGGAGATCCGTAGCGTGCAGGCGCTGCGCGAACAATACGTCCGCACGGTACGCGAATGGCTGGCCACCCTGGAGGCCCGCTGGCCGCAGGCCGTGGCCCTGGTCGGGGCGGAGACCGCCCGAGTCTGGCGACTCTACCCGGCCGGCGGAGCGCTCGCCTTCGAGCAGGGCCGCATGGGCGTCGACCAGGTGCTGGCGACACGGTCGGCAGGAACACACCGTTGAACTTCTCCGGCACCCGCCCAAGCCCGGATCAGGCGGCGATCGGGACCTGACCCTTCATGAACTCGCGCCGGGCCGACAAGCGCCACGCCTTGACGAACGCCGGTACCAATCCGGGCCGTCGTCGGCGACGAATACCGAATGAGGATCGTCGCCGAAAGGAACCCGCGTGGAGCAGTCCTTGCAAGACCCGCCGCAGCGCACCGCCGGCCCGGCCGCAACCGCGTCGCGCAACAGCACACCGCACGGCGGGCCGTTGCGAGCCGCAATCGCCGAGCGCCTATTCCGCTCGGCAACCTCGAAGCTGCCCCTGACCGTGCGCTATCCCGACGGCCACACCGAAGGCGGCGGACACGACCGATCCCCGCTCATGGTGCTGCACGACCCCCGCACGTTCTTCCACCGGCTGGGATCCTCCCGGCTGATCGGGTTCGGCGAGTCCTACCAAGCCGGGGAATGGGACAGCCCGGCGCTCGCCGAGCTGCTGACGGTGTTCGCCGCCGAACTACCGAACCTGATCCCCGCCCCGCTGCAGGCGGTGCGCCGCGCCTTCGAGCCGCGCCGCCCCCGCAGCGAGGCGAACTCCCTGCGCGGCGCCCGCCGCAACATCGAACGGCACTACGACCTGTCCGACGATCTGTTCGAGCTGTTCCTGGATGTGTCGATGACCTACTCCGCGGCGCTGTTCGAGCAGGACGCCGCGGGCGACCCGGTCGGCGGGTTCGAGACGCTCGCCGACGCCCAGTGCCGCAAGATCGACCGGCTGCTCGAGTGGTGCGGAGTCGGCCCGGGAACCCGGCTGCTGGAGGTCGGCGGTGGCTGGGGGAGTCTGGCGCTGCGCGCGGCGGCGCGCGGCGCCCGCGTCACGACCATCACGCTGTCGTCCAACCAGCGGGCCGCCGTTCGCGATCGCGTGGACAGCGCCGGCCTGGGTGGACTGGTCGACGTCCAGCTCACGGACTACCGGGCTGTTCAGGGCCGGTACGACGCGGTCGTCAGCGTGGAGATGATCGAGGCCGTCGGCCGCGAACACTGGCCTGACTACTTCGCGGCGCTCCGCCGACTGACGGCGTCCGGCGGCCGGATCGGGCTTCAGGCGATCACCATGCCCCACGAGCGTATGGTCGCCGCGGCCGCGAGCCAGACCTGGATCACCAAGCACATCTTCCCCGGCGGGCTCATCCCCTCACTGACCGCGATCCGGACGCACGCGCGGTCTGCCGGGTTTCGTGAACTGGACGACTTCCGGTTCGGTCAGCACTACGCCCACACGCTGCGGTTGTGGCGCAACCGGTTCGCCGAACACCTAGAGGCCGTCGCCGCACTCGGTTTCGATGGGACGTTTCAGCGCACCTGGGAGCTGTACCTGGCCTACTCCGAAGCCGGCTTCGCCGCCGGATACCTGGACGTGCACCAGATGGTGTTCGGCATCGACTGAACCACGAACCGCTACCTGCCTGGAAACGGAGGACCCGCGATGAAAGTCACGCGCACGATCACCGTAGACCGCCCCCTGCACACCGTCGTCGCCTACCTGACCGACTTCGGCAACACCGTGCACTGGGACCCGGGCACCATCAGCTGTACCCGCACCGACCGGGGCCCGATCTCCGTGGGATCCAGCTGGCGGAACGTGTCGACGTTCAACGGCCGCACCACCGAACTGGACTACCGTCTGGAGCGTCTGGAACCGGCCAGGCTCACCTTCGTCGGCCACAACGACCACGCCACCACAGTCGATGACCTGCTTTTCGCCAAGGACGGCGACGCGACCACCATCACCTACAACGCCGAGATCACATTCAAAGGCCTGCTCCGGCTCGCGACACCGCTGTTGCACGGAAGGTTCGAAAGGCTCGCCGACGAGGTCCAGACATCCCTGACAGCAGAACTCGAACTGCTGTGACCCCGGCGCTCCGCGAGACGGGCGACCCGGAATGCGCCTTTCTGGCGAGCCGGCGGAGCCGGCCCGAGCCGGTCGAGCGTGTCGGCGGCGAGGGCGTCACCATCGGGGTCCACCACCGCCATGAGCTCCAGTCCGATGAACGACGCCGACAGCGCGTAGGCCAGACCCGCCGCGTCCGCGACCTCGGCCGACACCGACCCGGCCAGAACCCGCTCCAGCACCTGCTCGATTTCGGCGGTCCACAGACGCGGCGCGTCCCGCGTCGCCGCGGCAAGGAGATCGTCCACACTCCCGAAGTGATAGAAGATCAGAGCCTGGTTCACCCCCGCCGCAGCGGCGATGTTCCGGGTGGACACCCCGGCGATCCCCTGAGCGCGCAGGGCGTCGATCGTGCCTGCCATCAGGCGGTCGCGGCCCGGCATCGAGCCCTCCAGTATCGAAAGAGTGCGTTGACGGGCACTGGGTGCGCCGCCGACGCCGGCTGCGTGAGAGCATCGTGCGGGTGACGAGCGCCAGCGACATCGAGAAGGCGGCCGCGCTGCTCCGCGGCGGAGGCCTGGTGGCCTTCCCCACCGAGACCGTCTACGGCCTGGGGGCCGACGCCGAGAACCCCGCCGCCGTCGCCCGCGTCTATCAGGCCAAGGGCCGGCCGCCCACGCACCCGCTGATCGTCCATCTCGCCGGCGCCGACGCGCTGGACGACTGGGCCGCCGGCGTACCCGAGGCGGCACGCCTCCTGGCCGAGACCTTCTGGCCCGGGCCGCTGGCTCTGGTCCTGCGGCGCGGCCCCCGAGTGTCGCTGGCGGCGACCGGCGGCCTGGAGACGGTGGCCCTCCGGGTGCCCGCCCATCCGCTCGCCCTCGACCTGCTGTCCGCCTTCGGCGGCGGTGTCGCGGCCCCGTCGGCCAACCGCTTCGGCTCGGTCAGTCCCACCACCGCCGCCCACGTCCGGACCGAGCTCGGCACCGCCGTCGGCCTCGTTCTGGACGGCGGCCCCTGCCAGGTCGGCGTCGAGTCGACGATCGTCGACGCCACCGGCGACTCGCTGAGCATCCTGCGCCCCGGCGGCGTGACCCGCGAGGACCTCGAGGCGGTGCTGGGCTCGCCGCTGGCGGTGCCCGAGACGAGCGGCGTCCGGGTCCCGGGCCAGCACCCGTCGCACTACGCGCCCCGGGCCCGCGTCGTCCTCGTCGAGCCGGAGCGGGTCGTCGCCGAAGCGGAGCTGGCGCAGGAACAGGGACACCGGGTCGGAGTCTTCGTCCCTCCCGCGTTCGACGCCGCCGAGGTCAAGGTGCACGCGGTGGTGGCGGTGCCCCAGCGAGCCGCCGACTACGCCCGCGGGTTGTACGGATACCTGCGCGAACTCGATCAGCAGGGGTGTGATCTCATCGTCGCGTCGTTGCCGCCCGAGACCGGGATGGGGCTGGCGATCGCCAACCGGCTGCGCCGCGCGGCCGGGCCCCGAGGCGGCTGACGGGACCTCGGGTGGCGCGGCCGCGACACTATCGACACTGAGTCCAATAGCGTCTGGCATCCCGCCGTGCCCCGAAAGCTCACCGCGCACGGCGCGCTCGCCTGCTTCCTCGCGACAGCCGCTGTCACCCATGCCCTGGCCCCGCGTCAGTACGACGCGATCGTGCCCGCTCCCTTCCGGGCGGCCCGCGGGTGTGGACCTCCGCCGGCGGCGTCGCCGAGCCGGCGGTGGCGGCGGCGATCGCGCATGCGAGGGGGCGCCGGACCGGCGCGCTCGGCGCGGCGGGCCTCCTCGCCGTCGTCTTCCCCGCCGACGTCAAGATGGCGCGGGACTGGCGGGACCGCCCGGCTCCGCTCCGGGTCGCGGCGTACGGGCGTCTGCCGCTGCAGGCACCGTTGATCTGGTGGGCGCTGCGCGTCGCCAGCGGGGCGAACCGTGCGGAGAGGTCGGCGCGATCACTGGTGACGGTGTCAGGGTGAGGATCTGCGCGAGCTCCCAGGGTTCACCGACGTCTGCGGCGGCCGCGCGCCCGACGAACAAAGTAGACGGGAGCGCCGACGACGGCGCCGACGATGAGGACCCATTCCGCGTAGAAGCCGGGCCCGGGATGGCTGCCGGTGACTGAGGCGGCCGCCAGGACGGTGGTGAGTGGCTGATGGAGCATCTGCTTGTTCCTTCCGTGTGTCGACGAGGCCGGTCAGATGGCGTGCATCAGCGCCATATAGCCGTCCTCGACGGTGGCGGTGACACGCTCTGCGTCCGAGGCGGGAGTGCGGGAACTGATGACCCGGTACGTGGTCCCGGCCAAGCCGGGGGTGACGGTGACGGTGGGCAGGTCCGGCGGTGGTGCGGTGGCCGGCTGGGCGACGTGCCACACCTTGCCTTCGGCGCGGGCGGCGAGGTCGCCGATGGCACCCTGGAAGGCGACGTTGCCGTGCTCGATCACCACGACGTTCGGGCAGGTCTGCACGATGTCGTCGACGATGTGGGTGGACAGCAGCACCGTGCGATCGCCGGCCAGGGTGGCGAGCAGACCGCGGAACCGCAGCCGCTCCTCGGGGTCCAGGCCCACGGTGGGCTCGTCGACGATCAGCAGCCGGGGGTCGTTCAGGACGGCCTGGGCGATGCCGACGCGGCGCTTCATGCCACCCGAGTAGGTCTTCAACTTCTTGCGGCGCGCGACGTCGCCGAGCGCGACGAGTTCGAGGACCTCCTCGACGCGGTCGCGGCGGGCGCGCCGGTCGGTGACGCCCTTGAGCAGTGCCATGTAGTCGAGGAACTGGCGGGCGGTCAGCTCCGGGTACAGGCCGAGTTCCTGGGGCAGGTAGCCGGTGGCGGCCTTGACCTCCCGGCGTTGAGCGCGGGACGTCAGATCCGTGCCGTCCACGCTGACGGTGCCCGAGGTCGGTCGCAGCACCCCGGTGAGCACCCGCATCAGGGTGGTCTTGCCGGCTCCGTTGGGGCCGAGCAGGCCGACCATGCCGGCCGGCAGGCGGAGGCTGACGTCGTCGAGGGCACGGACCTGCCCACGCTTGAAGGCGACGGTCAGGTTGTCGATGGTCACGTCGGGTGCGGTCATGACGGGCTTCTCCTGGTGAGCACGAACTGGGTGGTCGCGAGGGCGGCGAGCGCCGTGAGGAGCAGGAAGGCGATGCTGATGACGGCGTCGGCGGTGGTCGCGTTCCATCCCCGCTCGCGGGCGTCGAACATGAAGCCGTGGAACCAGGCGCCGGTGGGGTATTCGCCGATGGCTTCGAAGGGGGTGCCGGCGGGGGTGGGGATTCCGTAGTCCGGTCCGACCATGTTTCCCCAGATCCAGTAGCCGAACAGGCCCAGCCGGAACAGCGCGGCACCGGTCAGGAACGGGACGGTGAGCGAGAAGGCCGTCACGAAGACCAGCCCGGGCAGGATGACGGCGGCGAAGACCTCGACGCCGACCGGGATCACTCCGGCCCCGTGCTTGGTGGACAGGTAGCCGAGCAGGGCTGCCCAGCAGAGGGCGAACGGTGTGATGGTCGCCCCTCCGGCGCCGACGGCCTTGCCCCAAAGGCGGGGGCCGATGCCGCTGGGCGTCGCTGCCAGGAGGTCGTCCAGGTCCAGTCGGGCCTCCCGCCGGACGCGGTCGGCGAGGACGGCGCCGACGCCGATCGGGCCCAGCTCCATGAAGTCGCCCGCCCAGTCCGAGACCAGCGTGGCGTGATCCGTGATGCTGCCGATGTTCACCGGCAGGGGTGCGGAGCAGCGCAGGGCGATCAGCGCGACGACGACCAGCCAGACGGCTGGGCGGCGCACCTGCATCAGGTACTCGTAGCGGGCGGTCGAGACGGTCTTCGGCCACCAGCCCTGATCCGTTGTCCGCGGGGTGGTTCGCTGAAGGATGGCGGTCATGCGGCATCGCTCCCCAGAAGCCGGTCCGGACGCCCCAGCAGCAGGCCGGCGGCGACAGCGGCGGCGACGCCGATCGCGGGCAGGGCGATCCGGTTGACGGTCCAGTCGTGCGCCGGGACCCGGTCGGCGACGCCCAGGAACAGGTACTGCGCCCGCAGCACCGCATGCGGCCGGATGTCGCGCGCCATCAGCAGTTGGGCGGTCCACACGCCGCCGATCAGGCCGCTCGCGGCAGCCGAACTGCGCAGGGCGACCGCGATGAGCACCGCCAGTGCGACCAGCCAGACCATCGGCGGGGCCCACACCAGGACGTAACCGCCGGTGCCCTGCCCCGCGGGCCACGCTTTCAGAGCGTGGAACGCGACCGCGTCCAGCAGCGTGACCAGCGCGGTCGCGGCCACCACCAGGCCGACGCGCAGGAACAGTACCCTGCGGTAGGCCGTCGCGGTCATGACCAGTTCGGCGCCGGGGTCACGTCCCACGATCGATGCGGCCGCGACGGCGGCGCCGAGCGGGGCGAGGCCGGCCAGGACCGCGCCCGCGGCCCGGTCGAGGTCGGCCGCGCCGGCGCCGGCGGCGTGCAGGGTGGTCACCAGGACCGCACCGGCCAGCGGCGCCACCAGGGCGGTCGCCGGTGCGGCGATGCCGACGACCCGCAGCTCCAGACGGAGGCGGGCCCAGGTGGAGTGGTTCACGTCCACCTGCCGGTTCGTGCGCGTCCCGGGTCGTCGCCGGGTGATCGGCCGGGTCCGCCTCTGGGTGGTCCGTTGAGTGATCCAAGGTCCTGGTGCATGCCGTCAAGCCTGCTCACCCCGGCCGGGGTCGGTACCGGCCGAAAGTACCGATCAGGCGGAACGGAGCAGTACTTTCGGCCGGTGGGAACGGTCCGGCCGGTTCCGTAATCTGATCACTGTGAGTCTGATGGAACGGCTGGCCGCACTCGCTGCTCGACGAATGAACGTTCTGCTCGGGCTGGCCTTCGCGTCGGTGCTGGCGACGACGGCCTGCTGGCGTTCCGCTCAGGGCGGCCGGAGCTGGTGGCCCGACTGCGGCATCGGTGCGGTGGTGTGCGTCGTGGTGTTGTTCCGGGAACGCGACCGGCTGGTCGCCGCGGCCGTCGGCCTGTCCGTCGCGGCCGGCGCGGTCCTCGCCGCCGGCATGGGGTATCCGACCGGTCAGCCGGGGGCTGCCGCGTCCCTGGCCCTGAGCGTCCTGGCCGGCTCCGCGGTCCGGGTCCTGCCCTTCGGGCGGGCCGCCGCGGTCGGCGCGGCCGGGCTCGTGGTCACGGCACTCGGCCGGGTCGTGACCGCCGACCCGTTCCACCCCGGTGTCCAGGCCTGGTCGGCCGGCATCGGAGTCGGGCTGGTCCTGCGACTCCTGGACCATCGCCACCGGGCCGCCGTCGAGGCGGTACGGCGAGACGAACGTCTGGCCCTGGCCCGGGAGCTGCACGATGTCGTCGCCCACCACGTCTCCGGCATCGTGATGCACACCCATGCCGCCCAGATCATGCTCCGCAAGCAGCCCGACCTCCTCGGCCCCGCCCTGGCGGACATCGAGCGGTCCGGCGGCGACGCGATGGACGCGATGCGCCGGGTGGTCGCCCTGCTCCGCGACACGGACGACGGCGCCGCCGTCACGGCGGGACCGGAACAACTCATCGACCTGGTCCGCCGCTTCGAGGAGCACGGCACGGCCGTCGACCTCCGGCTGCCCGTCAGGGCGCCGGAGTGGCCGCCCGTCGTCACCGCCACCGTGTACCGGATCGTCCAGGAATCCCTGACCAACATCGCCCGCCACGCCCGCGGTGCCCGGGCGGCCGCCGTCACCGTCTCCCAGGACAGCGCGAACATCACCGTCGAGGTCGACAACGATGCTCCCCCGTACTCCCTGATCCGCGCCTCCCCGCGCGGCGGCTACGGCCTGATCGGCATGCGCGAGCGCACCGAGGCCCTGGGCGGTGCGCTCGACGCCGGCCCGAAGCCCGGCACCGGCTGGTCGGTCCGGGCCACCCTGCCCCTGCCGGCCGGAGACCGCCGATGAGCATCAGGGTGCTGGTCGCCGACGACCAGGCCATGATCCGTACCAGCCTGCGCCTCATCCTGGAGGACGAGCCCGATATCACCGTCGTCGCCGAGGCGGGCGACGGCGCCGAGGCCGTCGCCCTGGCCCGCCGGCTACGACCCGATGTCTGCCTCGTCGACATCCGCATGCCCCGCCTCGACGGCATCGACGTCACCCGCGCCCTCGCCGGCCCGGGCGTCGCCGACCCGCTGCGGGTCGTCATCGTCACCACCTTCGGACTCGACGAGTACGTCGACGGCGCCCTCCAGGCCGGAGCTCTCGGATTCGTCCTCAAAGACGGCGATCCCACTCTGTTCACCGCCGCGGTACGGGCCGCCTTCGTCGGGGACGCCCTGATCTCCCCCTCTGTCACCCGACGCCTGCTCCGCGCCCTCGCCCCCGCGAAGCCCTCCCTCCAGCCCAGCTCCCCGCTCACCGACCGGGAGACCGACGTCATCCGCGCCGTCGCCCGGGGCCGCACCAACCAGGAGATCGCCGCCGCCCTCTTCATCTCCGTCAGCACCGTGAAGGGCCACCTCACCGCGATCCAGAACAAACTCGGGGCCCGCAACCGCAGCGAGATCACCGCCTGGGCCTGGGAATCCCGCCTCGTGCAGGGCAGCACAGACCAACCGAACAGCAACCGATAGCGGTGACATCAGCTCCCTGTGCCGGTAGCGCGTCCGGGATCCCCGGACGGCCGTCCAGAGAGTTCTCGCTGAGGGAGTCACGGGGGTCGATCTCGGCTTGTCGTGGGCGGTGTCGGGCACCGGGTCCGTGGTGTCCGGAGCCGGGCATGCCGTGCTGGGCCGACTTAGCGGGCGGCGCAGTGGCGCCGGGCTGAGCGAGCAGGCGCTGCCCCCGACACCGGCCTGGCCGATGCCGCCGACGCCCGGTTGGGGGTGATCGAAGACGCGGCACGGTCACGCCTGCTGTCCATGCTGTCGGCGGCGGTAGGCGGCGGAACGGTCCTTGCTACCGCAAGCGTCGCTGGAACACCAGCGGCGGCGCCCCGGACGGCTGGTGTCGACGAACAGCAGCGCGCATTCAGGGCTCGCACATTCGCGAATGCGATCGGCGTACTCGCCGGCGAACAGGTCGATGGCGTCGCGGGCCACAGTGCTCAGCGCGGCTGCTTGGGCATCGGTTTCCGGGGCTCGGAGTCGGCGTGTCCCTCGGCGGAAGGACGGAATCAGCGGCGGCTCTGCGGCGGCGGCGTTGATGAGCGCTTCGTCGGCGTCGACTGGTCGGCGTCCGGCGATCAGGGCCTTGGCGCCGCAGTGGATCGCCTCGCGGAGCGTGCGGGCGGCGTCGAGCCCGCTCTGCGTCACGGCGATCGTCTCGTCGAGCAGGCCGGCCTCGCGGTACCAGCGAGCCACGTCCTCGGGGGCGCGCAGGCGTTCGTAGTTGCCGCGCCAGCGTTCGCCGACCGTGGCGACGAACGCCAGGCACAGCCGCCCGGAGCGGAAATTGAACACCAGCTCGTCGGGGGGCACGTCCTGGGTCGGTGTTGCGTCCGGCTTCACGTCACGAGTATAACTCGTGACGTGAGCGAGATTCTGAACGAACCCGCATCCGACAACCGTTCCGTCATCGAGGAGTTCCTGCGCTCTCGGGGTTCCGCGGACATGGCACATCCCGGTACCGAGGACCTGCGCGCCTTCCTGGACGTCACCGCAGCCAACGAGCTCGACGTGTTCGAGCACGACGAGGACCTGGCGACGCGTTCCGGCCCCGGGCTGTACCGGCTGCTGGAACCCGTGCACGCGCTGCTGTCCACAGCCGGGTGGGAGGCGGTGCGGCGCGAGCTGGGCGCCCGCACCGCCGGTTCGTGAAGTCGGCCAAGCCGCCGATACCCGCCTCGATCATTCCGGTGGCCCTGGTCACCCAGGTCGCCGTGTCCATGGTCCAGCAGGGACTGCCGAGTATCAGCATCCCGCTTCAGCGTGATCTGCACGTGGGCCTGGCCGGTCTCGGCCTCGTGCTGGGAGCGGCGAACGCGGCGACGGCGGCGAGCGTCTATGCGTGGGGCCGGTGGTCCGATCGGGTCGGGGACCGGCGGGTCCTGCTGGCCGGGCTGTCGGTCGCGGTTCCAGGGCTGGTCGCCGCAGGTGGCGCTGCCTCCTCCGAGTACCGTGCCTGGACGATCGCGGGGCTGTCGGTCGCCGGCGTCGGAGTCGGTGCCGGCACCGCGGCTTTGGCGCGAGCGCTGGCCGACAGGGTCCCGGGACGGCGTTTAGGCCTGGTACTGGGGCTGCGCCAGGCCGCTGTTCCGGTCGGCGGCCTGGTGGCGGCAGCGCTGCTGCCCGCGGCGGTGGGCATGGCCGGGGTCGGCGCGGCGTTCGACGTGCTGGGTCTGGCATGCATCGTCGCCGGCCTGGGCGTGGCCTTCGGGCTGCCCGCGACGCCTCGGCCCGTTCCACCATCGGACGCGGCGGCGATCGCCGAAGCACCCGCCATACCGGCGGGACGACTGGCCGGACTCCCGACGTTGCTGGCCGCCAACGCCTGCTACTGCGTGGCCCAGACAGGCGCCGTCGCGCTGTCGGTCGCCGCCTGGCACACCGCGATCGGCATCGGCGTCACACCGGCAGTGATCATGTTCGTCGCGGTCCAGTCGTTCAGCGGCGTCCTACGCATCGGACTGGGCCGGTTCGGTGACCGGCGACCGGATCAGGAGCCTGCAGTCCTGATCGTTCTCGGCGCCTGCACCGCGACGCTGCTGACGATGCTCGCGCTCGCCCACATCGCCCGGGTCCCGGCCGCACTCCAAGCCGGGCTGCTGATGGCGGCATGCCTGCCCGCAGGCGGCTGGAACGGGCTGGCGTTCGCCGTCAGCACCCGGCTGGCGGTACGAAGCGGCAACAGACACCGCCTCGGACGCATCCACGGCCTGCAGAACACCGTGCTGTTCACGGCCGTGGGACTGACTCCGCCAGCTCTGACAGCCGTCACGGCATCGGCCGGCTGGACGGCCTGCTGGGCGCTGCTCGCAGCAGGCGCCGCCGCAGGCGCCCTCATTCATGCTCTGTCATCTGCTTCATTCGCTCGGCCCGTTCCACCATCCACCGCACGACAGGAGCCACTCGCATGCGCATCGCCCGCGCCGACCACTTCGTCCTGACCGTCCGCGACATCGACGCCACCGTCGAGTGGTACCGCACGGTCCTGGGAATGCAGCCGATCGTCTTCGGAGACGGCAGGCATGCCCTCGCCTTCGGCACGCAGAAGTTCAACCTCCACCAGGCCGGACGCGAACTGGAGCCCAAGGCCGCTACGCCGACCCCGGGCTCGGCCGATCTGTGCCTGATCAGCGCGGTCCCGCTCGACACTGTCCAGGCGCACCTGCACACGCTCGGCGTACCGGTCGAACTCGGTCCGGTCGCCCGCACCGGCGCGACCGGACCGATCACCAGCGTCTACCTGCGCGACCCCGACCAGAACCTGATCGAGATCAGCGCGTACGACGCCGGACGGCCCCAGGCACCGGACCCCTACGACCTGCTCCCGCCGGTCCCCGCCATCAGCCTGACCAGCGGAGACATCACCGACGGCATGGCCCTGGACGAGCGCCACATCCACGACGGGCTCGGCGGAGGCAACCAGTCCCCAGCGCTGTCGTGGGCCGGTGCGCCAGACGCCACCCGCGGATATGCAGTCACCTGCTACGACCCGGACGCCCCCACCGGAAGCGGCTTCTGGCACTGGATGCTCCTAGGCCTGCCCGCCGACTGCACCGGTCTGCCCGCCGACGCCGGGAGCGGAGACACCACGCACCTGCCGAATGGGGCTTTCCACCTGCGCAACGATTTCGGCCAGGCCGCCTACGGCGGCGCCTACCCGCCGGCCGGAGACCCGGAGCACCGCTACCTGTTCGCCGTCCACGCCCTGGACACCGAGGACCTCGGCCTGCTGTCCGAATCCCCGGCCGGCTACGCCCGCTTCGTCCTCACCGCACACACCATCGCCCGCGGCGTGCTGCGGCCCACTTTCCGGCGCGACTGATGGCCCGCATCGACTACGACCCGGCAACGGCCGCGAGTTTCAAGGAAGTCCGCGAGATCCCGCGCGACGGATTGACCGCCTGGAAGGACGCGATCGCTCAGCATCTGGACCCCGTCAACGGCATGACCGTCGTGGATGTCGGCGCTGGAACCGGGGCTTTCGCGGCGGCCCTGTGCGACTGGTTCCCGGTCAAAGTGATCGCTGTCGAACCGGCCGCCGCCATGCGTACCCTGATACCCCGCCGCCCCGACATCGAGATCCTCGACGGGCACGCCGCCGCCATCCCCGTCCCGCAGGCCAGCGCCGATGCGGCGTGGTTGTCCACCGTCACCCACCACATTCCCGACTTGCGAGCCGCGGCACGTGAGATCCGCCGCGTGCTCCGTCCCGACGCACCGGTCCTCATCCGCAACGCCTTCGCCGGACGCCATGAACGGCTCCGCATCGCTCGCTGGTTCCCCGAGGTGACCCGCCTGCTCGACACCTATCCGACAGTCGAGCAGACCTGCCAGGCATTCGCAGCAGCCGGATTCGCCCCGACATCCTTGGAACCGGTGCCGCAGACCGACATCACGAGCCTGACCGAGCTCCTCGATCGACTGGACACCCTACGTGGCGCCGACACTCTGATGCGCAGCTTGACCGACGCCGAGTACCAGCGCGGCAAACACCGGCTCCGCGAAGCCGCAGCCAGTGAGACACCCGGCGACGTCGATCTCACATCGGCCCTGGACCTGCTCGTCCTGCGCTGACGACCACCCACATCCACGACAAGGAAGACCATGAACAACGCACAGCCGTCGACCATCGCCGTCCTCGGCCCCGGCGGCGTAGGCGGCCTGCTCGCCGGGCTGCTGTCCCGCACCGGCCACAAGGTGATCTGCCTGGCAGGCGAATCCACCACGCAGACACTGAACCGCGACGGCATCAGCGTCCGCAGCACGCACTTCGGCGACTTCGCCGCACCCGTGACCGCCGCGACACACCTGACCGAGCCCGTCGACTTCTGCCTGATCACCTGCAAGCAGACTGCCCTCAACGCGGCGCTGGAGCGCCTCCCCGCCGACGCACTCGCGGACGGACTGGTCGTGCCGCTGCTCAACGGCGTAGAGCACCCTGAGCTTCTCCGGCAACGCTACCGGCCCGAACATGTCGTGCCCGGCGTGATCCGGGTCGAGTCCACCCGCACGGCGCCCGGCGTCATCACCCACGGCAGCCCGTTCGTGCAGATCGACCTCGCCAGCACGACCGCATCACAGGCACAGATCGAAGCCGTGGCCGCCGTACTCGCCGGCGCAGGCGTTCAGACGCGAGTGCTGCTGGATGAGACCGCGACCTTGTGGGCGAAGATGTCGTTCCTGGCCCCCATGGCCCTACTCACCACCTACTACGGCATCACGGTCGGCGATCTGCGGACCGGACACCGCGATGAGCTGCTGACGCTGGTCGACGAAGCGACCACCGTCGCCCGCGCCTGCGGCGCCGACTCGAACGTCGCCGCGGTCATGAACGTCTACGACGCGTTCCCCGCCGAGACGAAGTCCTCGATGCAACGCGACTCGGAAGCCGGCAGCGTCTTGGAACTCGACGCCATCGGTGGCGCACTGCTCCGCGCAGCCGACCGGTACGGCATCGACGCCCCCCTTGCCGCCCGGCTGGTCACGGAACTGGCTGTCACCATGCCGCGACCATCACCCGGGACATCTGCACCTCGGTGTTCGCCCCGCTGAAGCGCCAGGTGGAAGGGGATATTTCGAGTCGTTCCCCGGACCATCCCGGACCATCGATTTCAAGATCCCTGGACCATCCCCGGACCGCGGAACAAAACGGACGGGATCATCAGGGTGCTCCGACGCGGATGCATTGCCGATGGCGACCCGGTTCCTGGACCAATCCTGGACCTGAAACGAAAAACCCCTGGCCAGCTAGGCTGCCAGGGGTTTTGCTACGGGTGCGCCGCCAGGGACTTGAACCCCGAACCCGCGGATTAAGAGCGTGCATGGTCCGGCGCTCGATGGTGATGCGGGGGTTTGGCGCATGCCGGTCGGTGTTGTTCTGTCCGCTTACATCCGCAGTCTGGTGTCAGTCCGTGCCGCTGAGTGTCACCGTGTCGCCGAACGTTCCCTGGACCATCCCTGGACCATCGTCACCGAAAGCGGTGGCCGTCTGCTCGAGGTGAACGAATGTGGTCCAGGGTGGTCCAGGGTTGTGGTCCAGGGAGCGACCGGCTATACCCCTGTTGAAATGCGGATAGAGTCGTTGTGCACGCCGGGCGGGCAGGCACCAAGGTTCGGCGCGGCTCGAAGCGCGACCCGGCTCCGTACGCCGAGGCTGCTCCGGTCCCGCAATTCGCGTGAGGCGGGGCAGGCCGCCGCCGTACCCTGGTGCGCGTGATCAGAGCAACACGGAACGAAGTCGGGCCGTGCGGCAGCCGGCAGGGCACCGCATCGCAGCAGGGCGAGGATGCCGCCGATGCGCCTCGCTAGGGTCCAAGTCGCCAACTACGTCCGCCTGCAGGACGTAGATATAGAGGTTCGGCACCACCTGGTCCTGATCGGCGCCAACGACGTCGGCAAGACCTCGCTGCTGCGGGCGGTGCAGGCTGTTCTGGGCCTCGGAGTGGGGCAGCTGTACCAGACCTACGGCCCGTCGGATCTTCGCGATGCCGACCAGCCGCTTGTAGTCGAGGTCGTGCTGGAGGAGTTCACCGCACAGGAAAAGACGCTGTTCCACCGCGAGATCGACGTCTCGCCCGACGGCCGCCGCGAGACGCTGACCGTCCGGCTGGAAGTGACGCTGGCCGAGGACCCTGAGCAGGTCGAGGTCCGCCGCTGGTTCCCTGGGCGCGGCGACGACCGTCCGCCGAGCCGCGAGCAGATGGAGGCGTTCGGTTGGCGCTACCTGCCGGCCACCCGTGGCACCGGCAACGCCCAGCTCGACGGCCCGGCCAGCGCGATGCGGGCGCTGCTGGACTCGATCGACCTGGGGGCCGAGCGCGGGGAGCTGGCCGCGATGCTCGCGGACTTCAACGCCAAACTCGGCTCGAGCATGACGTTGACCAAACTGCGCGAGGACGTCGCCGAGCACCTGTCCCGCGCGATGCCCCGGCAGATCGGCGCCGACGACCTGGCGGTGCGTTCGGTCGCGGACCCAACGGCCTCGGTACTGGGGAACGTCGCGATGTTCCTGCAGCGCGACGAGGCGTTCGTCGCTCTGACTGACCAGTCCGATGGCATGCGCCAGCTGATGTCGATGACGCTGTTCCTGCTCGCGCAGGGCGCGGCGAATGTCATCGCAATCGACGAGCCCGAACTGCACTTGCACCCCACTAGCCAGCGCACTGCGGCGAACCTGTTCGCCGGCGCGCAGAACCAGCTGTTGCTGGTCACGCACTCGCCGTTCGTCATGGAGCGGTTTGAGCCCTCGCAGGTGGTCGCGATTAGCCCTCAGGGCCGGGCACGTCAGCTGCATGCCTCAGCGCTGACCAGCATCGACAAGCTGCGGGCCCGGTGGTGGTCCTCGCGGCTGCTGGAGGCGCTGTCGGCGCGGTCGGTCGTCCTGGTCGAGGGCGTGGCTGACCGGTACATCGTCGAGAGCGTCGGCCGCGCCCTGGGCATCGGGCTGGACCGACTGGGCTGCACCGTGTTCGACATCGACGGAGCAGACAAGTTCCCCAAGCTCTTCAACTTCCTTGGCCCCAAAGGATTCGACGTTGAGCTGTTTGGCCTGGTCGATGACGATGCGAAGAACAAGTGGACGGGGGCTTTCGGCGGCAACCCGGCCAATGTTCTGGGCAGCCGGATCTGGGTGTGTGATCCGGACCTGGAGGGCGAGTACTGCACCGCCCTCGGAGGCCCGGCCGTCGCGCGGATCCTCATCGACGCGGGCGTGTGCAAGGAGGTAGACCTGCTCAAATCGGCCGGCGTATCCGCGATTGGCGACATTGCCGCCGAGAAGGCCGCGGACTTCTGCCGACAGAGCAGGAACAAGACTGAGGCGGCCCTTGCGGTGGCCGGCGCTCTGACGGCAGCCGAGGCCGCCAGCATCACCAGCGTCGCGGACATGCTGCGGGCGGTCGCGGCCCGGAGCCAGACGTGACCGAACCTCTGACCGCCGCGTCGCTCGCTGAAGCCCCCAGCGACGCGCTGCTGGTGATCGCACCGCCGGGCACCGGGAAAACCGAGCTGTTAGCCCGCCGCGCGGCGGTGCTGATCGAACGTCTGGAACCGCACCAGAAGATCCTCGCCCTGACGTTCTCCAACAAGGCCAAGCGGAACTTGGGAGCCAGACTGCAGCGCGAGCTCGGCACCATCCGGTTCCGCCGCTACATACGGGTGCGCAACTTCCACGGCCACGCCGCCGAGATCTTACGCTCCCACGGCCGCACCCTCGGGCTGGACCCCGCCTTCGCCATGCCCGATGCGCGCACCCTCACCCGCGCGCTGGAGACGGAGGTCGGCAACGACTGGACCGCTCGGGAGGCCATCGCGCGGGCTCTTCGGGAGGCCAAGCAGGGCGCGCGCGACGATTCCGAAGTCGCCGAACTGCTCGAGAGGGTCGACCTGCGGGCCGCGGGTCTGGAGCGTGGCCGGGTCGCCGCCGGGATCCTGCACTACGACGACCTGCTGCGCCACGCCCAGCGCCTGCTGCACGTAGACGCGATCGCCGAGCTGTACCAGAGGCACTACGGAGCGGTGCTGGTCGATGAGTTCCAGGACCTGTCGATGCAGCAGTTGGACCTGGCCATACGCAGCTGCACCGCCCGCCGCACTTTTGTCGGCGACCCCCTACAGGGCATCTACACGTGGGCCGGCGCCGAGCCGACCCAGGTGGAGGCCACCCTGCGGCAGATGTGCGGCAGCCCGTACACGCTCACCGTCTCCTATCGTTCCTCCCCGGCGGTCTTGGCCGTCGTCAACGCCGCGGCCGAGGAACTTGGCGGCGAGCAGCTGGCCGCCGCCGACCCCTCCGCCTGGCGAGATGGCGGGGTCTCGTGCGCTGTGGAGTTCGACAGCACCACCGAGGAGGCCGAGGCCATCGTCGAGGTTTGCGAGCGCATCCTGGCCCAAGACCCCGAGACTTCCGTCGGCGTCATCGTGCGCGCCGCTTGGCGGCGCAAGGAGCTGGAGGACGCCCTCGACAACGCGCACGGACTGCCCCGCTACCGCTGGGATCTGGCCATCGACGACACCGTGCTGGCCGAGCGACTCCGGGACGCCTTCCGGACCTTACCGACGACCTGCACCGTCGAGCACCTGCGAGACAAGGTCCTAGCGCTGATCGACCCCGCGGACGTCGACACCTACCAGCAGGCGGCCGAGGCCCTGGAGATGCTGGAGGAGCTCGCTGGACCGACAGGCGCGGCGTCCAAGGCCCTCGACCAGTTGACCATCCGCGCCGACGACCGGCCGATCGAGCCGGGAGTGCATCTCCTCAACGCGCACACCGGCAAAGGACAGCAATTCGACTGGGTGATCATCGTCGGACTGGATGACGGCCACATCCCCTCCTTCCAGGCCAGCGATAGCGAGGCGCTGGCCGAGGAACAGCGGGTGCTGCTTGTCATGCTCTCCCGCGCCCGCCACGGACTGATCCTCACCCGAGCACAACAGCATTTGTCCAAGGTCGGCAGGCCGTACCCGAAGAGTCCCAGCAGATGGTGGCGGCTGGTCGCCGACCCGTGCAGCACCCCCTGGTCGGAACTACGGCACCACCTCACCGACACCTAATGATCAGACCGGCCTCCTGCTTTAGCGGGAGGCCGGCACGGCGAGGAAATCGATCGCTAGGTGTCAGCCTCGACTCCTAGCCTTGAGGATGTGAGCACAGCGAACGACCCCCGCGGGGAGCGGTGGCCGCTGCCCGGCAAGCCGCACGGCTCAGTCGGCACTCGACACCACCTTCTCCCGCAATTGCACCAGCGCTACTTCGGCAACGAGCGCGGCATGATCGCCGTCGTCGACCGGGCCACAGGGCGCCGCTATACCGCGCCGATTCGCGATGCGGTCGCCGAAAGGGACTTCTACACCAGCGTCGACAACGATGGCGCCTTGGATGGCCGATCCGATCACCTGCTGACCTGGATCGAGGGGAATGCCGCGCCGGTGATCGAGCGCATCGTACGGCTTGGGCTGTTCCAGCCCTTCCCCCCGCCCTTCGCCGACCGGGAGAGCCTCTGCCTGTTCCTCGCTTTCCAAAAGACTCGGGGTCGCGCCGTGCGCCGCATGACTGAGCTGATGGGCGACACCTACATGCACGTCATGGTGCCGAAGGGCATGGACGAGGAGCAGGCGGCGGCGTGGTTGAGCGCGCGCGACGAAGAGCCCACGTCCGAGGCCATCGCGCAGGTGTGCTCGCTGAGCGAGATCGTCGACGACGTCGAGTTCGTGCCGGACCCCAACGCTCACATCGGCGCAATGGGCCCGCTGGCCCTGAAACTGTTCGAAGAGCTCATCACCCGCCCCTGGTACCTCGCTGTCTACGACGAGCCCAGTCTCGTTACGTGCGATGAGCCGGTCGTACTGTTCTTCGAGCAGGGCCGCCAGCCGGGACACCGCACCGGGATGGCGTTCGCGGACCAGATCTGGTTCCCGCTGAGTCCACGACACCTACTCATCCTCGGACGTGGTGACCGGTACGGACCTCCTCGACGGTTCGATGCCGACCCATCGAGCGTCGGCGATGTCAATCTGAGAATTGCCGCCAACGCCTACGAGTCGATCCTCATGCACCCCGATTATGACCATCTCGCCGGAATCGACATCCCGGCACCGGGAGCGTTGTTCACGGTCCACGCGCCGGGCTTTCCCCAGATCGAGCGCCACAACGGGAGGCCGAACCGGACTCGCACCCGCCGACGCCGCGAGTGACCGGGGGCGTATCAATCGCACGGCTCGCCCGTGCGGGCATCTTCTGCCGGGCTGACCAGACCGTGTATTGCACCGTGCGGGCCGTCGGGAGGGGACCGGCACCGAACGGTGGCCTACTTGCGCGGGAGGAGGGCGATAGTGTCGAAGCCGAGATCGATCGAGTGGTCAGTGACGGCCTCCCCTTTGTGCTAAAGGCCCGCACCTGCGGGAAGTACGCGCGACAAGTCCTGCTCTGGTCGCCGATGTGATGGCCCGCTCCTGCGCCGTGTCGGTGCAAGTTGCTACGGTCGCCCCATGGTGGCCGAGGCCGCATTGCGCGGTTATCTCTTGGAAGAGGCTCTTTACTGATCACGATGCGTACCGGCTGACGTTCAATCTGCCTGAGCGCATCGAGTCCTGGATCAGCGCGAACGAGGAGCGGCGGGTTGTCCGCACCCGGAGGATCAAGGCCGAGCTGCTATCGTCGATCACGATCTACGACACATACGGAGGCGAGTCTCAGGTCTACCGCCTGCGATACGACCCGACCACGCTGCGCCGCCCAGCTAGCGACACCGCGACTCAAGAGTGATCTCCAGCAACCCTTCGTAGAACGTCTGAGCGACCAGAAGGTCGGACGTCGCCTCCTACAGCGCTGTTGGCGTGCGCTGAGTCGCGGTCCGCTACGCTGTGGCGAATGATACTTCCCATGGGTAACGGGCACCGGGATGTTTGAACGGGGAATGCGGGTACGGCTGCGCGACCGCCGATGGGAGATCGAGGCGGTACACGGGGCAGGCAGGGACACATTTCTGGAGCTGCGGCGCGCCGACGACCGGCCCGGACCGCGCCGAATCAGTGTTATCGCCCGCCTGGAACCGACGCTGGAGCTGGAGCCCGCCACTCAGCTGCGTTTCGGCACCGGCAACCCTGTGCGCCTAGCCGAACTGCACAACGCCCTGGCGCTCACCATGGCCCACGGTCGAGGAGACCTGCTGGCGGCCGAGCACGGCCGGATCGAGGTGGAAACCTACCAGCTGGTCCCGGTACTGGCCGGGCTGCGCCAGCCCCGCACCCGGTTGCTGGTGGCCGACGACGTCGGGTTGGGAAAGACCATCGAAGCCGGCCTCATTCTGCTGGAACTCGCCCGTCGCGGTCGTGCTGACCGAGTCCTCATCGCCTGTCCCGCCGGTCTTCAGGACCAGTGGGTGGAGGAGATGCGCTTCCGCTTCAACCTGGAGTTCACCAAGGTCGACAGCCGCAAGTGGCTGGACCTACGGCGCAGCTACCCGACCACGGTCAGTCCGTGGACCGCGGTCCCGCTGGCCGTGTCCTCCATCGACTACCTGAAGACCAACCTGGCGGCGATCCAGGCCGCACCGACGTTTGACGTTGTGATCATCGATGAGGCGCAGCACGTCGCCCGAGCCTTCGCAGGAGAGGGACGCACCAACTCTACCGACCGAAGCCGTCTGGCCCGTACCCTCGCCGACCACTCACGCGAGCTGATCCTGCTGTCGGCAACTCCACACAACGGCTACAAGGAGTCGTTCGCCAGCCTGGTTCAGCTACTGTCCCCACACCTGGCCGCCGACGACGGCCGCGTCGATCCCGACGTCTTGAAGTCGTACATCGTTCGCCGCCTCAAAGACGACGTCGCCCGCGGCAAACCGCCGCAGCCGATCAGTCGCCGCAACAGCCCGCAACCGATCCCTGTACAAACCACAGCCCGGGAAAAGGAAATCCACCGCCGGCTGCGCGGGCACAGCAAGCGGGTGCTTGCCGCGCTGAAGGACACCGACTCCTACCACGTCGAAGCGTTCGCCCTGGAGGTCCTGCGCAAGCGCGCGCTGTCCAGCCCCTACGCCCTCTTGCAGAGCCTTCGCAGGCGTGCCGGCAGCCTCGGTGTGGAAACCACCGATCATGCCGGGAAGCGACGACTGGACGCGCAGCGGCAGTACCGTGCCGATCAAGTGTTGCCAGAGCAAGACCTGGAGTCGACAGAGGAACTGGCGCTATCGGGAGTGCCAGCGGCGAAGGCCGCCAACTTCGACCTCGACGGCGAGCGGCGCCTGGTGGCGACGCTGTTGGAGCTGGTGGAAGCAGTCACGCCCGGCGATGACAGCAAACTGACCGAGCTGCGTGGCTGGCTGCGCGGCTTCCGGGCCGGCCGTCGCGGCGACAGGGTGATCATCTTCACCGAGTATCGCGACACTCTGGAGTACCTGCAGGAAAATCTCGGAGTCGCTCCCATACTGCGGATCGACGGCAACGTGCCGCTGGCTCAGCGCCACGCCGTTCTCGCGGAATTTGCCCGCACCCCTGGGGCGGTGCTTCTCGCCACCGACGCCGCCGGCGAGGGGTTGAACCTTCAGGACGCCTGCCACGTAGTCGTGCACTACGAGCTGCCGTGGAACCCCAACCGGCTGGAGCAGCGCAACGGCCGGGTCGACCGCTATGGGCAGAAGGAGATCGTCGAGATCTCCTATCTGTATCTCACCGACACCCGCGACGAGGAGATCCTGCAGCGGCTACGCGAGAAGATCGCAGAAATCACCAAGCAACTCGGTTCCAGCAGCGACATCCTCGGCATTGCCGGACGCAGCGACGTCATCGACGCTCTGCTGGAAGACCTGCCAGAAGAAGAACTGGAAGCCCGGCTTCAAGCCGCCGCCGAACAGGTCCGCCAGTATCTCGACGACACCGGCGCGCTGGCGATTCTGCGCAGCAAACCAGATGAGAAACAGGCTGAGGCCGAGGCCGACGCCTCCCGCGACGCCGCAGGCTGGCTCCTTCCCGACTTCGACGAATTCCGCGACCTGGTCACCTCCGTACTGCGGCAAGACGGCGGCCACGTGACTGGCAGCGCCGACGTCGTCACCATCACCGCTGGCCCGGTGCTGTCTCAATACCCCGGAGTGCCCGCCGAGCCCTTCCCTGCGACGTTCCTGCGCTCGGTGGCTCTGGACCCAGACAACCGCGGCGTCGCCTTCCTCACGCCCGTCCATCCGTTGGTTCGAGCCGTTCTTCAGCGGGTCCGCACGCGGTTGTACGACCCCAGGGCCACAGACCGCGTCGCTGTCAAGGCTATTGTCGAAGGTCCGGAGGGGTGGCTGTTCACCACCATCGGCCGTCTACAGGCCGACGATGGCCGCCTCCTGGAGGAACCACTGATCCCCGTGTTCGTACCCTGTGGGCAGGGCGGTAAGCCGGGTGAGGCCTGCCAAGACCAGGCTTCCGACGTTCGTCGACTTCGCGTGCGGGCGGCACCCGTCGAGTCGAGCGCCGCCGCCGAGGCCGCAATGAACCGGCTCGCCTCCGGCTTCGACGCCGCAGCCGAGCACGCGACGCGCGAGGCCCGACGCCGCCTGGAAGAACGCACCCAACAGACACAAGACCAACTTCAAGCCGAAGCCGAAAGACTGATGCACGACCTGGAACGATGGAAGAACGCTGAGCTCGCTGAGGCCGAACGCCGCTTCGAAACCAGTGCCGGTCACGGCGTCCAGCTCGGTTTGTTCGCTGATGTCGGCCACGGCGACTTCCAGACACTCGACGAAGCTCGCAAGATTGTCGAGGAAGAGTTCCAGCTTCGGAGAGATGCGCTGCACACCGGATACTCGGTCGCAGCTACCCCCGAGCCCGAACTCGTCGGCTGCATCCTGCTGGTGGAGGCCGCCTCGTGCTGAACATCAGCGTCGTGGGCACAGCCCTATCCAGCTACTACCTGGCTGACCCGACCCAGTTCCTGCGCGAGCATCGCCCCCGTACAGGAATCGCCACCGCCGAAGCCGACATCCGCCAGACCAAAAGCGAGCTGCGACGGTTGGTCGCCGACGTCGACGAAACCAGTACGCTCGGCCAGACAAGAAACAGAGTCCTGCATTGGCTCACCCACTTCGGTTGGCAGTTTCCCACCCGCCCGGACACCCTTGAGGAACCTCTTATCGGGCACGATGCTGCCGAACAGCAGGCCGCATGGATTCTAATCAGCCCACCTGGCCAGCACCTGGACACCTCGCCTACCGGTAGGCGAGCCGGTAAGCTCCGCCCCCAACGCCAAGCCGAAGTCGTTGTCCGTGGAGGGACGCTCCCCGCTGTCCTGGTTACCAACGGTTCAGAACTGCGCGTGATCCGGCGCGACCCGGGCCTGGGCGGCGAAGCGAACTATCTGGCGATCGACCTGCCTGGGCTCGCAGAACTCGGCGATGAGCATGAATGGCGGGTCGTCTGGGCCCTACTGCGTCCAGACGCCTTCATCCCAGACGATGCCGGCGCAAACTTGTGGGACCTTGTCGAACGTGCCAGCACACTGGCGGCAACCGCCGTCACCGACAGCCTGTCCGACGGTGTGCGCATCGCCATCAGTCAAATCGCCAACGGTGCACTGGCCGACATGCGCCGCCGCGAAAACACTGATCCGCCAGCTCGCCTGCTGCTAGCTGACGCGCTCCGGGTCGCTTATCGCCTGCTGTTCGTCGCCTATGCGGAAGACCGCGGACTGTTGCCTGTCGGCACACCCGTATACGACCACGGCTACTCGCTGCGCACCCTGCGCCGCCTCATCACCGATGAGAACACTGTCTGGGAGCCCGACAGCGGCTTCTTGTGGCAGACCCTGCGAGCGACCTGGGGAATGCTCCGCGACGGTATCGATGCTGGCGAGCTTAAGATTGCTGGCTTCAACGGCGGACTGTTCGACCCCGAGCAATGTCCTTTCTTGGACGACCCCATCCTGGAGATCGGAGACACGTTCGTCCGCGAAGCCATCTACGCCCTGGCCTACTCCCAGCCGACCCGCAGCAGCCGCGGCAACGTCACCATCGGCCGACAGCCGATCAATTACCGCGAACTCGGGGTCGAACAACTCGGCAGCGTCTACGAAGGGCTTCTCGCATACGAACCCCACATCGCCGAGCAACCCAAGGCTGTCGTGCAGGTGGGGCGCGGCCAAAGCGCCGTCGAACAGGTTGTCAACGCCGATCAACTCCCCGAAGGCGTCGTCCAAATCCTTCGCGAGCTGCCGCAGGGCACCTTCTACCAGTTCCAGGCTACCGGAGAACGTAAAGGCTCTGGCTCCTACTACACCCCCCGGCCACTAGCGCACTTCGTCGTGGTCGAGACCCTGCGTCCACTGGTGGAAAACGCATCCTCGGAGGAGATCCTCAACCTTCGCGTGTGCGATCCCGCCATGGGCTCCGGAGCGTTCCTCGTCCCAGCTGTCCATTTGCTGACCGAAGCCTACGGCGAAGCCCTCATCCGCGAGGGCGCCGACCTCGACCACAAGCTCGATGACACCGAACGCGCTGCATACCGGCGCCTCATCGTCGAACGCTGCATCTACGGCGTCGATCTCAACCCTATGGCTGTGGACCTCGCGAAGGTATCCCTCTGGCTGGCGACTGCAGCCTCGGGAAAACCGCTTTCTTTTCTCGACGCCCACCTACGCTGCGGAAACTCTCTAGTAGGTTCACGTCTGGCAACGTTCGCGGGTATCCCCGTCCCCGCACGCGACAGTCGGACACCCGCAAACAACGAGTCGGCCGCTCCCACTCTCTTCGACCTGCCCGACCCAGACTTGGCCAGCGTCATCAGAACACGGCGGGAGCTGGCAGAAGCCCCGTCCGAGGACCGCCTACAAGTCCGGAACAAGGAACGGCGATTCGCGCGGCTCATGGCCAGCGAGGACTACCAGACACTTCAAGCGCTCGGCGACTGGTGGATCGCACCATTCTATCTTAACCAGTTCAATCGTGTTCCTGAGCTGTGGCGCGAGGGTCGACGTGGAATCAAAGAGCCGGCTGACGCCGCCATCGAACAGGTAGCGAAAGATCGAGTCGGTATCCTGCAATACATCCGCGACGAGATCAGGCCTTTCCATTGGGAATTTGAGTTCCCTGAGGTTTTCTTCGACGAATTTGGTATTCGGCGCCTTGACGCTGGCTTCGATGCCATGATCGGAAACCCTCCTTGGGAAGGCATCTTGTTCAAGTCTGCCGAATTCTTCGGAAGGTTTGACCCCTCATACTCTCTGCTCAAGCGCGCAGATCAACGCTCTACGAGAGAGGCCGAGCTCATGGCTCGGCCAGACGTCACGATTGCAAAGGAAGCAGATGACGTAAGGCTCGCTGGTGTCAAGAGCTTCATCAAGAATTCTGGCCTCTTTGTGATGCTCTACAGCCATGGAATCGCTTTCAACTACTACAGGGCTTTTCTCGAGCTGGAGATGAAGCTTCTTGCCCCTGCAGGGCGAATCGGGCTGACTATCGACGCCGGGGTTGTTGCCGGGGCATCAACCGCCGATCATAGGCGAGCGCTATTCGACCAGCACACCGTCGATTGGTTCGTACTTTGCGACAATTCGAATAAGATCTTCCCGATTGATAGTCGCGAACAGTTTCTTTTGCTCGTTGCGCAACGAGGTGGGCGGACCGACCCGCTGCCTTTCACCAGCGACGTCAGCACGCTCGACCACTTGCTCCACCTTGAGCAACGCACACTCCCGATCCCGCGTGCGACCCTGGATGCACTCGATCCAGAGAACATTGCAATTCCGGACACTCGTGATCCGGCGCTTCTTGACCTGCTGACTGCGATGTATGCAGGCCATCGTACTTTTCTGGATAAGATGCCTGTGGGGGGCTGGAAGATCGACTGGGGGCGCGAGTTTAACATTAGCGACGATCGCGCCAACTTTTCCATCGACGCCGAGGGGGCGCCTCTGCGCGAAGGAAAGCATATTCACCAATTCATCGGCAATTTTGCAGCTCCGACTTATCGCTTACTTCCGGAAGTTGCAGAGTCTAACCTTCTGAATCGCGCGCGGAAGCGCAGAAAGTTCAAACAGGACGCTCAATCGCTGCAAAGGAGACGTGGCGAAGTATTCCTCAACTCAGCTGAGTTGCGTAGTGGCGGTCTTGAGGTTCCGTTCGATCACTACAGGCCCGCCTTTCGGCAGACCGCGAGCGCGACAAACGAACGGACTCTTATTGCGGCAGTAGTCCCCCCAGGAACTGCACTAAGCGAGATGCTTCACTGGTTCTACCGGTCATCGTGGGATGCTGAGCGGCACGCTTATCGAACTGTGCTTCCAGCTCCTGCCATGGTTTACGTCGTCGCTCTAATGAACAGCCTTGTTCTTGATTTCGTAGTGCGACGTAGAGCTGGCTCTCACGTGACAAAAGCGATCATGGCGACGGCGCCAGTAGCTGACTTGCCCCTTGACAAAGGGCCGGGTGCCGACGTTGTTCGGCTCTCCGGGAGACTCACCTGTCGGGCGCCAGAGTTCGATGAGCTCGCCAATGTCCTCGGGGTCGAGTGCGCGCCCATCAGTGAGTCTGACGAGTACGAACTTCGTGCCGAGCTTGACGCAAGAGTCGCTCGCCTCTATGGGCTCAACGCAGATCAACTTGAGCTGCTGCTTGCCGATTTTCGTCAGAGCGATAGCGCCGAATCCTCGCCTGTGCGCCCGAGCGATGACTACAAGAACCGCGTCCGCAACTACTTCAAGTCGTTGGGAGCAGACGGCTCCACCCATTAGCCCTGAGTCGTCGGTGGGGTTACGTAAGCTCGTCCTCTGATGTTCACTGTCCGCGAAAGGTGGTCGACTGATGAACCCGCTGGAACTGGCTGAGCGGCTGCGGGCTGACTACCGGCGATTCACCTGGACCACGTACCCGGTCGCGGACCAGTCGCTGCGCGGCCAGCTTGAGCGGCTCGTTGAACAGGACGCACTGCTGTGGCGCGGTCCGTTCCTTTCGGTACAGCCGCGCTTTGAACTGGACGGAAGTCTGAAGGAGCTGGCCGACAAGGCGGGGCTTCCCGCGGAGATCGCCCGGGCGTTTCCACAGGTCGAGCGGCTGTTCGTGCACCAGGCCCAGGCGATCGAGCGCATCGCGCGCGGGGAGTCGACGCTGGTGGCCACGGGCACGGGCTCCGGCAAGACCGAATCCTTCCTCATCCCCGTCATCGCGCACGCCTACCAAGCCCGGCACCGTCCCGGTGTGAAGGCGATCGCGATCTATCCGATGAACGCTCTCGTCAATGACCAGGAGGATCGCGTCAAACAAGCGTGCGACGCGCTCGGGCTGCGCTACGGCGTCTACACCGGTGGCACGCCGCAGCATCTGCGAGAGCACATGCAGAACAACCCGCCGGACGTCCTGCTGACCAACTACTCGATGCTTGAGTACCTGCTGACGCGCCGCGAAGACCGCAAGCTGTTCGGCGATGGGGTGCTGCGGCACCTAGTGCTTGACGAGATCCATACCTATCAGGGCGCTCTCGGCTCGGAGATCGCCTGCCTGGTGCGGCGGCTGCGCGGTCACGTCGATGCTGACGGGGATCTGGTGTGCATCGGTCTGTCAGCTACCGTAAGCGCTGGCGGTGATCATGCGGCCGGGCTGGCCCGGACCGCGCAGTTCGCGACCTCGCTGTTCGCGACGCCGTTCGACACCGACTCGATCGTCGAAGAGACTCCGGTTATCACCCCAAGCCCGGATCTGGCCCGCCTCGGCCCGGCTCCCGACTCGGCCGTGCTTCGCGACGCGCTGGCTCGGGGCGGTGATCCTGACGAGCTTCGGGCGTTGCTGGGTGACCCCCAGGACAGTGCGCTTGTGGACCTGTTGCGCAGCCGTCTGGCTGCGCCGCGCCGGATAGACGAGCTCGTTCAGATGGTCGCGGAGCTGCCGCAACGCTCCGGTGTTGAGCCTCAGGCGATCGAGGATGAGGTGGCGGCATGGCTGCTGCTGGGGGCCGGATCCCACACGCCGGCCGGGCCGCCGGTGCTGGAAGCCAAGGTGCACCTGTTCCTGCGGTCGATGCCGCGGCTGACCCGCTGCACCGGCGATGGCGAGCACTTGTGGGCCAACGGCGCCACCGAGTGCGCCCATGATGGTTGCGGCGCGACCACAACGTTCTCCCTCGGAGTGTGTCTGGGCTGCGGGCAGGACTATGACTTGGAGCGGGACGACCCTGACGGCCCCGTGCTGCGATACGTCGCGCGCCGTCTGCACACCGATCCGGTGTTCGAGCCCGACGCCAAGGACCGCAGCTGGTTCCCGGCCTTGCGCTGCGTAAGTTGCGGCAAGGACGGAAACGGCGCGCAGTGCATGGCGTGTGGGTCGGCGATGCGCGAGGTCTTCGTCGCACTCCCGGAGGTCGGCAGGGAGCTCACGCGGTGTAAGGTCTGCGGCTACATGCGCGCGGCCGGCGCTGTGGAGGAGTTCACCCAGCGCACCGCCGCCGCCGTGACCGCCACCGCCTTTAGCCTGCACACCGGGCTGGCCGCGCAAAGCGATGACGTGAGCCTGCGCAGGCTGCTGGTGTTCGCAGACTCTCGTCAGGACACCGCGTTTCAGGCCGGCTACATCCGGTCCCGCGCCCGTGCCGCACAGGTGAGGCGCCTGATCGTCGAAGTGGTTCGGGACCGTGCGCAACAAGGCGCGGACCCGGCGAGCTTCGACACGCTGGTGGAGGAGGTGTTCCGGCGCGGCCAGGAATCCGAACTGTACGACAGCCCCGCTGGCTCGGACGCGCGCCGCCGTGTGCTGCGCGTGTGCGAATGGGACGTTCTTGGGGAGATCGCCAGCGATGAGCGGCGCCCTCCGACCCTGGATCGCCTTGGGCTGATCACTGTGGGCTATCCCGGCCTGGAGCAGCTCGACGACGCTCACCTGACGCCGTTGGAAGACGTGGTTGGGCCGGACATCCCGGCCGCACGCTGGCTGTTGGGGCGGATTCTGGACTTCGCACGGACCCGCCGAGCGGTTGGGCACGAGCTGCTCCGTGCACGCCTGGATGCCAAGACCGAAGCCGACCTGCTCGAGGCAGGGGCCACCGTGCGGATCGGGGCACCAGTGGTCGGCTTGAGCAACGCGGTCACCGCGCCGAACGGTACGGATCTGCTCAAGTTGAGCTCCCGCAGCTCCATCGGAGCCATGGCGAAGATCGCCTTCCCGAATCTGATCAACCAACCTGACATCGAACGGGCCATCCAGGTCGCCGTGGCTCTGCTGGAGCGGCACGGCCTGCTCCAAGGCGTCACCGCCGGCGCGGGCAAATCCTCCACGCGCCTGCTGCAGGTGATCCCTCAGGCGATGGAGATCCGCCCTGCCTCGCCAACACTGCACCGCTGTCTGGCCTGCCGTGCTGTCCAGCCGGGCCCTTCACCCCGCAACGCCTGCGTCACGTTCAACTGCAAGGGCAAGCTCCAGCCCTGGTCAGGTGACGCCGACGACTATGAGCGCCAGCTGGCCGACAGCCGCGAGCCTTTGCAGGTGAAGGCGGAGGAGCACTCCGGACAAGTCCCGCTGGAGATCCGCGAAGGCATCGAGGAGCGGTTTAAGAACTCCGAGCTGAACTTGCTGGTCTGCACGATGACGTTGGAACTCGGCGTCGACCTCGGGCAGCTGCTGGCTGTGGTGCTGCGTAACGTTCCGCCGCGGGCCAGCAACTACGCCCAGCGGGCCGGCCGGGCGGGACGCCGCGAGGAGCGCGTGGCCCTGGTGGTGACGTTCGCCGGCACCATGCCACACGACAGCTATTACTACCAGCGCCCCGTGGAGATGATCCGCGGTTCGATCCGCCCTCCGGCGTTCCTGCCCGACAACCCGCGTGTGATTACCCGCCATGCGCGGGCGCTCGCGCTGGAGCTGTGCGGCGAAGACCTGCCCCAGTGGATGCGTGATCTGGTATCGCCGGACACGGAGTCCGCTGGCGAGCTCATCAACATCGAACCGGTACGTGATGCTCTCGCGGCTGACGCCGTCTCGATCGCCCAGCGCATTCATGCATCCTTCCGGCTCGGGCTCGCCGATGACGACATGCCCTGGTTGGACGCGACCTGGTGCCACCGCGTCGTCGCCGAATTCATCGCTGACCTGGATGCGGCGGTCACCCCCTACAAGATCCGGCAGCAGACGTTGGAGGAGGAGCTGCGGCAGGCCAGCGCGACGATCTCCAAGCCGGAGTCCCGGCAGGCGATTATCGGTATCGGCGCCAGCCTGGATGCGATGCGCTTCGCCGACCGCAACCGCGCCTACGTGCTGTCCTACCTCAGCTCGGTCGGGTTCCTACCCTCCTATGCCTTCCCCACCGAGACCACATCGCTGTTCCTGGAGCGCGAGGCCGCGGAACTCGCCCACGACTCGGTGCGGGCGCTGAAGGACTACGCCCCGGGGCAGGTTGTTTACGCGCGCGGCGCGAAGTGGGCGGTTGACGAGATCGATCTGCGCCGCTCCAACCTGGTCAATGCCGACGGTGTTGGCGGCCTACCCAGTCGCAACATCTGCCTGCGCTGCGACACCGTCAACGACGCCACCTCCGCCTCGTGCCTGTCCTGCGACAGCACCGAGCTCAGCCCTCAGATCACCATCCCGATGCGGGCCTTGCGCGCCGAGAAGCGGACCCGGATCACCTCCGATGAGGAAGCCCGCTCCCGGCGACCGTTCGAGATCAGCCACCACCTCGGAGCCCCAAAGACCGCCGAGACCTGGCTGTTCGAGCGCCCCGGCCTGGTGATGCAGTGGGAGCGCAACGCCGCCCTGACCGTCCTGAACCGCGGACGCATCGTCCGCGGAGCGCTGGCCGGCTCGCCTCCGGAGCAGTTCGCCGTCTGCACCGCGTGCGGGATGTGGTTCGACATGCCCCCGGGAACGACCAAACCAACCCAGGCCCAGCGCAAGCGGCTGGAGCGCCACGACAAGCGCTGCAGCAACCACGACGTGCGATACAGCATGCTGATGACCGAACGCAAGGTAGACTGCCTCCAGCTGCTGCCCGACCTGGAAGCCTTCGGTGTCGTGCCGGCGAACCTGCAAGAGTTCCTCGCCAGCATCCGTGCCGCCCTCGACCTCGGCTGCCGGATTGTCCTGCAATCCGGGGACAACGAAGTCGCCGGCTTCGACTGGCCCCGGCCCGACCCGAACGGCAGCGACGCCCTGCTGCGCCTTGCCGTCCTGTACGAAGAAGTGCCCGGCGGCGCGGGCTACCTTCGCCAACTCGGCGAGCGCTTCGGCGAAGTCGCCGCCGCACTGGTGCCCGTGCTGGACGACTGCGACTGCGAGAAGTCCTGCTATGCCTGCCTGCGCTCCTATGGCAACCAGCTGGAGACCGACCTGCTCAACCGGCACGTCGCGGCGGACTTCCTCCGCACATTCATCGGGGCATCGGACGTCGAGGGCGCGCGGGTGCCGGCTTTCGCCGACGGGTTCATCGGCCTGCCGCGATCGCCCATAGAGCGGCGCCTGGCGATCGCGCTTATCGACGCTCATGCCCCGCGAGGCCACGCCCAGTATCCTTGGGGCGATCGCGGCTCACAGGACGGCAACCCGCACCCGATCACGATTGCCGACTTCGCCTGGCCGGACCGCAAAGTCGCGGTGTTCTGCGACGGCTGGGCTCACCACTCCAGCCCGGAACAGCAGGCTGGCGACAAGCGGAAGCGCGATGCCATGCGGGCGGACGGATGGACCGTGCTCGCGTTCTGGGGCGGCGAGATCGTTCGCGACCCCCGCAAGTGTGCCGAACAGATCATCGCTCACCTGCACCCGACGAGCAGCTCCTGACGATTAGCGCAGCCGCAGCAACAAGAACGAGGTTTCAGTGACCTCGACTTTCGCTGATTTCGCAGGCGGGCTGTGTCGTGGTGGCCTGTCCCCGGCGTGCGGTTGCTGGTGTGTTGACGTACTTCGCATTGCCCCGCAAACATGCGCGAACTGAGTTAACCGGCTGATGGGATACGATCGCCACACCGCTTCCTGGCTTGCCCTGCGAAGATCCAGCAGCCGTGTGCTGGACGGGCCAAGGTGAGATGATCGTTCCCGGTAGGAGGATTGCGTTGCCCGGCCTAGACGGCCCTGGTATCAACCTCGCTGAGATCGCCCGGATCGCCAAAGTGTCTCGCGCGGCGGTGAGCAACTGGCGCCACCGTCACGCCGACTTCCCCGCTCCGAACGGCGGTACCGAAGCCAATCCGGAATTCCGACTCGTGGATATCGAAGCGTGGCTTCGCGACCACAAGAAACTGCGGGAGGACACGCTTCCGGCACGCCTGTGGCCGCTGATCGAGAACATCGGTGACCGAACGCTCCAGGCCGCTGTTCTGGCGACCGCTGCGCAGCCGCACATCGACGATGATCACTTCCATGGCGCGCTGGCGGATGCCGCGAAGCGCGTCACCCCGGACGGGCGCGGCCTTGCCGAGCAGGCGCAGCGGATCACCAGCAAGGCGGACACGCGGGAGACACTGGACTTCCTTGTCGGCCGCTGGACAGAGGTCAACGCTCCGCAGTCCAAGGTCGCGGCCCACCTTGCCAGGCTGATGGCCGGCGTCGCCGCTGTCGTGAAGACTCACGCCTCTGGTCAGTCGCTGACCGTGCTTGACCCGGTGTGCGGTACCGGCGACTTGCTGATGGCAGCCGCGCAGCGGTTCGCCGCCGATAAATTGACGTTAGTCGGTGTGGAACCTGATTTGGGCTCTGCAGCCATCGCTGGCCTTCGCCTGGCCCTTGCACATCCTGGGGCGCCGAGCGACGTCCGGCAGGGACATTCCCTGCGCGCCGATCCGCTGCCGGAGGCGCATGCGGACGTCGTGCTCAGCATTCCGCCGTGGAACGAGCGCGACTGGGGCCACGACGAGCTCGCTGATGACGCGCGCTGGTTGCTGGGCAGTCCTTCGCGCGCCGAGTCGGAGCTCGCGTGGGTCCAGCACGTCTTGGCCCGGCTCCAGCCGCGCGGCGTCGCCGTACTCTTGCTTCCGCCTGCGGTAGCCTCGCGCCGTTCTGGCCGGCGGATCCGCTCGGCCTTGGTGCGCTCCGGAGCTCTAAGAGGCATCATCGCGCTGCCCGCCGGCATTGCACCGCCCTACGGGGTATCGCTGACCTTCTGGGTGCTGCAAGCGCCGGACCCGAAGGCAGCCGCCGCTGGCGTGTTCATGGTCGACGCGTCCGCGATTGCACCGGCCGATGGCGCGCGCTCGAATCCCGGCGAGTGGACTCGCATCGCGGCGGAGATCGAGGCGACGGTTCGGGCGGCGGCGGGGGAGCCCACGTCGGAACAGGGGCCGGTCGCCGGACGGTGGGTCGTCCAGTCGGCGCTGCAGCTCCTAGACGATCAGATCGATCTGTCGCCGACGGCGCACGTGCCAGTCGCCGACGCCGTCACCATCCAACAGCTCGACGATATCTCGGCCGAGTTCGCGCGTTCGGTCGACGGCCTTGGCAGCGCCGCGGCAGTGCTGCGGCGACTGGGGTTCGTCGCCGACGGCGTGCCTACCGCGGCGACCACCGTCGGGGATCTGGAAAGCGCGCGGGCACTGACCCTGCGAGCCGGGCAAGCAATCCAGGCGAACGAGGGCACACCGCCCCTGGATGGCGCGATTCCGGTGCTGACTGTGCCGGCCCTGGTGCGACGCGGACGCGCTGACGCCTGGGTCGATGCCGAATCCTTCGCGCGTCTTCTCGATAGCGCTGATCCGCCGGTCGTCGCCGTTGACGGTGATGTGATCTTGGTCGGTGTCGAAACGGTGCAACGCAGCGCTTGGGTTCACGAGGGTCCGCCGACGATTCTCGGTCCCCAGCTGTATGTCGCAGACCACGACAAACGGCTGTTCGACGGCTGGTTCCTCGCCGGGTGCTTGGGCGCGGCTTCGAACATCCGCCGCGCCAGCAGCCGCGCCACCACTTCCACGAAGATCGACGTTCGCCGCCTTCAGGTGCTTCAGCTGCCGCTGGACGAACAGCGTTCCTACG
Organism: Catenulispora subtropica; assembly: GCF_039531675.1. NCBI lineage: Bacteria > Bacillati > Actinomycetota > Actinomycetes > Catenulisporales > Catenulisporaceae > Catenulispora > Catenulispora subtropica. The sequence goes on from NZ_BAAAQM010000011.1 coordinate 138,098, forward strand.
GCTCGGCGTTCCAGGCCGTCGACCGGTTGCGACATGCCGTCGAAGCGATCGCAGGCGGCGGTGAGCAGCTGATCCAGGAGACCACCGAGCTGCTCGCTGCTGGCAGATTGAACATCTATCCGGCCTAGCAGGTACAAGGGTCGGCATCGCGCCGCTCGAGGCAGGGCCCTGGCCGGGGATCGCAGCGCGCTCGACGGCTTCATCGATCCCGGCTCCTGCTCGGCGCGGGGGACCGCCGCTAACAGCGCGTCGAACCGGCACCGGGCCGGAGCGGGCGTCGTCGAAGTAGTCAGCCGTGGGTGCCGTCGCCGAAGGCGCGGCGGTAGTCCTCGGCGGCCAGCTCCATATCGCGGACCAGGCGGTCGAGCGGACCCCACTCGGCCCGAGCCCGTGGCAGCAGGTCGTTGATGAGGGCCTGCCCGCCAGGCCCCGGCTGGCCGCGATCCCGCTCGGCCTTGGCCAACGCGAGCTGGTCGGTCACCTGCCGGCGGTTGAGCCACCGCGATCCGCGGGCTGCGCGGGGCGGGGGCGGCGCTCCGGCATCGCTCGGCGCGTCGGGCGTCGCGCGGAACATGGCGGTCGGATCGGGCTTCAGGCTCGGGTTCGGAGCGGGGTTGCCGGGCTGGGGAAGAAGCGGTGCGACGACCTCGATGACCTCTGATGCGGTGGGTCGTTCAGCGGGCTCCTTGGCTAGCATGCGCATAACCAGGTCGTCGATCGCCTCGGGCACGTTGTACTGAGCCGCGGTCGACGGCGGCGGCGGGATCTCCTCGCAGTGTCGCCGTTTCAGCTGGCTGGCTTGCTCGATGGGGAACGGGGGCTCGCCGGTGAGCAGCAGGTAGGAGATGCAGCCCAGCGCATAGATGTCGGACTTCGGCGTCAGGTCAAGCCCGTCATGCTGCTCGGGGGACAGGTAGCCGCGGCTGCCGAGCGTCGTCCCCTGTTCGGTGTAGCGGGCGGTCTCCGGGCTTACCGGCAGCGCGATGCCGAAGTCGATCAGCTGGGCCGCGCCCCGGGTGTTGATCCTGATGTTGTCGGGCTTGAGGTCCCGGTGCACGATCGGCGGCTCGATCAGGCTCATGCGACCGAGGGCCCACGCGATCTGCGTGATGATTGCGGCAACCGCCGACACGGCGAGGACGTGCCTTTCCAGGAACTCCCGTAGAGAAAGGCCTTCGATGTACTCCATCACGATGTACGGCTCGTCGCCGAACATCCCGGTGTCGAGGTAGGTGACGATGTTGGGGTGGGCGAGGGCGCGCAGCACCGAGGCCTCGCGCCCGAACCGTTCGCGCATCAGTTTGTACTGCTGGGCGTAGACCTCGCTGTTGCCTTCGAACGCTCGCAGAAAGTCCTCCGGTCGCAGGCCCTTGACGGCGACCGTGTTGCCCGTTTGCCGGTCGTGCGCCTTCCAGACCTCTGCCATGCCGCCCTTGCCGAGCGATTCGAGCAGCTCATAGCGCTCGTTGAGCAGGTCCCCGGTCTTCACGCTCCACCTTTCGATAAGGCCCCGAGACCGTCAAGGTTGCGGACGGTAGGACCACGGACGCTCGCTGTGCCGCAAGCAAGGCTACTGTGTATTGAAGATCGACAAGGGCATTGTGTGTGAACCGAGTTTACACTTGTCGGCGGTCCGTGCTTTAGTAGTCGGGTGATGACCGAGCGGAATGATCCGCCATCCACGCCCCCTGATGCAGCACCAGACCTCGAAGCGCCGCGATGGCGCGCACCGGCAGGCACGAGCGGTGCCATCACCCTGATCCGGACCAACCTCGCCGCAGCGCGCCTGGACCCGCGCGACTGCCCTACGGCCGTCGCCGCCAAAGCCCGGCCGCTGCTGGCCGCCGACCCGAAGCCCCCCTACGCCCGGCGTCCGGTCCAGACCTTCGCCATGGGTCCGCTGATGGCCGTCCTCGACCGCATCGAACACGGTCAGGAGCCCGACGCCGCACTCGCCGAGCTTCACCACACCAGAGGCGTCCTCGCCGACCGCATGGCCCCGGCCCACCCCGGACTTCTCGCCTGGACTCGCCAGGCCGCCACCCGGTTCTTGGCCGCCCGGGCCGCTGACCAGAACACTGCCGCCGCCGACGGCCGCGCCCAGACTTACCCGATCGGACACGACTGGGTGGCGGGCCGCCACAGCGAACGCCCCGACGCACGCGGTGCCACGACCTACGAGCAGACGGCATGGGGCCGGCGCTACGCCTCGCCGGACGGAACCCTGCGCGAGCTGTGGCTGCCGTCCCAAGGTTCTGCCAAAGCCTCCCGCCCGGCCGCCGAGATTGCCGCAGCCGCCTACGTTGTGGTCTGTGGCCGCCCCGCCGAAGGCGGCGGCTGGAAGCCCTACGCCCCGCTCCCCGCCAGCGCCCTGCAGCCCGCGCACTCCGTGCCGCCCGACCGTGTGCGCATCATCGAGTTCGGATGCCGTGACGGCGAGCATCACGTCCTGGCCGACTGGGACCGCCAGCAGTGCCTGGACGCCTTCGCCCGCGACGCCGCCCCGGCGCTTGCCGCCGCCGTGGAGCGCGACGGGACCCGGCCGGGCTCGAGTTGCGCGGACTGCAAGGCCATCACAGGATGCCAAGCGCTCACCACGGCCCGCGGCCTGCTGGAGATCGCGCCGCCCCGCGACCGGCCGCCCCGCAGCACCCTGTCGGCCTCGGATCTGCGCTACCACCACGACTGCCCAGCGATGTACCACCTGGTGCGGATGCTGAACCTGAAGTCCGGGCTGCCGGAGAACCCTGCGATCCGCCTGGGTCGGGGTGTTGACGCCGTCCTCAACCGCCGCCACGCCGAACCCGCAGCCCGGCTGTGCCGGCCCGGCGCCGACGGCTGGACCCCGGAGGAGACGGACCTGATCGGCGACCAGGCCGAGACCGCCCGCGGCATGCTCGAACAGCACGCCGACTACTGCCCGCTGGACGGCCTCGACCCGGGCACCCAGCCCCTGCCGCAGCAGCAAGTCACCTGCTTCGACCCCGACATCAACACGGTGTTCATCAACACCCCCGACCTGCTGTACCCCCGCGGCAACGGCTGGGTGTGGCGGGAGACGAAGGCCTCGCCCGGCGGCGTCTACGAAGGCAAACCGCTGCTGGAGAACTACCCGCAGCTCGCCCTCGCCGTCCTCATGATCAACGCGGGCGCCCTCGGCGGCGACCCGCGCCACAGCCTCATCGAACTGGAAGTCCTCGGCCCCGACGACACCACGTTCCTGGAGATAAGCCCGGCCCGGCCCGAAGTCGCCGCCCAGGCCCGGGCGGCGCTGCGGGACCACGCCCAGGCGCTGCTGGCCGACCGGGAGTTCCCGGCCCATCCCGGCCGGGCCTGCACGGGCTGCGAAGCGCTGCCGTGGTGCGCCCCCGGACAGGCACACATCACTACTGATCACCCCGATCCGACAACCGGAGCCCGACCGTGAACGACACCGCCGTGCAGCAGGACTGGAGCGGCTTCCCCGACCTGGTGCTGCTGCGCACGATCGCCGGGGCCGTCATCGAACTGGCCGACAAGACCGGCCTGGCCTCCTTCTCACTGCCCTACCCAGACGAGGCGCAACGCGCCCTAGACCGCATGATCCTCACCTGCCTGGAGCGCGGCGTCGGCCAGATGCCGCGCTCGGTGCCCGACCTGGTCACCTGGTGCGCCGAACGCCCGATCGAGGACTGGCCACTGCAGCTGCCGCCCGACGCCTTCAGCCCAGACGACGTCCTGGTCGACCCCGACGCCCGCGTCCCCACCCAGCTGTGCCACGAGTGGTGGATCCAGCGCCAAGACACGGCCAATGTGCTGTTCGACAGGGACATCGTGCACAGGGCCATGAAGATGTGCCGGCTCTCCGGCGCGCCGGAGAGCTACACCGCGTTCCGTCGACTGCTGGTCGAGCACCCCGTCCTCACCATCGACGAATGGTTCGACGTCCGCACCGACCTGTACCTGGAGCCGGTGCGGGAACTGATCGAACTGTGCTACCTGCCGGCTCCGGCCAGCTACCTGCGCGATGGCGCGTACATGACCTGCTGCCGGTGCCTGACGCTGCTCACACCGCTGCCGGACGGCACCTGGTGGTGCGAGCGTGACACCTGCCGACGGCAAGGGCCGGCCCAGCCGCATCGCAGCCTGGTCGTCGACGAGGTCGGCGAGCCCTACCAGCTCGTGCGGCCCCTGAGACAGTTCGTCGCAGGCCCCGGCCGCGCCGAGGCCGACCTGAAACGACGCCTGGAAGAACTCGACGCCGACGGTCGGCGCCTCAACATCCAGATGTGGCCCGGCTTCGACGCCTACGACGTGCGCATCACCTTCCCCGACGGGTACGTGTGGGCCGTCGACGTCAAAGACTGGCGACACCCCGGGCTGCTCGGCCGCAGCGCCAAGCCGGTACGCCCCGAACCCGCCTACGACGAGGCGTGTTGGGTCGTCCCCAAGATCCAGGCAGACAGCCACGGCAGCTACCTGGCCACTTTCTACCGCAACCGGGCGCCTCAGGCTGCCGGCCTGCCGCTGCTGCTCGACAAGCAGCTCGTCGAGCGCGCCGCTGCTCGGCTGGCCGGGGACACCGGCGTCCACCTCCACAAGCACACCGCGGACAAGGGAGCGGGCGATGCGTGACACCAGCGGCTGGTACGAGAAGCTAGCCAAAGAGATCAAGCCGTACTGGCCGCGAGACCCGCAGTACCGCGACGTCAAACCGTCGCTGCTGTTCCAGGTCGAGCTCAACTTGCGGCTCCTGGAGCGGCTGGACCCCGCCGCGGACCCTAAGTGCGCCTACACCCTGCTCGGCGGGTACCCGTTCGCCGCAGCCGCTGGCATCGCCACGACCGACGAGCACACCGGCTGGATCACCGCGGTCCGCCACCGGCTGTGGAAGCTGCGCCGCCGCTACGTCTGGGTCCAGCACCTGGAGACGTACTGGCAGCTGCCCGAGCGGCTGCGCCGCTACCGCGAACCGGTCGGCGCCGAACCCATGTACGCCGTCGAGCCGACCGTGCTGCGCGAGCGCCTGCAGGTCTACGACGAGCAGCTGGCGACCATGCCCCGGTACGCCACCGAGCCGCTGCCACCGGCCGAGGCCGGACAGGCCAGGTTCGTCGAACGCCGCCGCCCTGCCTCAGTCACCATCCCCCAACAGCTGTGCCTGCCCGAGCCGCCCGGCCACGACCTGGCGTCCGTGCCCGCGACCACTCGCGGCCCTCTTCAGATCCCGCTGGCTGAACTGGCCGACACCGCCCGCTGGATGGACGACGAAGCCCGGGAACGGGGCCTGAAATTCGGCAACTGGGTGCAGCGCCTCGACGACCTTAACCTTGACGTCCTGGCCCCCGACGGCCGCACCTTCCAGGAATCCGACACGCTCGTCCTGGACCGCCTCACCCACCTGGTCGGCATGGTCGGAGCCGGCAAGAGCACCCTGATGACCCTGATCGCCGTCTGGGGTGCGCACCCGGACCGGGGCTACCGCACGACGCTGATCGTCGGCGACGTCGCTGAACAGCTGACGCTCACCACGATGCTGTGCGACCTCGGCCTGGCCGCCACCCCCGTCCTCGGCGGCAGCACCCGCGAACGCCACGCCGCCCGCCTGCACCGGCGGCTCGCAACCCGTGGGAAGGACAACCTCCTGGCCCACGACGACCCCAGCTTCGACGCGGTCAGCACCGCCTGCCCGCTGGACGCGCTGCGCGGCCTGGAGCCCGCGCACCCTCTGCGCTACGCCGACGCCCCGTGCTCACATCTGTACCCCGTCAAGCCGAAGAAAGTGACCACGGTCAGCGACGCTGACCTGCCAGCGCCCTACGGCTCGCACGCATCCTCGCGGTTGGCCGACGAAGATGACGACGATCTGCCCAAGGGCGACCCTTACAGCTGTCCGATGTGGAGCGCCTGCCCCCGGCACGCCCCGGACCGCGACATGGTCGACGCCCTGATCTGGATCGCCAACCCCGCGAGCCTGCTCATCTCCACCGTGCCCCGCCAACAGAATCCGCAGAAACTGCGCCGTCTGGAGCTCGCGTGCCTGCGCAGCGACATCATCATCGTCGACGAGACCGACCGCGTGCAGATGAACCTCGACACCAGCTTCGCCCCGGCGGCAACGCTGGTCGTCAAAGGCCCCGAGTCCTGGCTCGACCGCCTGCACACCCACAAGATCGACGAGCTGGCCCGGCACGGGCGCCTGCAACTGTCCGATCGCGACGTCGAACGCTGGACCGCGGCCCTGGACGTCGTCAGCACCGCCACCAACCGGATCTACGCCATGCTCATCGCCGACCCGGACCTGCGCGCCTGGGTCGACATCGAGTACTTCGCCGCCTGGACCCTACAGGAGAAGCTCCTCAACGCTTGGTACCCGCTGGCCACGGCAGACGCCGACGACGACGGCCTGCTCAACGACGCCGACGTGTACGAAGCCGACGACCAGGCGACCGGCGACCCGACCGGGCTGCATGCCGGCGACGAGCCCTGGGCGCCACTGCGCGCGGCGCTGACCGAGGCTTTCGACGATTTCCGGGACGATCCTCTGGGCGATCGCGGGCGGATGCGCCACGGCGCCACCGGCCTGATGGTCGCCATGACCCAGGACCTGCTGCACACGCTGCGCGAACGCGAGACCAAGGCGCGTCTGCGCTCGCTGCTCGACGTGTTGCTGGACGGCAGCCCCATGACCACCGGGCAACTTCGCCAACCCGAGCCCGCCCCCGGCGACCCCGAACGCAACCCTGCCGACGTGTGGGGATCGGCCGCCTGGCTCGAGCGCAACACCACCCGCCTGCGTTTCATGCTGCTGGTCGCAGTGCTCAACCACCGCCTGGACCGCGTGACCAACCTGTGGCCCCAGGTCGAGGCAGCCCTGCGGCTGGAATCCGCCGACAACGAGCTGTCCCGCCGCCCCCCGCAGGACTATGCCCCCGTAGTCCCCGAAGCCCCGATGGGCAACGTGCTGGGCTTCCAATATCTGCCCGACGAACCCGCCCCCGACGGCAGCGAACAGCGAAGCGGCACGTTGCGGTTCTTCCGCTGCGCCGGCGTCGGTCGGGAACTGCTGCTCAACCTCCCGGCATTCGGCGCCGACCCGGCCGCCGGGCGCCCCGGACCCAACGTTCTGATCATGTCCGGGACCAGCTGGGCCGGCACCTCCACTCGCGCTCACGTCCTGGCCCCGGTCACCGCGATCCTCAAACCCAATCCCGACGCCATCGCCGCAGTGCGCGGCACCCGGTTCCGCGTGCGGTTCCTCTACGACGGCGCCACCCCGCTGCGCCTGTCCGGCGCCCGCCCCGACACCCGGCACACCATCCTGCGACAGATGGTCACCAAGCTCGGCAAACCCCAGCCCGGCGCTACCTCCAGCATCCTGGACCAGGAACTGCGTCGCATCGGCGACGACCACCGCCGGCGTGCTCTGTTGCTGGTCGGCAGCTACAAGGAAGCCACCATCGCCGCCGACACGCTGGAGGAGATCCCGCGCTGGGCCGGCCGCGTCCGCGTCCTTGCCAACGACGACGCCGAACTCGACAGCCCCGGCACCCCTGGCGACGGTCTGACCCACGCCGCCGCACTGCGCCGCGGCGACCTCGCCTCCTTCGCCGACGACCCCGACGCCGAACTGCTGGTCGCACCCCTGCTCGCTGTCGAACGCGGCCACAACATCCTCAACTCCCAACGCACCGCCGCCTTCGGCGTCGCGCTGTTCCTCGCCCGGCCCCACCCGCGGCCTGACGACCTGTCCCTGGCCGTGTTCGCGATCAACGACTGGGTCACCCGCTTCACCCGCGACCTGCCGGGTCTTGAGGCCGGTACCTTCAGCAAGCTCGTCGCCGACGCTGCCCACCTCGACGCCGCCGGCCTGGCGTTCCGGCACCTCGCGCGCGGCGAATGGCGCAGACTCCTGTCCCGCCGCTACGCCTACTCCAGCCTCACACCGGCGGAGAAGACCAGCTTCGCCTGGGACCAGCTCGTCACCATCTGGCAGGTCATCGGCCGCCTCGTGCGCGGCGGCGTCCCCGCCGAAGTCGTGTTCGTCGACGCCGCCTTCGCCCCCGCCTACGCCCACGCCATGGCCCCGGCCGAGGACGACGAAACCGCAGGGCCGCGCCGCCGGCGCCGCAACGACCCCGGGCTCCTGATCAAGCTACGCGACGTCCTCGCCCCCTACTTCGCGACCGACGCCGACGCGAGGGCGTTCCCCAACCCCTCCGACCCTGCCCTCGTCCAAGCCCTCTACCAGCCGCTGTACGACGCCCTGTGCGGCATGGACTTCACCGTCCAGCCCTACATCCCCAACTCGACCGCCCGAACCCTGGGAGCATCCGGTGCCCGCACGCTATGACGACATCAGCCGAGCCGCCTACACCATGAAGGCCAACGCGACGCCGTGGCAGGCCACGTTCGACGCGCTTTCCTTCCCCGAACAGTGGGACCCCTGCGTCCTGGCGCTGTGCAACCTCGGCCGCGACCCGGACAAGACCCCCTACTACACCGCCCCCACCTCCCGCCTGGACGCCACCTTGCAGGCCCTGGCGCCGCAGCTGATCGTCCGCTCCCGCCTGCGGGGACCCGGCGCCGACCAAGCCGCGGACGCCTGGCTGTACGCGCTCGCCGACGAACCGCCGCCGCTGCCCGACGACGTCCTGGACCGGCTGATCGGAGCCTGGGCCGCCGACCTGCGCCCCGAACCCGAATACCAGCAGGCCCGCATCCAGACGCTCGAACAGCTGCGCGCCGACAAGCCGCAGTGGCGCCGGGAAACCGTCGACCTGTTCAGCACGCAGACCACCGCCGGCGGCACCGCCGCCCCCGCCGCCCGCCAGTTCCAGCTCGCCCCCGACGCCCTGGCCCGCAAGATCCTGGAACTCAAGCCCTACGACTTCGGCGCAGGCGTCCTGCGCTTCCGCGCCGTCCCGCGCGGCCCCCGGGCCAAAGGCGCGGAACTGGTCTCCCAGCCGCTGCCCCACGAGGTGAAGAAGAAGACCTGGTGGTTCTCCATCTACATCAACATCACCCTGCACACCGCGCCGTTCGACCCCGCCCCCCGGCTGCACGTCCACCTCGGAGTCCGGCGCTGGGCCACCCACCCCAGCGCCACCAGCGGCATGGTCTACCTGCCCTACAAGCGCACCGCATCGGTCTACCTCACCACCGGCATCCCCTGGCTCAAAGGCGCGCCCACCAGCGACCGGTTCGCCGTCCTGCAGCTCAAGCGCGACCGCGCCACCGGCGACTACCGGTGGGGCGGCAACAGCGCCGGCCGGATCCTGGACAAGCTCAGCCGCGACCACGACTTCCCCGACCCCGCACAGCTCCTGACCGACCCGCTGGAATGGCTCGGCGACGGCGACGGAGTCCGCGCCGGCATCGTCCACGCCACCAGCATGGGCAAGCACGGCATCGGCGCCGGCCTGATGTCCCACCAACGCTCCAAGATCATCGAGTGGCTTGAGCAGGCCCTGCCCGACGGCATGCGCCGCGTGCCGAACCTGACCCTCACCACACACGGCACCTCCGCCCCCGCCAACCCGCGCCCCGCCCCCACCGCGGCACAGGCCAAGCAGACCGCAGAACAGCGCGCCGCCCGGGCCCGGCGGACCGCGCTCGCCGCCACCACGCGCTTCGACCGAGGAACCGACACCACGTCCGCCGCGGCGACGCCGCACATCGAGGCGCGCCTGCTGTGGCAGACCCCAGAGCTCCGCGACGCGGCGATCACCGCCCTCACCGAGGTCCTGGGCCTCGACGGCGCCGGCGGAGCCCCCGTGGAGGCCAGCGCGTTCGACACCGCCATCCCCGGTCTTCCGGTGCTGCGCACCTGGCACACCCCGGAGCTCACCGTGACGCTGCGGTGTCTGCGGCTCACCGCCGGCCTGGGCGAGTCGCTCGGCATCGCCCCGAAAGCCACCGGCAAGAACCAGAAGCTGAAGACCGCCATCGCCGAGCGCCGAGCGGCCACCGCCGCCTTCCTCGCCGCCGACGGCGCCCACCAGGCACACCCGCAACTGGCCCTGGTGGAAATCGACCGGGCGAAGGACTTCGGCCTGCGCCTGAACGACCCGAAGTTCGCCCTCCGGCTGGGAGCGGCCGACGCCGGAATCCTCACCCAATTCGCCCTGGTCCCCAAGACCGCCAAGGGCTACAACAGCGTGAAGAACCTCAGCCACCGCGTCCGCTCGGCCTGGCAGGACGGCCTGCGCCAGCTCGGCGTGCGCGTCATGCCCGAACACACCCTCGGGAACGGCCTCCCAGAGGGCCTGCGCTACGCGGCCGTGTGGATGGTCAAGCGGCGTGCCGACGGGCCGACACGCCTGGCCAAGCACGTCCCTGTCACCGTCATGGCCAGCCCCGTCCCCGGGGAGCCCGGGCTGGCCGCATTCACCGGGTGGGACCCCGAAAGCCGTACCTGGATCCCGTACCCGGACCTCCTGCTGCGCCTGGTCAAGGACGCCGAGATCCCGCTGGTCGAAGAAGAAACGACTGGCGACGACGGCCAGACGTTCATTACCTACAAGATGTGGCGGCAGAACCTCGACGAACAGCGCCAGTCCACCGAACGCTACCTGCAGAAGATGATTCGCTCCCTGCGCGGCCAGCCGACCGTGCTGCTGGCTCACGGGCAGAACGCCCGCATGCACTGGACCTGGCTCCAGGACGGAAAGCTCGAACCCGACCTGATCAAGCTCGGCCACGCCCCGGCCGCATTCCTTGACCCCGACCTGCGGCTGGTCCGCATCCGCAGCGGCGACGGCCGCGAGACCCCCCAGTGGTGGGGCAACGCGGCGGCCGGCGGCGTCAACGGGCTGCCATCCGGCCTGTGGTGCCAACCCGTCGCCGACGATGCCGAGCGCGCAGCACGCGTCTTCTACAGCACCACCCCGAAAGCCAGCACCTTCCGCGACTCCGCCGTCGAGGCGGACAAACTCGCCACCCGACCGCTGCGGCAGGGCAAGAACAAGGGCGAGCCGACGATCGACACCCACATCCCCGCCTGGAACCCCGACCTGATCGAGATCGCGGTTGCCGGCTGCCACGAAGACGACGGCGACGTACCCGAGGCGTACGCCCTGGCGATGCATCAACTCCGGCAGGCACCGGACTACCTCGACGCGCTGGCTCTGCCGCTGCCGCTGCACCTTGCAAGCCTCGCCCAGGAATACGTGCTTCCGACCGTCACGGAAAACGGCGATGAAGCCGACGAAGATAGCACCGGAGACGATCTAGAGGAGGACCTGGTCAGCGGACCGGAAGCACAGCTAGTGGCGGCGCTCGGGCTCATCCCGCGGCAACGGAGCGCGGCGATGGAGCCGCAGACGCACGACTCAGACGTCGGGATGCCCGGGCTCGACCAGGAGCCCGACGGATCTGACTATCTCTTCTGAGACGTGACGCTGCTCTCTGCTATATCGCCTAGATCGGCAGGGAGCAGTCCAAGATCACCGTTGATGACGATTTTCAGGGCGCGGTATCGGCACCAGGGTTCTGGCAAAGGCTCGTGCCCTCCATCCCGACTGCCAATGGTGCACCAGTGGGCAGTACGTGACTGCCCGGACCTTCTGGGCGCAGGCGGCATGTCGCAGTGGTGATCGCCGCCTGCCTCCAGGCGATCAGCTGCGACCGTGTTCGCGTATCGACTCGTGACTGGGCCCTGGAGGGGATGCCTCCGACGTGTGCTCGAGGCTACCGCCGAGGTTCCGGTGATACGGCGGGGAGGTATTTGTCGAGGCTGATGCCGTTGTTCCAACGGCTGAGCAGGTCGCGGTCAATGAGCACGACCTGCTGGCTGGCCGCTAGTTCGCGGCTCTGCTTGGTGAATCGCCAAGCGGTGGTGACGAATACCGGGACATCGGCGTTGTGGATGGCGCGTACGGTGCCCAGGAAACGCTGAAGGTCCGGTCCGGGGACAGGATTCCCGGGCTTGTATCGCTTGCACTGGATCACGACGCGGCGACCGTCGGGCGCCTGGGCGACGACGTCTGCGCCAAGGTCACCCGCACCGCCGTTTCGCTGGATGACGGTGAAGCCGTCACGGTGGCATAGTCCGGCGATGAAACGCTCGAAGTCACTGCCGGACATCGCGTCCATGGCCGCCAGGCTCTGGTGCCTCGCGGCGCGCTCCAAATCTGCCAAGCGGCGGCTCTCTGCGTCGCGCTCAGCGCGCCCCGCGCGAAGTATCGGCGTCAGCGCGCCGAGTGCGGCCACGAGCACCGCGGCCGGGATCAACGGCCATAGCGAGCTCAGACTGCCGGTCACGGCTACGAGGAGCACGGTAGTCCCGCTGGCCGCCGCGACGACAATCACGCCCCGGGCGTGGGCACCAGCTGCTTGGGCGGAACGAGGTCGGGGACGCGCCGTGGCAGCGGATACTACCGAACGAGGTCGACCACGAGCCGTGGATGTGGACGCTGGTGAGCGACGCGTCGAAGGTGCGACCATGATCCCCCCAAGGTGTCGACACTCGCTGGAGGCCGAAGCGTATCGACGTCCGAGCGCAACGCACAGTGGCTACATAACTGCATCCTGGCAAAAGATCGGGTGATGGCAAGACTCGATAAAGGGGCTTCGCGCGATCGACCGTCATCCTCGACGCCTGCTGCCGACGACCTTACGGCTGCGGCGACAAGACGCGAGCCGACAGCCGCAGGGCTGCCGTGGCCCTGAATAGGGCGAAGACATCCAGATCACTCATGGTGCCATCTCAGTCGTGCGGTGTGGGTCCTGTCCATTCGATCTGGGACGACGGGGAATGGCCGTCAGGCCACGTGACGGCGCCAGCGATCATGTGTGCGCCGGCGAACTCCGCGTCCCCCTCGAACTTCGTACAGTAGAAGGACGCCTGCTTGTCGAATCTCGCCTCGAAGAAGCTCGCGTCCTTGGTGAAGATCGCGTGCCTGAAGTCGGTGGCGCCTAAGAACTCGGTCTTTCGGAAGGTGCTGTATCCGGGGAATCTTGCCGCCTCGAACAAGGCGTCTCCACGGAACTGCGCGCCGCTGAACTCTGTGTACCCTTCGAAGGCGACGCCCCCGAACCAGGCGTCTCCTCCGAACTCTGTGTCCAAGAATCCGGCGTAGTGCTCGAACTTGACGTCGCCGAACTGCGCGTCCCCTGCTACCGAGACCCTCTCGAAGTGTGCCTCCCCTGTGAAAATCGCCTTCGCTACGTTGATGCTGCGCATCACTGCGCCAGACAGGTCGAACTCGATGAGGTGTGAGCCGCGAAGGTCGACATCAGCGTCTTCCCAGAAGCCGGCATGATCAGGCTGCAGCCGCTTGGCGAGGACTGTCTGCGCCGTACGGCGGACCTCCGTCTCGGCCGGGTCACCCTTGTCCGGGTCAACGGCCATGCGCAGGTAGGAGCACAGCACGCTGAGGCATGTCGGGCGGTCCCGGGCCGAGTCGTCCGCGATCCTGGCAAGCGCGTAGACGCCTGCCAGGCGAACAGCAGCGGCAGTGTTTCCGAGCTGTGCGGCGGCTTGCGTGTACCGCTCGGTGAACAGCTTGTCCTGGTCTCTGATGTGGTTCGCCTCGTCGGTGCGCTGCTTGCGGTAGGCGACGTACAACCCAGCCAGGGCGCCGGAACCGCCGACAACCAGCAGCGCCGTCTTGGCCACGTCGAGCTTTGTCGACAGCGCCGCCCCGCCGCCATGGGTGAGCGCTAGGAGGAGGAAGTACACCCCAGCAGCGCCGGCAACGCCAGCGATCAGCAGAGCTCCGTAGATGGTTGCGAATGGCCTCGGCTGGTATGGGCGAGGCTCGCGGCTGCGGCGACGTGCTCCACGACGATTGCGCTTCTCAAGCCCCCCACTCATACCGAAAGGCTAGCGTTTCATCAGAGCTCTGCGAATCCAGTCGATTCGCTGCGTTGACGATGCGCGCCATTGAGCTTGGAACGCGAAAGTGGCAGCGCCAGAGCCCTCGTTCTGACGCGGCCACTCTTCGAGCTGGTACGGCTATGCGGCGCCGCTGCTGCGTCGTGCGCCGGTGATGGCGGCGGCGATCGATCTTGCGGCGGCATGCTTCAACTCGTCGTAGACGCTGGTGTACGTGTCACGGGTGATCACGGTGGTGCTGTGCCCGAGCATCTCGGAGACGACCTTGATGTCGATCCCGGCGGCCAGCGCCAAGGACGCCGCTCCGTGCCTCAAGTCGTGCAGGCGGATCGGCGGAAGGTCGGCGACCTTCTGCAGCGCAGCGAACTGGTCGGTGACGTTCGCCGGGTGCAGCGGAGTGCCGTCGGGTTCGGTGAACGCCAGACCGGTGTCGGCCCAGCCGGGCCCGTGTGCGAGCCGCGCCTCGGCCTGGGTGCGCCGGTGGGCCTGGAGGATCCCCACGGTGAGCGCATCCAGGGCGACGTCGCGCTCGCCGGCGTCGCTTTTGGGTTTGCTGATCTCGGTTTCCCAGCCGATCTGCACCATCTGCTGGGCCACGGTCATGGTGGAGGCGTCCAGGTTAAGGTCGATCCAGCGCAGGCCGCACGCCTCGCCGCGGCGCAGCCCGGTGAAGGCGATCAGGTGGTAGAGCGCGAACAGCGGGTGTTCGGCGGCGTGCTCGAGGAATATCGCGGTCTGCTCGGCGGTCCACACCATGACCGGCGAAGGGGCCTCGCCGGTGGCGCGCCAGCGGGCCACCCGCGCGCTGTTCCACACCAGGGCCTTGGGGCGCTTGCCGGATTCGAGCTCGACCAGCTTAGCGACGTTCACCGTGAGCAGCTGCTGTTTGCAGGCCGCCGTCAGGGCCGACCGTAGCGTGGCGCGGATGCGCTGCCGGGTTGCGGCCTGCGCCGGGCGCCGGAACGGCGGCATGCCCGCCAGCTGTTCCCGGCACAGGCGCACCGCCTCGGGGTTACTGTCCTTCCACGCCTTGGCCGCGGCCTCCTTCATCGCGCGCCGGGCGGCGTTCTCCGCGGGGATGATCTCGGCCTCCTCTGCGATGGCGGTGAACATCGCCTGCAGGTGCGCGACCCGCAGCTTGTCCAGCGGGACCGTGCCCAGGTGCGGGATGAGGTAGTTGTCGATGTGGCTGGCGTAGATGCGCTTGGTGCCTTTGGCGATAGTGCCCTTGCCGTCCAGCCACTGGGTGAGCCATTCGGCGACGGTCATCTTGTTGATGATTGGTATGCCGAGGTTGGCGGCCTGCCGGATCTCCTCGACCGACGGCAGCGGGCGGCGCTCCTTGAGCGCGATGCGGAGGCGTTCGACGATGTCGCCGCGCAGGCGCAGTGCGGCGGCCGGGTCGTCGTCGTGTTCGTCGGCGATGGCGATCAGGGTGCGGATCTTGGTGATGGTGCTCTCGGCCTCGGTTTCGGTGGCCAGGCCGCCTTGGCCCAGGTGCCGCTCCGGCTCCGGCGTCATGGTGATCTCGATCTGGAAGTGCCACGTCCCGTGTTTGGGGTTCCAGCGCGAGCCGGAGCGCAGCTGCGGGCAGGACGCGCCCAGCCGGCGCATCTTCGGCTTCCCCGCCGCGTCCAGCGCCGGCTCGCCGTCGACGACGACCGCTTCGCGGCAGCCGCACTTCTTGAAGATGGGGTTCTTGGCCAAGGTGTTTCCTTACGTTGTCGGTGCTTCGCGGATCGGCGCGGCGAGCCGCGCGCTGGAGCGGCGCGTGTGGACGCTGAAATCCGCTGGGGTGTGGGTCGATGGAGCCATCGACCCACACCTATGTCAAGCCACTGTTATTGAGGCTGCTGCACTCGGCGGCCTGAGGTTCCTGCGATCGTGAGTGTTAGTTGACCCCGGTGAGGACCCCAACATCTAGTACAGCGGGACGGCCGGGGAAATCCGGCTCGATCGATGCCCGAGAGGAGGAGGATTGAAGGGTGCCTCCGAACCTTTCCGACCGGATGATCAGTGACCACGAGTACCGCCAGCGGATCCGCCGCTACCGCCCCAGCTCCCTGCTGCCCCTGATCGCCGCTGCCGCAGCCGCCTACGGCAGTCCCGAACGGCCCCGTGCCTGGCTGGACCCCCGCCTGAACGCCTACACCCCGTGGGCACTCGCCGACGTCGCGCGGGTGTCCCTGGTCAGCGGCAACGAGTACCGCGCGGAGGCGACCACGGACGACCTGGCCGTGCTCCTCGCGCACTACGCCGCGCTTGATGACCCTTTCGGGACCAGCGGCGACCCGGCGCACGACGTGCTGGGATTCCTCCTGCGTACCTCCGGGGAACAGTTGACCTGGCAGGAGTCGGATAAGGCCACCCTCGCCCGGACCGCGGCCCTGTTCTCCCAGACGCCACCGACCCGGCCGCTGAAGTGCATTACCGCCGGCTGGGATCAGGACGTACTGGGATGCTCGCTGTCGGATTACGTTGGCACCGCGCAGACGCTGTGGGGCGCAGCGGTTAGCAATGCTGGCCGCTTCGACCCGGCCCAGATCGACGCGGAGCTGGCGGCGCACCTGGACATTCCGACGGTGACCAGCATCCTCGACACCCACTTCGCCACCGACACCGACGGCTTCCGGGCCGAGGAACTGGGGCAAGCCGAGCAGCGCCGTCAGGCCGGCATCCGAGAAGATCCGCAGCTGCGCCGCTTCGAATACAACCCGCTGCGCGGCCGTCCGGCCCTGACCGGCTTCGGCCCCGGCTACCTGTGCCCGGTTCCCGGACTGGTGTGGGCCAAGGCCAGCCCGACGGGCGTGTACTTCACCGGCTTCAACCATTTCGGCTCGGACTTCACCAACGACCTCGGCGACCTGTTCGAGCAGTACGTCGGCCGACAGCTGCGGCTCATCAGCGGCGCCACCGTGATTCCCGAGATCACCTACAAGCAGGACGGCAACACCAAGCGCAGCATCGACTGGTTCATCGTGTTCGACAAGCTCGTCCTGCTCGTCGAGGTCAAGTCGACCATGCCGAACCGGCCGGTCCGGCTGGGGTCCGCCGACGCGATCCCGGAGCTCGCGAAGAAGCTGGAGAAGGCGTACAGCCAGATCGACAACACCGCGGCGCTGATCGCCAACCAGCACCCGGACTTCGCGGCGATCCCCACCGACCGGCCGGTCCTGGGCATGATCGTCACCCTGGAACCGTTTCACTTCGCGAACTCCACCATCCAGCGCCAGCACCTGACCGCCACGACAACGCGGACCGTCCTGGCTGGCATCTCGGAGCTGGAACACCTGGTGTGCGTCGACGACATCGGCGTCGCCGATCTGCTGCTGGCCCGGGACGCCGACCAGGAACAGTCGACATGGTCGCTGCACGGCGTGCTCCAGGGGCACAGCGCCGGCCCGAACCCTGTGCTGGACGCCGGGTGGGACACCTACCCCTGGGCCTCGGCAAACCGTGGCCGGCGTACTACGGCAGCCAACAACACCGAACAGGCATAGCCAGTTCGGCGCACCGGATCTTGGGGTCGGATTTCCCTCACAGGATTCAACCATCGCTCACAGTCACAGTTCCGGGGAGGCGTCCGCCGTGCCGGGGTTGGCGGTGTCGATGCCGAGCAGGCGTAGAACTTCGGCAGTCGGGACCACGAAGCCGGCTCCGGTCGGGATGACTCGGGTGGGGAAGGTGCCAGCGCGGGCCATGGTATAGGCGCGGGTGCGCCCGATGCGCAGCATCCGTCCGGCGGTCGGGAGGTCGAGGCTGACCGGCAGGTCGCCGATCTCGGAAAAGGTTGGTGTGTTCATGCGGCAGTACTCCTGGGGATGAAGGGCGGCGGGCCCGGGGCGATGCGCGGTGCCTTTGAGGTGTCGGTCGGCGCTGTCGTTGGGCGAACCGGGCTCGGCCGGTGTGCGGCCGGGGGCCGAGCGTCGGTGGGCTGGGCGTTGGCCTCGATCCAGTCGACGTGTACCTGGCAGCGGGTCGCTTCGGCGACCACCTCGGCGGCCAGGGCTCGGTGCGCGAGCTCGGCGTCGTCTTCTCCGGCCTGGCGGGTCAGGCCGTGCCGGTCGACGAGGGCCCGGATGTACGCGTCGAGACGGAAGTCGGCGCCGGCGGCCGGGACGCCCTGACGGGTCCAGTGCTCGTCCAGCCACAGGTAGAAGACCTTCTGCCGGACGGCGATGCTGCGAAGCTCGGCGTCGGTGGCGCGGACGGCCGCATCGAGGTCGTCGGTGTCGTCGGGCTCGGGGCGGATGTGGTTCTTCGCGATCACGTCGCGGATGTAGGGGATGTAGGGGATGTAGGGGTCGTGGGTCGGCACTGCCGACCTCCTCACAGTGCGGGACGGCAGAGGGGAGCGAGGCGCGCCGTTTTGGCGCCGCGCGGGGCGTGGAGGGTCGGGGCCGGTGCAGTGCGCGGGGGGGCGGGCGCCGCACCGGCTCGTCTGGCTCAGCAGATGAGGGCGGTGCCGGCGGGCAGCAGCCGAGGGTCGTTGATCCACGACGGGGCGACCTGGTCCAGGCCGGGGTACAGCCACTCGGCGGTTACGCGGGCCCAGGCAGCGAGCCGCCGGGCAGCGAGCTGCAGGCTGTGTGCCTCGCAGCGCAGCGCAGCGCGAGCCGCGTCGGTGGCCGGCTCGCCGTTGTCGGCGGCCAGATGGTGCTCGGCGAGCAGCAGATGCAGATAGGCGTCCAGCACGAAGTCGCCGTCGCCGGCCGGAGCGCCGGCCTGGGCGTCCCAGTGCGCCTTGAGCCAGTCGCCTAAGACTTCGGCGCGCTGGGTCAGGAGCCGGTCCTCGGCGGCGAACGCGCGCAGCGCCACGGCGTACCGGTGCCGGTCGCCGGGCTCGGCGACGACGCCGTGCCGGCCCGCCAGGGTGCGGGTGTAGGCCAGGGCCTGGCCGGGTGCCGAGGCCAGGCGCGCGGCTGCGGCGAACTGGCTGGTGCCGTGCAGCGCCAGCACGGCCAGCTCCAGATCGCTGCACACGGCGGCACCGGCCCGGTTCGGCTGCTGCCGACCGGTGTGCGGGCGGCGGCCGGCGACCGTGTGGCTGTGTCGGACGGCGAGCCGGGCCAGGCGTTCGGCGTGGCTGGCCGAGGCGCGTACCGTGATCGCGTCGGCAATCTCGCGCGGCTCGGGCCGCGGCAGCGATGACGCTGTGCCGGAGGCGGCGGAGCTCGGGGTTATGTGCGTAGCACGCATGAAGAATTCCTTGAAGAGTGAGAGTCGGATCAGGGCGGCGCGGTGCCGACGGGTCCGGGCAGGTGTCGACCTCGCGCTGGTCGACGCGCGGCTTCGCGGTGAACGGGTCGACACCGGTCGCCTGGCGGCCGGCGGTCAGGGCGGCGGCGGCGACGGCGGCCAGGATGAAGAACAGCCAGTCCATGAAGCCGTGTGAGGACGACACGTTGTCGGCCAGTTCGCCGATGTGATCGACGATGCGGCCGGCGCTGATGCCGTAGCGCCAGTTCAGGCCCAGCCCGACGCCGAGGATGTCGCCGCACCAGCCGACGCCGAACGCCAGCGCCGCGGCCAGCGGCGGGAACCAGGTGCGGCGGGCCGGGGTGCTGGTCAGCACCCGGGCCAGGAACAGGCCGACGAGCAGGCTGGCGAAGGCGAAGTGGTGCTCGGTGGCGCCGGCCAGCACGGCCCAGGCGACGGTGAGGCCGGCGGCGGCAGCTGCGGCGCGGCCGACCGCCTTCGCCGGACTCACGTCGGCGTCGACAACCGGGACGCCGGCCGGCTGGTGGTCGTTCGTGGGGACGGGCATGAGGTACTCCTTGCGAGATCAGGGGAGGGAGCGCGGCCCGGCCGCGAAGCGCAGGCGGACGGGCCGCGTGGAGAAAGGGGAGTTGCCGACGCGCTCGGGCACGTCGAGCGGTGCTGGCGAGGCCCGAACGCCGGCCCGGACACGGAGTCCGGCCGAGCCGACGCGGCGGTTAGACCGGCTGTCCGGTCAGGCGCGCGGCCAGGACCTCGGCGGCCTTGAGTGCCGAGCCGTTGTCCTGGCTCGGGTAGTTGTCGCTGACGACGGCGAGCTTGTCGCCGACGCGCACCAGGATCAGCTCGGGCTGCTGGTAGGCCGCGGCGTTCGGGCCGGTCGCGGTGACGCGGACGTCCAGGGCTTCGTCCCCGAGGCCCGGGAGCGCGGTGGCGGTGACGGTTCCGCCGACGCTGGTGCCGTCGGAGTTCGGGGCGCTGAACGTCCGGCAGCGATCGGCCAGCGCCTTCACCTCGTCGATCTGCCTTTGGGCGTCGCCGTGGTTGGTGCCGGCCAGCACGAGCTGCGCGATCGGGGTGTTGTGGACGGTGATGGTCTCCTTGGCGTGGGACGCGCGGTAGTCGCCGCTGGCCTCGTCGGCGGTGATCTGCGGCAGGGCGGCGCAGTCGGCGCCGGCCAGCCTCGGTGCCGCAAGGGCGTCCGGTGTGGTCCAGTCCGAGCCGCTGTCGGCGGCGTCGGTGACGGTGACGCCGGAGGCCAGATCGGAGCCGGCGGGCAGCAGCGACTTCAGGGCGCTGCCGGTGGCCGTCGGGTCCGGCGCGCCGCCGGTCGCCGGGTTCTGGGCAGCGGCACGCGAGGCGCCCGGATCGGTCTGGTGGTTGCTGCCGCAGGCGGTGAGGCTGGTGGTGATGGCGCCGGCGGCGGCGAGGTAGGCAGCGGTCTTGGCGAGGGTGGTGCGGCGGTTCAAACGGTTCTCCGTACAGGTAGTGCGGTTCTGGGCGGTGCGGGTGCTGGTGTGGATGCGGGTCTCCTCGCGTGGTCCGGTTGTTGTCGTGGGCGGGCGGCACCCCGTGACGGGCGGATGCCGCAGTCGTCGCTGAGGGCGGCGCTACTTGTCGGCCAGGCGGCCGGCGAGGTACTTGGCGATCGAGACGGTGGCGCCTTCGTTGTGGGCCTGGTCGTTGTCCGAGGCGGCGGCGAGCTTGTCGCCGACGCGGACGAGGACCACCTCGGGCTGGGAGTAGTGGTCGGCGTTCGGGCCGGCGGCGGCCACACGGATGCGGATCGCCTCGTCGCCGATTCCGGCGAAGGAATCGACGGCCACCGTCCCGCCGACCGACAGTCCGGTGGAGTCTGGGGCGGTGAAGCTGGCGCACCGCTGCGCGAACGCGCGCAGCTCGTTCAGCTGCCGGGCCGCGTCGCCGCCGTTGGTGGCCGCGACGATCAGCTGGACGCTCTCGCCGTTGTTGTCGAGTTCCTCGCTGGCGTAGGCGGCACGGAAGTCCGCCGTCGCGACGTCCGCGTTGAGCGATGGTGCGGCGGTGCAGTCCGCGCCGGGCAGCGACGGGGCGGGCAGATCGGCTTCAGCAGTGAAGTCGGTGCCGGTGTCGTAGACGCCGGAGACGGTGATTCTGGACGCCAGCTGCGCGGCGGTCGGCAGCAGGGCCCGCAGCGTCGCGCCGCTCGGCCCCGCCGGGCTGGCGGTGGTGGTCGGCGCCGTCGGCGCCGCGGCGGCCGTGTGGGTTCCAGGGCTGCCGGCGGCGGGCCGGTGCGGGGTGGTTCCGCAGGCGGACAGCGCGACGGCCAGCACGCCGGTGGTGGCGACGGCTGCGGTGACGGCGCAGGTGCGGGGGCGGGTGGTGCGCAAGGACTTCTCCTGTTGGTAGGTGGTCTGGGGTCGGGGTGTCGGGGAGGCGCGGATGGCGGCTCTTGGGTCTCGTGGTGGAAGCGGTCAGCCGGTCGGCCGGCGGTCGGGGACGATGGCGTCGGGACCGCCTGCATCGACGAGCCGTCGCGCGTGGTTTCGGCACAGCCGCAGCCCTCGGGTGCGGGTGGTGTTTCCGGCGGCGATCGCCGTCGCGCGGCAGGCCGGGAAGCGGCCGTCTTCAGGCCAAGTACGGCGGCACGAGCGGCACCAGGCCCCGGCGGGATCGACGGCCAGCGCGACGCCGCAGCGGTCGCAGATCGGCGGCAGGCCCTGGCACCGGCGGGGGTCGTCGGGCGCGCTCATTCGCAGTCCGGGCCGGCGAGGTGATCGCCCGCGTCGGCAGCCGACTCCGCGGCGGAATCGCCGCTGCGAGGGCAGCAGTCGTCGGCGCACGGCTCGCGGTCTGTCGTTGCCGCTGCAAGCGGCCGTCGGAGCACGATTACGTCCTCGTGCGTGATGACCGCCTGCAGCTGTCCGGCCTCGCGCTCCTTGCGGATGTTGGACAGCTGGAAGAACGACGGCCGTGCGATGAACTGGCCGTCGCGGATCCCGCCGAGTAGTGCCACGCACCGCTCGATCGGCTCTAGTCCGGCGCGCACTCCGGCGGCGACGACTTCACCGGGAAGGTCGACCAGCTCGCCGTGCTCGCGCCACGGCCGGGTGGTGATGACCACGACGCCCCCTGGTCGCAGAAGCTCCCGGCACCCGGACAGGATCTTCGCGAAGCCGTCGATCAGTTCGGAGACCTTGACGTGCGCGAGGTTGCCCTTGTCGGTGGAGTACCGGTAGTCGAACTTCTGCACTCCGGACTGGCCGGTCTCGGCGGTCGGCTTGACCTGTCCGTGCAGGCTCGCCCCGTACGGCGGCGAGGTGATCACCAGGGCCGCGGTGCCGTGGATCTCGGACGGCACCGCGGAGAGGATCGCCCGGGCGTCGGCGTTGAAGACCTGTGCGTCGCCCGGGGCGTACTGGGAGTGGGCCAGGGCGATGTTCGCCTCGGCCAGCGTGGTCCAGCGGGCCTCGTACTCGGTGCCCACCGCGCGCCGCCCGAGGTGCATCGCCTCCACCAGTGTGGTGCCGATTCCGCACATCGGATCGACGACCAGATCGCCGGGCGCGGTGTACTGGGCGATGGCGTGCCGGACGATCTCCGGGAGCATCTTCGCCGGGTGCGCCACCGACTCCTGGACGTACCGGCCGACGCGCTGGGAGCGGGAGTTGCGCTGCGCGGTGAGCCACACCGAACCGCGGTGCGCGCGGTCCGCGGCGTGCTCGATCGCGGCGAGCGCGGCGGCGTCGGTGATGACGATCTCGTCGGCGGCGCCGGCAGTGGTGTCAGTCGTGGTTTCGGGCATCAGGCAGCGCCTTTCCGGGTGGTGTTGGTGAAGACCAGGACGTCGTGGTGGACGCGGGCGTGGACCGGGGTTCCGCCGTCGATGAGGGCGGTGTCCGCGAGGACCGCAGCGTCGGTCGGGATGGCGATCTGGTCGCCGTCGATGTCGGCGTCGATGACGGCTAGGTGCTGCAGGTAGAGGAAGCCGGCGCGGCGGGCGGCGGCGATGGCCTGCGAGGTGGTGTCGGTGAATCCGGGGCCCGGTGTCGGGCGCTCCAGAACGACCGCGAGGGTCCCGCCCTTGACGACCATGAGCCGCGCCTGCTTCAGGACTTCGAGCAGTTCGCTGCCGGTGTCTTGCGGCGTAGTGCCGTCGGTCTGTCCGGTGAGCAGTTTCGGGCGGCGCGGACGTCCCTCGACGACCGCCAGCCCCGTCGGACCGTGGCTGTACAGCCCATAGCCGCGGTGACGCGGCGTCTGGAACCGCGGGTAGGACGGGCCGGCGTTCTCCAGGCGACGCGGCCCCAGAAGCAGCGCCGAGTGGCCCGCCGGGAGGTAGATGTCGATCAGGTGGGCCAGGGCCCAGTCCGGCAGGATCCCCTTGCGCGGCTCACTGTCGTGGGCCGTCCAGCAGTACGGGGTTCCGGGGGCCTTGATGCAGACGGTGGTCGGAAGGTCGATTCCCTTCGTCCGGGGTGGGCGGCGCTCGCCGGTGGCGGCGTCGGAGCGCGGGTGGTTGTCGCGGCCGTTCTGGCCGGTGGTGTTGTTCTGCATGGCGGTGCGGTGTCGTGCCGCCGCCGAGCGTTCGTGCTGACCTACACCAGAAGTGAAAATCGGGCCCGATTTTTCTCATAGCCTCCGCGAAAGCCCAGGTAAAAGGCGGTGTTTTTGCCGTTAGTAACCGCCGGCGAGCCCGGATCCCGCCCGGCGTCGGCGGCGCCGAGGCAGCGCAGAACCTGCGTCGTATCAGGAGGGCGACGCGGTGCCGCCCATGGGCAGCGCCTGCGGCCCGCGACAGTGGAGACGGCGACCTTCTAGCGGCTATCGGTGCAGGTCAACGGGCAGCGTCTAGCCGTACGTCGCGCCACGGCGCTTTTGACTCCCCGGCCGGCATCGCCGCTCGGTCGTGCTCGGCGCGCAAGAGCCGGCCCCAACTTTTTCAAGATCTTTTCGGGTGTGGGTGCGGTGCTCGGTGGGCGCCGTTCCGGTGCAGGTCACGCGGGAGCTTCTAGCGCCGAGCGGGTTGGCCTGCCGGAGCTTTAGTAGCCGCTGAGTCCCAGGTGAGTCTGTGGCGATTCCCCGGTGAGTCTTGCGTGAGTCCCCAGTGATTCCCCGCCGGTTTTCGATGTGGCTCCCACCGCGCGCAGCGCACGGCCGCGCGGTTCGTCTCCAGGAGCCCCACATGATCGACATCGATGACAACGACGCCTGCATCGCCCCGTCCGGCGACACCCCGCTGGACCATCTGCGCCACGCCTTCGCCGCGCTGCTGGCCGATCCCACCGGGCCCGCCCTGCCGGGCAAGGAGCTGGGCTTCGGCCTGCCCGAGCGGGACATTCCGCTGGCTGAGCTGAAGGATCTGCTGATGTCCGCCGCGACCGCCGCCGGCGCCAAGCGCGCCATCTGGGCCGCGGTCGTCGACCGCTGCCAGGCGAAGCAGCAGGAGTGGATATTCGTCGCGACCGGACTGGCCTACCCGGGCCTGGCCGGGCTCGGATTGCGGATCTGCCGGGCCCGGCCCGGAGAGGCCGACGACATCCAGGGCGAGCTGCTTGCGGAGTTCGTCGAGGCGCTGTACGCGATCGACACCGCCGACCCGGACATCGCCGACGTCGCCGGCTGGCTGTGCTTCCGCGCGGTCAACGCCAGCTTCAAGGCCCGCGAAGCCCTGGACGTCTCCGAGGTGGTCATCACCCACAAGGTTCCCGAGTCCGCGGCGCCCAGCCTGCAGGTCGGGCACCCGGACGTCGTGCTGTCCCGCGCGGTGCGCCTAGGCGTGCTGGAAGCGAAGGAAGCCGACATGATCGCCCGGCTGTTCCTGGAGGACCAGCCGGCCGGCAAGGTCGCCCGCGACATGATGCCGCGCGACAAGGTGGGCGCGAATCGCACGAAGACCCGCGGGGTCTCCCAGGCCACGTTCTACCGGTACCGCGACGAGGTCACCGCCAAGCTGGCCGCCGCCATCGAATCCGGCGTGCTGCGCAGTTTCTAAAACGCCGCCGCACCGGAGTTACTAAGTCCGAAAACGCAGTCGTTGACCAGCAACGATGCCGGGCCATTGAGAAAAACGGGCCCCGATTTTCACTTCTGGGATGCCAGGCCGCTCCGGCCGGCACGGACCAGATCCGGCACGAGAACCCGCTCTCCCCGGGGTCGCCGCCCGCGTGGTGCTGACCCCTCCCGCACGATCCGACATCTCACCGCTCCCCTCGAGAGGAGGAGGTGTCGTGCACCCCGGGGAGCGCGTCTCCGCCGCCGGTGGTCCGGCCGCCGCCCCGCCTGGTTCGCACCGCCCGCGCCGCATCGCCGCGCGGGCCTTTCCAGCCCAGAAAGCGAACCACCCATGCGTGCTTCCCAGCCCCACCGCACCCGCGCCCGGCGCGCGGTCGTCACCGCCGCGGCATGCGGCTCGATCCTGATCCTCGGCGCCGCCGCACCGGCGATGGCCGACACCCACGGCCAAGTCCTGGCCGTCGGCGACATTCCCACCGTCATCGGGAACCTGCGCAACTGGCTGATCGGGATCCTGGCCGCCGTCGCCACGCTGTTCCTCACCATCGGCGGCGTCCGTTACGTCATCTCCGGCGGCAACCCCGGCGAGATCGAGAAGGCCAAGAGCGCCTTCAAGGCCGCCGCCGTCGGCTACGCCCTGGCGGTCCTCGCCCCGGTCTTCATGACCATCCTGCAGAGCGTCGTCGGCTGACCGATGACCGCCACCCACCGAAGGGCCGGGTGCCCGCGAAAGCACGGGCACCCGGCCCCACACGCCCCCATCCGCCGCCTCGTCGCGGCCCTGCTCGCCGTGCTGTCCGGCCTGATCCTTCTCACCGCCACTGCCACGCCGGCCTCCGCGGCGACGCCTCACACCGTTGTCTCCTCGGCCGCCGTCCCGGCCGCCGATCCGGCGCCGGCGCCGAGCCCTTCGCCGTCGGTTCCCGGCATCGGCTTGGGGCCCGGAGCACCAGGACCGGTGGTGACCGCACCGCCGCCGGCCACCGCCGGCGGCAGCACATCCGGAAGCAGCGACGACCCGTCCTGGTACGACATCCCCGGACAGATCAAGAAGGCCATCGACGACTTCTTCGCCGGCCTGGTGAAGGACGCGTTGAACCCCGTCCTGTCGCTGCTCGGCCGCACGCTCCTGGCCACCCCGGACGTCACGACGATGGGCCGGGTCGGTCAGATCTGGACCGGCATGGCCGTGCTCGCCAACAGCCTCTACGTGCTGTTCGTCCTGGCCGGTGCGGTCATCATCATGACCCACGAGACCCTGCAGAACCGGTACGCCGCCAAGCAGATCATCCCCCGGCTGTTCGTCGGATTCATCGCCGGAAACGCCTCGCTGGCGCTGTTCGGGCTCGTGATCCACATCGCCGACATCGTCTCCGAAGGGATCATGGGCCAGGGCCTGGATCCCAACCAGGCCGGACCCGCCCTCGCCAACATGATCACCGGGTCTATCACCGGGCTCGGCGGCGGGATCTTCCTGTCGGTCCTGGGCCTGGCGGTCGCCGCGATGGCGATCGTCCTGCTCATCACCTACATCGTCCGCGTCGCCCTGGCGATCATCCTGGCGGTGTCCGCGCCGCTGGCGCTGGCCTGCTTGGCGCTGCCGCAGACCGAGGGCCTGGCCCGGCTGTGGTGGCGCGCCTCCCTTGGCACCCTGGCCGTCCAGATGGGCCAGTCCCTCACCTTGACCGCGGGTCTGCAGGTGCTGCTCGATCCCGGCGGCGTTAACGCGATCGGGCTGCCGACCTCCGGCGGATTCGTCGATCTGCTCGTCTTCTTGGCGCTTTTCTGGATCCTCATCCGGATCCCCGTCTGGGTCAGCCGCATGATCTTCGGTCGGGCGCACTCGACGCTGATGAAGGTCGGCAAAGAGGTTCTGGCCTACAAGGCCATGGGCTTCGTCGGCAAGGCGTTCAAGGGCCGGGGCAAGCCCTCGGGCCCGGACGACGCCGTGCCGAACCGCCCGGGCGCAGCCCTTGCGCTGCGCGCCGCCGCGGCCGGCGGCGGTGGGGGAGGCGGCGGCTTCCGCCGCGGCCCGTCCGGCTGGCGCCCGGGGCCGGCGACGGTCACCGTCACCCGCGTCCCCGACCCGCAGACCGCCCACGGCCCACGAGCTCTGCCCGGGGCTGGACCGCGGCTGGCGATCGGCCCCGGAGACACACCGGCGCCGCCGTCAGGGCCGCCGGAGCTTGGACCGGGACCGCGCGGACGGCGCGCGATGGGGCCGAACGGCGAGCACCCCGGTGACCCGCGCGGGCCGTTCGCGATGCCGCCGGGCAGGCAGGGCCGACTGGACGCCCGGCAGGGCGCGGCGGCCGACGAACCGAAGCCGCGCTACGTCCAGCGCGGCCTGTTCCCACCGGTGCCCAAGACGCCGCGCCCCGCGCCAGCCTCGACGATCTGGCCCGAGCCCCCGGCCCCGGCCCGGCCGCGAGTCCGGCAGGACGCGCTGTTCTCCCGCTCGGCCGCGCTGGCACCACCGCCACCGTCGGCTTCCGAACCGGTCCGGCCGGCCCGGGCTCCGCGTGCCGCCGCACCGCCTGCGGCGCGGCCGACGCCACCCTCACCCGAGGCGCCCGTGCGGCGCACCGCACCACCCCGTCCTGCGGCCCCGGCCGCAGCTCCCGCTCCGCGCGCGCCGCGCGCCCAACAGAAAGGTCCGACCCCGTGACCGGCAAGACCACCTTCAACGCCCGCCGTGCCCGCTACAGCTCCCGGGCCCGGCACCGCCGACCGCACACGCTGCGGCGGGCGCCGATCGCCCGGCTGATCGCCGCCTTCCGCGCCCGCCAGGCGGCGACCATGAGCATCCGGGTGCGGCCGGCCAAGCAGATCGCCCGCGCCGCCCGGCACGAGCAGACCCGCCAGTCGGGCGGAGTCTGGCGTGTCTGAGAGCGAGTTCTACTACGCCGCCCGGATCCCCGCCGACATCGACCGGCCTGACGCCCTTGTCATGGGCTTGTCGTTCCGGCAGGTGGGGATCGTGGCCGGGACCGCCGCCGGCTGCTGGCTCGTCTACACCGCCGTCCACAACGTCGCGCCGCATCTGCCGGTCTTGGCCGTGCTGGCGCCGCTGGCGATCGTGCTGACGGTCGCCGCCGGGATCGCCGTGGGCGCCCGCGACGGCATCTCCGCTGACCGGTTCCTGCTCGCCGCGGCACGCCACGCCCGCCGCCCCCGACGCCTGGTCGACACCCCCGAAGACGAAGGAGTTCCGCCGATGCCGTCGTTCCTGCCCCAGCGCTGGCGCAACGCCCAGGGATCCGACCCCTCACCGCTGATGCTGCCCGTGACCGGCGTGAACGAGCAGGCCGTCGTGGACCTGCGCGACGCCGGGGCGGCGGGGGTCGCGGCCTGCTCCACGGTCAACTTCGCGCTGCGCTCGGCCGGGGAGCAGAACCACCTGGTCGCCGGCTTCGGCCGGTTCCTCAACTCCCTGTCCGGCCCCACCCAGATCCTCATCCGCACCCGCCGCGTCGACCTGGCCCCGATGGTCGCCGCGCTCGAGGCCGACGCCGCCGGGCTGGCGCACCCGGCGCTGGAGGCCGCGGCCCGCGACCATGCCGCGTTCCTGGCCGAGATCTCCGACGGCCGGCGCCTGCTGTCCCGGCAGGTGCTGCTCACCGTGCGCGAGCTGGCCGCCGGCAAACACGGCGCCGACGCCGGTCCGCGGATCACCCGCCGCCTGGCCGAGGCGGCCTCCGCGCTGTCCGGCGCCGGCGTCGTCGTCGCCGCCTACACCCCGACCGGCGCGGCCGACCTGCTGTCCGAAGCCTGCGCCGCCACCGCGGCCTGAACCCCACCCACCACCTTCCTCCCGAGGAACGGAGCAACCTCCCATGTTCACCACGAAGATCCGTCGCCGCGGCGGCGCGGCCGGGACGAAGCCCGGCGTCCCGGCCGCGCCGATCGCCGGCCCCGGAGCGGTGGAGGTCACCGCCCGGCACTTGGTCATCGACGACGTGTACGCCGCCAGCTTCGCCGTCACCGGCTACCCGGCCGAAGTCCACGCCGGATGGCTCGAACCCTTGCTGACCTACCCCGGACGCCTGGACGTCGCCCTGCACGTCGACCCGTACGACCCGGTCACCGCCTCCACCAAGCTGCGCCGCCAACGCGCAAGGCTGGAGTCCTCCCGCCGCGCCGATGCCGACCGCGGCCGGCTGGCCGATCCCGAGGCCGACGCCGCCGCCCAGGACGCCGCGGACCTGGCCTACCGCCTGGCGCGCGGGGAGGGAAAGCTGTTCCGGGTCGGGCTGTACCTCACCGTCTACGCCGAGTCCGAGGACGCCCTGACCCGCGAGGTCGCCGCCGTCCGGTCGCTGGCCTCCTCGCTGCTGGTCACCACCGCGCCGGCCACGTTCCGGCAGCTGGCCGGCTGGACCACCTGCCTGCCGCTGGGCATCGACGCGCTCGGCTCGACCCGCACCTTCGACACCGCGGCACTCGCCGCGGCATTCCCGTTCACCTCCCCGGACCTGGCGCCGGCCGACCCGGCCGACACCCGGCCGGCCAGCGGCGTCCTGTACGGGGTGAACGCCGCCAGCTCCGGGCTGGTGTTGTGGGACCGCTGGGCCCAGGACAATCACAACTCGATCACTCTGGCGCGCTCGGGGGCGGGCAAGTCGTACTTCACCAAGCTCGACATCCTGCGCTCGTCGTACACCGGGGTGCAGGTGTTCGTGATCGATCCGGAGAACGAGTACACCCGCCTTGCCACAGCCGTCGGCGGCACGGTGATCGCCCTGGGCAGTGAGGGGGTCCGGCTCAACCCGTTCGACCTGCCCGCGCACGCCGCCAACCCCGCGGCCGGGCCGGCGGCGGGCAACGCCCTGGTTCGGCGCAGCCTGTTCATCCACACCTTCATCGCCGTGCTGCTGGGCTGCGAGCTGTCCGCGGTGCAGCGTGCCAGCCTGGACAAGGCCGTCCTCGCGGCCTACGCGGCGGTCGGCATCAGCCGGGACCCGCGTACCTGGAGCCGGCCGGCGCCGGTGCTGCGGGACCTGATCGAGGCGCTACTCGACCTGGGCACCGAGGCCGGACTGGACTTGGCCGCGCAGCTGGAGCCGTTCACCACCGGGTCGTACTCCGGACTGTTCGACGGCCCGACCACCACCGCCCCGGCCGGGCACCTGGTGTCGTTCTCGCTGCGGGAGCTGCCCGACGAGCTGAAGACCGTCGGCACCCTGCTGGTGCTGGACGCGATCTGGCGTCAGGTCACCTCCCCGGAGCGCCGGCGCCGCCTGGTCGTGGTCGACGAGGCGTGGCTGCTGATGCGCGACCCGGCCGGCGCCACGTTCCTGCTGCGCATGGCCAAGGCCGCGCGCAAGCAGTGGGCTGGCCTGGCTGTGATTACGCAGGACGCCGCCGACGTCCTGGGCTCCGATCTCGGGGCGGCGATCGTCGCCAACTCCGCCACCCAGGTGCTGCTGCGCCAAGCGCCGCAGGCTCTGCCCGCGGTGCGCGCGGCGTTCCGGCTCTCCGACGGCGAGGCCGCCCTGATCGCCTCCGCCCCCGCCGGCCTGGGTCTGCTGGCTGCCGGATCTTCCAGGGTCTCCTTCCAGGTCATCGCCTCCGACGCCGAGCATGTCCTGTGCTCGACGTCACCGGCCGACCTGGCCGACGACGACGGCGACGGCTACTTCGCCGACGAACCCACGCACGCCGAGGCCGAGACCGGCGTGTCCGCCCCCGAAACCGACCTTCTGCCCGACGACCCCGAGGGAGACCTGCTGTGACCGCCGCCCACCTGTTGCTCGATACCGCAGTGCCGGGCGGGCCGACCCCGAGCCCGATACCGACCTCGAGCCCGATACCGACTCCGGGAACGGTGCCGCCGCCGATCCCGGCCCCGCACAGCCCGCTGATCAGCTTCCTGACCCATCCCGGCCCGGCCCTGGCCCGCCTGGGCCACCACCTGACCGCGTGGGCCGGAACCTGGGGCCTTCCCGTCGGCGCGGCGGTGTTCGCGGCGATCGTGCTGACCGTCGTGATCCGTGTCCGGTGGCGGCTGCACCGGCACGCCGCCCTGGCCGACGGAGCCCGCGTGATCACCGTGCTGGCGCCGCCGAAAGTTAGTCAGGCCGCTGCGGAGATGCTGTGGCAGCAGCTGATGGGCCTGCTGCGTCCGGCGTGGAAGCGCCTGGTGTTCGGGCAGCCGCACCTGTCGTTCGAGTACGTGTGGTCGCACACCGGCGTGCAGGTGCGGCTGTGGGTCCCCGGCACCGTCCCGCCCGGGCAGGTCGAGGACGCGATCGCCGCGGCCTGGCCGGGCGTCGGCGTCAGCACCGCCGACGCGACGCAGGCCGCGGCGCTGGTGCTGCCGGCCGCCGCGGTCGCCACCGGCGGCCGGCAGGTCCTGGCCCGGCCCGAGGTGCTGCCGATCCGCACCGACTTCGACATGGACCCGCTGCGCGGATTGCTGGAGACCTGCGGACCGCTGACCGAGGACGAGCACACCGCGGTGCAGGTGCTGGCCCGGCCGGTCACCGGCCGACGCGCGCGCAACGCCGCGAAGGCGGTCACCGCGCTGCGCGACGGCGGCACCGGCGGCGGGCTCGCCTCCAAGGCCCTGGACGCGATCACCCCCGGCGGCACGGCCGGCGCCTCGAGCACGCCGCGCACCGGGACCGCCGGGATGGAGCCGGCCGAGGCCGACCAGTACCGGCAAGCCTCCCGCAAGGCCGCCGGCTCGCTGTGGGAGGTGCGGGTCTTCTACGCCGCCGCCTCCACCAGGGCCGGGGTGAAGCCGAACGACGGGCGGCTGCGCGGGCTGGCCGGGAAGATGGCCTCCACCTTCCCGGTGTTCCGCGCCGCGAACTACTTCGACCGCAAACGCCTGCCCTCCCCGGTGCCGGTGCTCAACGGCCGGCAGTTCGCCGGGCGCGGGCAGCTGCTGTCGGTGCCGGAGCTGGCCGCGCTCGCGCACATCCCCACCGACGCCGTCGCCGCCGGGCTCGAGCGGGCCGGCGCGGCCAGCGTCCCGCCGCCGCCGGGCATCCCGGCCCCCGACCCCAAGGCCGGGATCAAGCCGATCGGGGTGGCCGACAGCGACGCCCGCAAGAAGGTCGGGCTGGCGGTGGCCGACGCCCGGCACCACCTGCACATCATCGGGGCCACCGGCGCCGGCAAGTCCACGCTGATGACCAACCTCGTGCTCGACGACGTCGACAACGGCCGCGGCGTCGTGGTGGTCGACCCCAAGGGCGACATGATCCTGGACATCCTGGCCCGGCTGCCGCGCCGGATCGCCGACCGCACCGTGCTGTTCGACGCCGATTCCGCAGCCTGCCCGCCCCGGCTGAACGTGCTGCAGCCCGAGTCGGCCGCGGACGTGGACGTGGTCGTCGACAACGTCACCGGCATCTTCAAGCGGATCTTCTCCGGCTACTGGGGGCCGCGCACCGACGACCTGTTCCGGCAGGCGTGCCGGACGCTGCTGCACCACGACCGCACCGGTCAGGTGAACCTGCGGCACGTGGCGCTGATCCTCACCAACGCTGACGAGCGCGCCGCCTACACCGCCGCCGGCCGCGCCGCGGACCCGGACCTGCGCGGGTTCTGGGACGAGTTCGACGCGCTGTCCCCGGGCATGCGCTCGTCGATCACCATGCCGCTGATGAACAAGCTGCGGCAGTTCCTGGGCCGCGACATCGTCCGCAACTCGATCGCCGCCGGCCCCAGCACGTTCGACATGGGCGAGGTCCTGGACGGCGGGCTGTGCCTGGTGCGGATCCCCAAGGGCGGGCTGGGGGAGCAGACCGCGCAGCTGCTCGGGTCGCTGGTGGTGGCCAAATGCTGGCAGGCTGCCTCGGCCCGCTCCAGCCTGCCGCAGCACCAGCGGATCGACGCCAGCCTCCTACTGGACGAGTGTCACAACTTCTTGTCACTCCCGTATCCGATGGAGGACATGCTGTCGGAGGCCCGCGGCTATCGACTGTCGCTGACGCTGGCCCACCAGAACCTGGCGCAGCTGCCCCGGGACCTGCGCGAGGGCGTGTCGGCCAACGCCCGCTCCAAGGTGATCTTCAACGTGTCGCCGGAGGACTCCCGGGAGCTGGAGCGGCACACCGCACCCATGCTCGGCGCCTACGACCTGTCGCACCTGGGCAAGTTCCAGGCCGCCGGCCGCCTGGTCGCCGGCTCCGAGGAACGCCCGGCGTTCACGCTGCGCACGATGCCGATGCGCCCGGCGGTCGCCGGCAGGGAGCAGGAGATCCGCGCCGGGGCCACTGC
Source organism: Catenulispora subtropica (assembly GCF_039531675.1). Taxonomy (NCBI): domain Bacteria; kingdom Bacillati; phylum Actinomycetota; class Actinomycetes; order Catenulisporales; family Catenulisporaceae; genus Catenulispora; species Catenulispora subtropica. The sequence goes on from NZ_BAAAQM010000011.1 coordinate 171,360, forward strand.
CGCCTTCGGCCGCGTCCCCGGCCCTGAGGTCGAGCAGATCCTCACCGAGATCGACCTGCGCTTCCCACCGGCAGCCGATGCCGCCTGATCGCGCAGTCCCTGCGCCGGGAGCCGCACACGGCTCCCGGCGCCGCCTTCCGACGCACCGGATCCACCCGCCACCGATCGACTTGCGATGACATCGAGGAATCCCCATGCCTGAATCCGACCGCCTCGCGCCGGGCGTCGCCTTCCGCGGCGCCCCGGACTACCGCCGGCCCTTCGACACCGAGGCCGCCCCGGTGCGCCGAGCCCAGATGGCGAAGCTGGTCGCGCACCTGACCCCGCGCGACGCCTGGATCGCCGCGATGGTGCACGAGCACCGGGTGCTGACCACCGCCCAGATCACCGAGCTGGGCTACAACTCGGTGCGCACCGCCCGCCGCCGCCTGGCCGCCCTGACCGAGCTGCGCATGGTGGACCGGTTCCGGCCCCTGGTGGCGCTCGGCGCCGGGACCGCCCCCGAGCACTACGTCCTGGGACCGGCCGGCGCGATGTGGCTGGCCGCGGCCTACGAGGTGTCCGCCAAAGCCTTCGGCTACCACCGCCACCGCGCCCACCTGATCGCCGCCTCCCACCAGCTCGCGCACGCGGTCGGATGCAACCAGGTGTTCACCGACCTCGCGGTCGCAGGCCGCCAGGAGGCCGGGCACGGGCGGCTGGCCGCCTGGTGGTCCGAGCGGCGCTGCATCCGGCTGTTCACCGACGCCGGCGTGCGCCCCGACGGCTACGGCCACCACACCCTGGCACCACACGGTCAGGACCCTGACAGCACGGCCAACGTCCGGTTCTTCCTGGAGTACGACACCGGCACCGAGCCGATCGGGAAAGTCGCCGCCAAACTCGCCGGCTACGCCCGCCTGGCCGCCGCCAGCACCCCCACCCCGGTGCTGTTCCACCTGCCCACCGCGAGCCGCGAAGCGCGGCTGCACGCCGCCCTGGCCGATGCGGCCGGGGTTCCGGTGGCCACCACCACCCCCGAGGCGCGGCTGATCGCCGGCACCGGACCGGCAGGTCCGGTGTGGCTGCCGGTGACCGCCGGCCGCCGCCGCGGCCCGGCCCGGCTGGCACTGGTCGAACTCGACCGGCTCGTCCCCACCCCGCCCCGGCCCCGCCGGGCCGGGGCGTCGACGGTGCCGTCGTGGTGGACCGAGCCCCCGACCCCGCTCCCGCCAACCGCCTGGGCCAGCTGACCCGACCCACTCCCGCCCCAACGAGGAAGGACCCGCATGGGGAGAATCGCCACCGCCGTTGCCGCCGGCCTGCTCGCGCTGATCACGCTGATCGGCGCCGCCGGGGCCGGCGTCGCCTCTGCCCTTGGCCTGGGCTCGGACTCCGGTGCGCCCTCGGACACCGCTCGGGCCCAGGTCCCGCCGATGTTCTATCTCACCGCGATCCGCGCCGCCGCCGAATGCCCAGGTCTGTCCTGGACCGTGCTGGCCGCCGTCGCCAAGGAAGCCACCGACTTCGGCCAGAAGAACGGGCCCGACGGCACCACCGGGCCGATGGGCCTGACCGACACAGAGTTCACCGACCACGCCGCACCGGTCCTGCCCGGCGGCGCCGACCCGGCCTCGGCTGGCGACCTCGTGGACGCGATGTTCGCAGCCTCGCGGCTGCTGTGCGAGCACGGCGCGAAGAACGGCACCGATCTGAAGGCGGCGCTGAAGGCGCTGCGCGACGATGACATGTTCGTCAGCGCCGTGCAGGCCGACGCCGCCACCTACGGCGGAGCCGACACCGGCACAGCCGGAGGCACCGTCACGACCGGCCCGCTGCCCGCGGCCCCAGGACCCGCGCAGGCAGCAGCCATCGCCTTCGCCCAATCCCAGCTCGGCCTTCCCTACGTGTGGGGCGCGGAGAACCCTGGCGTCAGCTTCGACTGCTCGGGCCTGGTCCAAGCCGCCTACAAAGCCGCCGGAATAACCCTCCCGCGCGTGGCCACCGACCAATACAACGCCACCATTCCCATTCCACCGGGAACGCCCCTGCTGCCCGGCGACCTGGTCTATTATGGAACCGCGCCGAACAACCTGGAACACATCGGAATATACATCGGCAACGGTTTGATGATCGACGCGCCGCACACCGGAGCCGTGGTGCGCATAGAACCGTTCAGATATCAGGGAGACAACTACGCAGGGGCCACGCGCGTAGTGCAAAAACCGTGAGAAACGGCGTATTCCTGGGCATATTCACTTCGCCGCCAGGCCGATTTTCTCCGTGCCTCGGAACGAGGCTAGCCGCATTTCTGGCCGCTCGGCAAGACCGCGGCGAGCGAGTCGGCGAAACGCCACAGGACGCCACCCGCCTCGGCCGCGGGCGCCGGCCGGATGAGGAACCGCCCAAGGCTCCGGCGTCGGACACGAGCCCGCCAGCCGAAGCAAGACCAGGCCAGCGGCCACGCCCCAAAGCGAGCCGAACGAAGGCGCCGGACCAGCCGATACAGGGTTTTGTCATACCCCTGTGGCCGTTCGGTGGGCCGTTCCACAGTCCGTTACGGGGCCCGTTCGTCCGAGCCATTCAGCACGGCCACGCCTTTTCCATCCCGACGCAGGTAGAGGCCCTGTTACTAGCCGATCGACGACCAGACTTATATCTACAGCTCCTCGATCATTCCGATTCAACCCCGCGGAACACGGCCCCGCCCCCGTATGCGTGACGTCCGCCCGTCCGTGCGTCTCGTATAAGTGCTCGTGTCGTCCCGTACGCCTCATCCTTCGCCTGTCCCGGACTTCCACCCCTCTGCCGGCCCCTGGCCGGCTCCGGCCGACGTGCCCGGTCACATCGCCCCACGCCCCGGTCCTCACCGCTGCACCAAAGCCCCGAAAGCCCTTAAACGGGCATTTCTGGCATCGGCGCGGTGGGGCGCGACCGGTCGCGCCGGTCACGCGGCCACGGAACGCGCGCCGGGCACGCGGGTGCGGGCACCCGCGCGCGTTCCGCCTACCGCCGCGCGGAACGGCACGTCACCCCCGCCGGAACCGCGCCGGTCACCCGCGCCGGTCACCGGTACGCGCGCGGTTTTCGACACCGACCGCGTCCACCCAGCCCCGGACGGCGAGCCGGGCCGCGACCACGACCGATTCAGAGCCGCACGCGGGAATGAACCTTTGAAAGCGTCGAGGAATCGCAAAACATCGACACATATCAAGCCCCATTTCGACTGGATCGACGGGCGGGAATCGAGCTATATTTTTCATGTGCCCGGGGGAAAGCCCGAAGCGGGAAATGCGAACCGGCCACAAAAGAAAGAACGAAACGCCGCTCGACTTGTTGCAAGCGCCGAGATAGAGTCGTTGCAACGAACCGGGGAAACCCGGAAAGAATCACCCGGAACCATATTCCGGAAACCCTAGTGACATCTCCGCCCGGGCGGAGCCTTGCCAAAAACGGTAAGGAATCCCGGAATGCACATCATCAAAGAAAGGCGAATGGAATGTGTGAGAAGTGCGTCAACGAGAACGCCTGCGACGAGTGCGGCGCGGAGCCCGGCCAGCGGTGCGAGCCCTACTGCACCGGCCCCTACGGCCCCGGCGGACCCCACGAGTTCGACCTCGACGACGCCTCCTGACCTTTCCCGCCCCGCCCCGAAGGACCGCCACCATGGCCAGACCCGACGTCCCGATACCCCGCTCGGCAAAGCTCACCGACACCATCACGGGCACCAACGCCCACGGCGCGCAGGTCACCGTCCAGCGCTACGGACCCCTGGTACGCGGCGGCAAGCCGATCGAATGGATCCGGTGGGAGCGCCGCAACACCGACGGCACCACGCAGCGGTGGGCCGAACAAGTCACCGGCCGCCGCCTGCGCACCATCGACACCGAACTCGACAAGATCGAGGCTGACTTCGCCGCCCTCGCCACCGGCTCGACCCGCACCCGCGCGGCCTGAAACCGACCAGCCCCGCGCGCACCGCACCACCCAACCCCTCACACCCGCCAGCGCTCGCCTCCCGGCGAGGGGCGGAGCCTGCCCGAAAACACCTGAAAGGAGACCCCCTTGTCCGCCACCAAGACCCGCCACACCTGCGGCGGACCGGCCTTCGGCCGACTGATCAAAGGATGCCCGCGCTGCGACGAACTCGCAGGCGGCGCGCCACCGGTGACCTGGAAGAACTCCGCCCGCGACCGGGCACGCCGCGAAGCCGAGGACCGCGCCTGGATCGCCGAGCACTTCGCCTCGGCCCGGCACAACGACCCCGGGCACCGCGACTGGTGCGGCCCGGTCTGCACCTTCGGCGACTGGTAAGCGCCCACCTACTCCGCGCGTCAGCGGTCGAGTCGCCGACGCGCGGGCCACACCCCAGGTGAGCTGAGCTCACCGCCTGCCAAACCCAACCCTTCACCTGAAACCGGAGTACCCCCATGCCTGAAACCACGCCGGCCTGCCCCCTCGCCCTCGCCGAGGACTCCGAGCCGATCATGCCGCCGCCGGTCACCGTGCCGGTCTACGCCGCAGGGCCCGGAATGGCCGACACCGCCCTGATGATCCTGGAGGCCGCCGCCTGGCACCGCTACGAGGACGGCAACTGCAACGTCACCTACCGCTCGCCCGACGGATCGGTGACGGCCGAGTTCGGGCCGGAATCCGAGCGCTACCACCGCCGGGGGCCGCTGTGGGAGGTCAAGTACACCAACCCGGACCCCTACGCCAAGAACAGCAGGTCCTGGACCGCGACTTTCGGCGACGACGTACCGGCCGAGGCGATCGGCGCCTTCCTGGCGACCCTGACCGACCCGGCGGGACTCGAGACCGACCGCTGGAACTGACCCACCGGCGGGGCCGACCGCCCATGCGGCCCCGCCGACCGCCCCCATCACCACGAGCCACGAAAGCACGAGCGCCGCCATGACCACGCCGACCCTCGCCCCGCCGGGCACACCTGCCCCGGCCACACCGACACCCGCCTCCGCACCGACCGGCCCCGCCCTCGGCCCCGCCTCGAGACCGGCGGCCCCGGCCGCCTCGAGCCCGACGCCACCGGCCACTCCCTCCGCGACCGGCGGGAAGGCAGGACCGGGGGAGCTACGCGCCCATGTCGCCGGAATCCTGGCCAACAACCACGGGATCCAGTACTCGGTCGGCGACCTGGCCAAGATCCTGAAGAAGAGCGGCGGGGCGATCGGGAACGCCTGCGACACCCTGGTCCGGCGCGGCGAGGCCGACTCGGCGGGCACCAGCCCTCGCCGGTACACCGCGAACGCGAACACCGCCGCCGCAGCGGCGAAAGCCGTAATCACCGCACCCGGACTCGGACCCGCGCGGCCACGCACCCCCAGACCGGCGTCACCGGCCGCCCCGACGGCGAGCAGCATCGCGCTGAAGGCCGGTCCGCCGGTGAAGGGGCCGGTGACCCGCCCTAACGGGCAGCTGTACTACCCGCGCACCCTGGCCAACGGCCTGAGCGATGTGGAGGCGTTGCGCAGGCTGCGCGCGGCGAACATCCCGGTCCTGCTCTACGGACCTCCGGGCACCGGCAAAACCAGCGTGATCGAGGCCGCCTTCGACGACTTGATCACGGTCGCCGGGGACGGGGACACGACGGTCGCCGACTTCCTCGGCGAGTACACCCAGCGCGAGGACGGCGGGTACGAGTTCGTATACGGGCCGCTGGTGACCGCGATGCGCTAAGGCCGAGCCCTCCTCATCGACGACGCCACCCTGATCAGCCCCAAGGTACTGGCGATGCTCTACCCGGCCATGGACGGCCGACGCCAGATCATCCTCAAGGCGTACAAGGGCGAGGTGATTACCGCCGCCGACGGGTTCTACGTGATCGCAGGCCACAACCCCGGGGTCCACGGCGCGGTACTGACCGAGGCCCTGGCCTCCAGATTCAGCACCCAGATCCACGTCGAAACCGACTACGACCTCTGCAAGAAGCTCGGCATCGACTCCCGCGCCGTCACCTTAGCCCGGAACCTGGCCAACCTGGTGAAGAAGGGCGACCTCGGCTGGGCACCCCAGCTGCGCGAACTGCTCGCTTTCCAGAAGATCGCCGAGGTTCTCGGTGCCGAGGCCGCCTTCGCCAACCTGATCGGCATCGCCCCGCTCGAGGACCGCGACCACGTGGCCGAGCTGGTCGCCCGCACCGCAGGCAAAGAGCTGACGGCCCTGGCGGTCGGCAAGCAGATGCGCTAACCGCGCCCTTTGGCCGACTCCGGCCCATCCCCTCGAAACCGTTCCGCTGCAAGGAGTGCTCGATCCGCAATGCCCGCGCACCGCCACGTACACCACGACGCGACCCGGCTCGCTGCCGACGCCCTGGCCGACGCCATAGCCGAGGCCCGCTGGGACGACGACGGGGGACCGGCCGCCCCGGAAGCCCCGGACGCCGAGCAGCGCCGCGCCGAATGGCTGCGGGTCTCGGCCGAACTCACCGCGAGGTTCCCGGCCCTGTCCGGCCGCCACGATGTGATCGTCACCTGCGAGCCGCGCACCGTCTCCGGCGCGAAGGCCGCCTTCTTCCCCGAGCTGGCCCTCACCGAGATCGACCAGGCCGTGTTCGCGCCCTTCGGCCCCGACAAACTCCGCCCGGCCGACGAAGGCGACGAGGACCGGTACCCGGCCGCCTGGGGAGCCCTGGTCCACGAGGCAGGGCACGCCGCCCACAGCCGGTGGATGCCGCCGGACGACGCCCTCGAGACCGCCGCGAACAGCGCGGCGGAGATCCTCGAGGAATCCCGCACCGAGCGCGCCCACCTGCGCACCCGGCCCGAGGACCGCACCTACCTGCGAGCCTGCGTCACGCGCCTGGTCACCGACGACCTGTCCGGCTCGGACATCGACGGGAAATGGGCCGCCGCGCACGCCGCCGGACTGATCCTGGCCCGCCGCGACGTCGGGATCCTGCTGGACGAGGAAGTCGCACCCCTGGAGTGGAAAGTCGCCGAGATCCTCGGCTGGCACGTGCTCGGCACGCTCACCGAGATCTGGAACGCCGCCTTCGGCTGCGCCGACGACGACGGCCAGTCGATGCTCGCCCTCGGGAAAGCCTGGTGCGACGCCCTCGGGCAGGACCCCGAGCAGCCCGAGCCCAGCAAGGCCGAGCAGCAGGCCGCCGAGCCTGAGGCGAGCACCGGCGAGATCTGGGCCACGGTCGCCGAGGTCGGCGAGCTGATCGCCGCCACCGAGGCGCGGCAGGAGGTCGAGCACGCCGCCGCCGACCGCCGCGACCGGCGCAAAGCGAAAGCCGCCGCCGACCGTGCCGCAGCCGAGTTGGCCAAGAAGGTCTTCGCCCCCGAGGCCGCAGCGATTGTCCCCGACGGCTACGAGCCGCGATGGGCCTCGAACCCGATCACCGGGAGCCGCGACCCGAAACCTGCCGAGCGCAAGCAGGCCGGCAAACTCGCCCGAGCCCTGCGCCAAGCCGCCTACCGCGAGCGCGCCTCGACCTCCGTGACCTCCGCCGCCCCGCCCGGACGCCTGATCATGCGACAGGCATTGGCCCGCGACGCACAGCTAGCGGCCGGAGCCGTACCGACGGCCGAGCCGTGGCGGCATACCAGGAGGCTGACGACGCCCACCCCGCCGCTGCGGGTGGGGATCGCGGTCGACGTCTCCGGATCGATGACAGCCGCTGTCGGGCCGATCGCCTCGGCCACCTGGATCCTCGCGCGCGCCGCCGCCGCGACCGACCCGGACTCGCGGACCGCAACCGTGGCATACGACTCCGGCCTCACTGCGATCAACCGGCCCGGCCGAACCCCGAACCGAGTGGTCAACTTCGCCGCCGAAGGCGGCGAGCAAGCCCTGGCTGAAGCGATCGACGTCCTGAACGTCGGGCTGGAGCTCACCCGCCCCGGGGCAGGCCGGGTGCTGGTCGCCGCCACAGACGGCATGTACACCACCCGCGAAAGGGACGCCGCCGCCGAGCGCATCGCCTACCTCACCTCCACCGGCTGCGCGGTGTTGCAACTGCACGTCGGCGAGTCCGACACCTACGCGCGACTGCCCGGAGCCCAGTTCCTGCGCGTCGCCCGAGCCGCCTTGATCGAGGAGATCGGCAAAGCCGTAGTCGCCGCCGTCGCCGCCACCCACTAACCCGCCACGGCCGGGCGCTCACCGCCCGGCCCCATCTCGAGGAGCACCAATGACGATCAGCATCACGACGAACCCCGACGCACCACTGACGATCCGCGCCCTGGACGCCGCCACCCAGCGCAACCTGGACACCGCAGCGATCGCCACCTGGCGCAACCCGCACTGGGCCCAGCGCGCCGAAGCCTGCGCCACCGCACTGGCGCACCTGCTCGGCGTACCCCGAGGGCAGATCTCGGTGCACCCGGACCTGACACGCGCCTACGGCCACTGGGTCTGGCCCACGCTGACGGTCACCGAGCCCGGCGGCGCGCAACACGAGTTCACCGCCGCCTACAACGACCCCGAGCAGCTGATCATCCTCGGCCGGTGTCCGGACTGCGGCGGCCAGGTCCCGCTGATCCCGCTGCGGCATCTAGCCGACCTCGGCGAGGCGATCAGCGGCACGCCGACCGGCGAACCGGCCCACGAGTTCCACGCCGACCCCGGCCACCACCACCTGTGCCAGCACCACGCCGACCAGCAGTAGCACCCCGACGAACACGGAGAACCCCGATCAACCGTTTCCCAGACCGCCCCGCCCGAGGCCACCGTCGGCCTGGTCGAAGCCCTGACCGCACACGGCTGGACCCACACCGGGCCGATGCGCATTGACCCGCAGTGGCGCTCGGTGTGCCAGACCCTGGCCGACCCCGAGGGCCGCATGAACCTGGATGTCGCCGCGTTCCCGGACGGGAACCTGACCGTCGCCCTGACGGCCGAGGCGCTACGCGGCAGCGACGGCCGCCTGGTGACACCCGCGTGGATGGTGGACCTTTCCGAGTGGCCGCGCGAGGCAGTGCTGGCCTGCACCACCGCGATCACCACCGCCACCGAACCCGCCGCGAGTCTGCCGGACGCCTTGAGACAGGCCGGCTGGCAGCAGCTGCCCGACATCTGCGAGGCCGGCCGCCTGCTCGAGCGCTCCTGGGCGAACCCCGAGCGGACCGCCTCGGTCACCTGGGCCCCGGCCGACGACTTCGACGACGGCGGCTGGGGCGTGATCCGCGAAAACGGCGACGGCCAACGCCGCGAGGCCAACGTCAGCCAGCACGTCCCCGAGCGGATCCTGGCCGCCCTGGCACTGGCCGACTGGCAGACCCCTGATACCGGCGTCAACGGCACGCGGGAGCGAAGCGAGTCATGAGCAGGTCACTGACCAGCTACGTCTACCTCAGCCCCGAGGAAGCATCCGAGTTCTACGAACTGGTGCTCGCGGGTGACGTCGCCGTTCTGACCAGCGACGACGGCCACATCAAGATCCATGTCCAGCTCGGCCACGACGAGGACCCCCTCGTCTCCGAAGAACAGTGAGAGCGCGCCATGTCGACCCACACGACCGCCACCACCGACCACCAGCCGGAGCCAACGGCTGAGCCCGACCTCGCTACCGGCATGGGCTGGTTCGACGTCCCCGTCGAATACCCGAACCGGCCGAAGAACCGCCGCCGGGAGACGCTGCGAATCCTCGCCCTGGACGCCGCCACCGCGCGACGGGAAGCCGGAGACGACGCCTGGGACCGGCTGCAGTCCGAGAACAACGACCTGCGGTTCCCGGTACCCGGCGCGGACTACATCGTCCACACGCCGGTCACTCCGGTCCCGGCCCGCCGCGCCAGCAGCCACCAGGACTGGATCGTGGTGGCCTCCATCAACGACCGCGGCGACTCCCACGGCACGGTCAAGTTCGGCCCGTACCCCTCCAGCACCAGCGCCGAAGCCGACGCGCACTACTGGATCCTGCGGCACCAGAAGCGCCTGGGCTACTCGGCCCCCGACGGCGACATCGTCCCGATCGTGCGCCGCATGACGGCCGCCGAGGCCGCCCACCCGCAATGGCTGACCAGCCCGGAAACCCTCGCCGACCCGCCGCCCCCGCCCGGCCGCTACGCCTCGGCCCCCGCCGTCCCCGCGACGGGCACGCGGTGAACACCGGCACCGCCGGAACCCCGGCCGCCCCCACCGGCAGCACCGCCGCCGACCTGATCGCCTTCTGGGACTGGGCCCTGGCCGCCGGCCAGGTCCGCCTGGACACCGGACGAGGCATCAAGAACGCCTGCGCCCGCATCCTGTCGGCCACCCCGGGCTGGCGCAGCCTCGACATCCACACCCTGGACGTGCAGGAGGCCGTCGCCGCCTACGCCGCAGACAACGTCGGCCTCGTCACCGAGAAGACCCTCGGGATCTACGCCTCCACGTTCCGGCGCGGCCTGCGGCTGTACCGCGACTACCTGGCCGACCCGGACTCCTTCGACCCCGAGCTGCCCAGGCACCGGCCCTGGCCGCACCGCGCCGCCACCGCCCCCGGCGGCACCGGACGCCTGCAGATCCGCCTGGCGCACGGACGCACCGCCGAGCTGACCTACCCGGCCGACCTCACCGCGGCCGACGCCGCCAAAGCCGTCCACACCCTGCGCCACCTGCTGCCCACCCTGCCCGTCGACGCCGACACCGAGGAAGACTCATGAGCCCGGTGATCCTCGGCGACACCACGCCGCTGCCGCCGCCGGGCTGGTCGTTCCGCATCGCCGAGGTCCACCTCCCGCACGGCCGCGCTCCCTGGTTCACCGGCACCTGGCACCGCACCGGCACCCAGCCCGCCGACGACCCCAAATGCGCGCTGTGGCTCACGATCACCCCCGGCCCGCGCCGCACCGTCACCGTCACCCTGGCCGCCGACGACGACAAGGCCCACGGCCGATTCCAGCCGCTCGCCCACGCCGCCGGACTGCCCGAGGACGCCTGGACCGCCGCGATCGCCCCGGCGGTGGCCGCCCACCGCTGGACCCGCCGCGTCCACTACACCCGCGGCAGCAAGACCCCCGACCGGCTGGCCCGCGCCATCCTCGCCCACCTGATCGTCCACCGCTGAGAAAAGAGAACTGAGCTCATGACCGACACCCGCACCGACACCGCGGCGACCAGCGCCACAGTCGACGATCCGGGGCTCGAGGAACCCTCCGCAGCACCGCACGCGGTGATCGCCTGCGACTACCCCGACCACCGCACCTGGGCCGGACGGATCCTGCACCACGCCCCGAGCCCGGCGGCCACCGCCCGCGTGCTGTACGAGCTGCTGCTCACCTACCCGAAGAAGAACCGGCACAGCGCCCCGGCCCTCGACCTGATCGTCCGCCACCCCTCGGGCTGGGCGTATCTGGGCCCTGACCCGGACACCGCGGGACCGGCCGCCGGACAGGTGAAACGCGGGCAGCCCGGGCGGTGCCTGTGCCACCACCCGGACGGCAACCCCACCCAAGTCGTGATCGACGAGGCGCTGGCCGCCTTCGCGCGCCACGAATGGCGCCAGGCCCACAATCCCTTCACCGCGCCCGCCAACGGCCTGCCGCGGCTGATCATGCGGGACGACGCCAAGCGCGATCCCCGCATCGCCTACGTCTTCCACCTCCGCGGACTCCAGCTGAGCGTCCTCGCCCGCGACGGCGGAACCGGAGACTTCATCCGGGCCGGGACCATCGAGATCGTGCCGGGCGTGAACTTCGACGCCCTCGGGCCGGACCTGGACGCCCACGCCGCCGCCATCGCCGCCCGCACACCGACCGACGTGCGCCGCGAACTCATCGCCGGACGCCTGGCCGAGGCCGCCGCCAACCTGGCCGACATCGCCGCCCATCACGAGCTGGTGCAGTACCTGGTCGCCCGCACGATGTCGTTCGATGACCCCGCCCTGAGAGTCGACGCCGAATCGGCCCTGGCACGAGCTGCCGGCATCGGCACCGGCGAGCTGCCGGCCTTCCTGGCCCGAGCCTCCCGCGGCGAGCAGCTGCGGATCCTGCGCCTAGCCGCCCACCAGCTCGCCCCCGGCAACCACCGCGCCCCGGCCACCGATCTCGGAGCCATCGCCGACCGACAGCACGCCGCCCCGGCCGCCGAATAGACGCCGAGCCAACCCACCTGCACCGACCCGACTTCGGATCCAAGGACAGAAATGATCAACAACGGCCGTCGGGCTCCCACCGAGCCCACCCTCGCCGCCTGGTGGCGCTACAAGCGCACCATCGCCAAGCTCCGCTGGCCGGTGCTGCGCGCCGCCTTCGCCCCGGAAGCCGAATACCAGAAGGCACGCCGCACGTACGACGCCGCCTACCGCAAAGCCTTCGGCCACGGTCCGGGCGACGCCGCCGAGCAGAACCCCGGCAGCAGCCAGCCGTGACCCGAAACCCTCCCCCCTCCGTCAAACAAGGAGTCTGATTCACGATGTCCGCCACCGAATACAACCCGCACGCCGACCGGGCGGCCGGGCTGGCCTACACCGCCAGCGGCCTGGCCGCCGCCACCGAACACGTCCACACCATCGCCAGGCTCCTGCACGAAGGGATCAACTCCCTGCGCGACGACCTCGCCGGCGAGGCGCCCACCGTCACCGCCGACGGACGTGAGCCCGGCTTCTTCCGCGTTCACCTCGGCGCCGGGACCGCGATGGACCCCGCCGACCGCGGGAACCTCCACATCCGCATGGCCGCCGTCGCCGCCGGAGGCCCCGAACCCGGCCCGGACCGACTCGCCGCCGAGGCCGAGCACCGGCTGGCCGGGATCATCGCCGACCTGTGGAGCGCCGCCGGAGCGCACGGCGTCGACGTCGGCAAGGTGATCAGCGACAGCATGAAGCTCCTGCACGAGCGCCTGCGCGACGACGCCCCCGACGAGCAGTAGGGCCCGACCGGCCACGCCGGACTCCACCCTCCCGCCAAGCCCTGCAACGACCTCGCGCCGCGCCAGCTGGCGCCCCGAGCCGTGACCGCACCGGCCGCCTGCACGACCAACCCCTTGTGAACGGAGCTATCGATGTCCCCTGCCTTCGACCCGAACGAGCTGCCCTACAGCCTGCACGTCATGTGGCACCTGCGCGGCCAGAGGGCGCCGCGCCCGGGCACCTGCCACGTCATCCCCGGCTACACCACCGACGAGCACCTGCCCGACATGCTCGCCATCCGCTACCTCGGCGGCAAGGGCGACCGCGACGAGATCGTCATCGATCACACCTGCCGGCTCCGCCGCTGGCGGATCACCGCCCGCGACGCGCGCGGCGCGGCCCTCGGCGAGACCGCCACCAACGACGAGCACCTCCTGGCCGCCCTCGCCCACGGACTGCTGGGCGCCCCCACCCCCGCCTCGCCGATCGCTCGCGTCGAGATCCACGACGCCGACACCGACACCACCAGCGTCGTCACCGCCGACCAGCAGCCCGAGCCGCAGCCGTCGAGGCAACCGGCCGAGGCGAAGGTCTACCTACTCACGATCTGCGAACCGGACTGCTACCCCGACGAGTACGAGGTCGGCGGCAAAGTCATCACCGCGGACATCAACCTGAACCACATCTTCGAAGGCGCGAAGACCGCCCGCTCGCCGGAAGAAGCCGAGGAGTTCGTCGGCAACCTGCTGTGGCAGATCGAGGACTTCCCGGTCGAGTTGCGCCTGCGCGCCTACGAGGTCGCCGCCCGCGCGGTCGCCGACTACCCGACCGCGCTGCGCAAGCTCGCCGGCCTGAACCGCCGCGACGCCGACGGCACCGACAACGCCGCCGCGACCGCGCGGCCGGTCAGGGGGCGCCGCGATGTCCGGGCGTAGCCGCCGCACGCGCGGCACCGGCGGCCCG
>NZ_BAAAQM010000012.1:0-180170 GCF_039531675.1 Catenulispora subtropica
CGTGGTACTCCCCACCGCAGCGACGACGCGGCGGGGGGTCCGGGACCGGACCACACCCAGACCGCAGCCCGCGCGGGGTGTTGGGATCCCCCAGAGCCGAGGCCGCCCGCCGCGCAGGCGCCCCCGGAGGGCCGCCAGAGGCATCGCGCCCCGCCCTTGGGCGCGAACGCGAAGCCACCACAACAGCAACCCGCCGACGCTCCACAGCACCACACCCACAACCACCACGCCCAAGCCCAAGCCCGCGCCCACGCCCAAGCCCACGCCACGCCCAACCGCAGCGAACCGACCCCCTGGGGACCGACCCCCCGAAGACCGACCCGACGCTGCACCAGCAGACGACGAGCGCCCCGCAGACCGAAGCCGTCGGTCTACGGGGCGCCTCACCCACGCGTGCGGGACGCCGGGATCAGTCCTCGAACGCCTCCGGCGCCGGGCAGGAGCACACCAGGTTCCGGTCGCCGTACGCGCCGTCGATGCGGCGCACCGGCGGCCAGTACTTGTCGGCCGGGTTCACGCCGGCCGGGAACACGGCCTCGGCCCGCTCGTAGCCGTGCTTCCAGTCGCCGGCCAGCATCGCGGCGGTGTGCGGGGCCTGGCGCAGCGGGTTGTCCTCGCGGTCCAGGTCGCCGGCGCCGACGCGGTCGATCTCGCCCTTGATGGCGGCCATCGCGTCGCAGAAGCGGTCGAGCTCGTAGAGGTCCTCGCTCTCGGTGGGCTCGATCATCAGGGTGCCGGCCACCGGGAAGGACATGGTCGGGGCGTGGAAGCCGTAGTCGATCAGGCGCTTGGCCACGTCGTCGACGGTGACGCCGGTCTCCTTGGTGATGCCGCGCAGGTCGATGATGCACTCGTGGGCCACCAGGCCGGCCGGGCCGGTGTAGAGGACCGGGAAGTGCTCGGACAGGCGCTTGGCCACGTAGTTGGCGGCCAGGATGGCGTGCTGGGTGGCCGAGCGCAGGCCCTCGGCGCCCATCAGCCGGATGTAGGCCCACGGGATCGGCAGGATGCCCGCCGAGCCCCACGGCGCCGAGGAGACCGGGCCCACGCCGCCGGCGGCGTCCTCGACGGTCCGCGGCCCCGCGATCGGGTGCAGCGGGTGGTTCGGCAGGTACGGCGCCAGGTGGGCGCGCACCGCGACCGGGCCGACGCCCGGGCCGCCGCCGCCGTGCGGGATGCAGAAGGTCTTGTGCAGGTTCAGGTGCGACACGTCGCCGCCGAAGGAGCCGGGCTTGGCCAGGCCGACCATGGCGTTCAGGTTCGCGCCGTCCACGTAGACCTGGCCGCCCGCGGCGTGCACCAGGTCGCAGATCTCGGTGATCTCCTCCTCGAACACGCCGTGCGTCGAGGGGTAGGTGATCATCAGGACGCTGAGCTGGTCCCGGTGCTTCTCGATCTTCGCCTTCAGGTCGCCGACGTCGACCGAGCCGTCCTCGCGGCTGGCCACGACCACGACCCGCATGCCGGCCATCACGGCGCTGGCGGCGTTGGTGCCGTGCGCCGAGGACGGGATGAGGCAGACGTCGCGCTGCTCCTGGCCGTTGTCGCGGTGGTAGGCGCGCACGGCCAGCAGGCCGGCCAGTTCGCCCTGGGACCCGGCGTTGGGCTGCACGGAGACCCGGGCGTAGCCGGTGACCTCGGCCAGCCAGCCCTCCAGCTGCCCGATCAGGGACAGGTAGCCGGCGGCCTGGTCCAGCGGCGCGAACGGGTGGATCGCCCCGAACTCGGGCCAGGTGATCGGCTCCATCTCGGTGGTCGCGTTCAGCTTCATGGTGCAGGAGCCGAGCGGGATCATCGACCGGTCCAGCGCGATGTCGCGGTCGGCGAGCTTGCGCAGGTAGCGCAGCATCGCGGTCTCGGAGCGGTGCGCGTGGAAGACCG
The DNA here is from genome assembly GCF_039531675.1 of Catenulispora subtropica. Lineage (NCBI taxonomy): Bacteria > Bacillati > Actinomycetota > Actinomycetes > Catenulisporales > Catenulisporaceae > Catenulispora > Catenulispora subtropica. The sequence goes on from NZ_BAAAQM010000012.1 coordinate 1,882, forward strand.
GGTGGGTCAGGAACGCGGTGGCACGCAGGTGCTCGCCGAGGGCGTCCTCGGTGGCGGCGTCGAGCTCGTGGACGCCGGCCGCCTCCTTGCCGGTGACGCCGAACGCCGCCCACACCGCCCGCAGGTCGGCCCAGTCGGTGGTCTCGTCGCAGGACACGCCGACGGTGTCCTCGTCGACGAGCCGCAGGTTCACGCCGGCGGCCAGCGCCGCGCGCCACACCTCGGCGGCCCGGCCCGGGACGCGCACGGTCAGGGTGTCGAAGAACGCGTCCGGCACGACCTCGATCCCGGCCTCGCGCAGCCCGGCGGCCAGCACCGCGGTGTAGCGGTGGGTCCGGCGGGCGATCGCGGTCAGGCCCTCGGGGCCGTGGTAGACCGCGTACATGCCGGCGATCACGGCCAGCAGCACCTGCGCGGTGCAGATGTTGGAGGTGGCCTTCTCGCGGCGGATGTGCTGCTCGCGGGTCTGCAGGGCCAGGCGGAGCGCCTGGTCGCCGTCGGCGTCCACGGACACCCCGACCAGGCGGCCGGGCAGCGAGCGGGACAGGTCCTGGCGCACGGCCATGTAGCCGGCGTGCGGGCCGCCGAAGCCCAGCGGGACGCCGAAGCGCTGGGTGGAGCCCACCGCGATGTCGGCCCCGGCCTCGCCGGGCGAGGTGAGCAGGGTCAGGGCCAGGATGTCGGCGGCCACGGCCACCAGCGCGCCGCGCTCGTGGGCGGCGGCGGCGATCGCCTTCAGGTCGCGGACCTGGCCGGAGGCGCCGGGGTACTGGACCAGGACGCCGTAGAAGTCGCCCTCGGGCAGCGCCGCGCCGTCGGCCCCGCCGGAGCCCAGGTCGGCCAGCGCCAGCTCGATGCCCAGGGGCTCGGCGCGGGTCTGCAGCACGGCCAGGGTCTGCGGGAAGACGTCGGCGTCGACCAGGAAACGGGCCGACTTGCTCTTGCTCGCGCGGCGGGCCAGGGTCATGGCCTCGGCGGCGGCGGTGCCCTCGTCCAGCAGGGAGGCGTTGGCCACCGGCAGACCGGCCAGGTCGGCGACGACGGTCTGGAAGTTCAGCAGCGCCTCCAGCCGGCCCTGGGAGATCTCCGGCTGGTAGGGGGTGTAGGCGGTGTACCAGGCCGGGTTCTCCAGCACGTTGCGCAGGATCACCGGCGGGGTGAAGGTGCCGTGGTAGCCCAGGCCGATCATCGGGCGGAAGACCCGGTTGCGGCCGGCGATGTCCCGCAGCTCGGTCAGCACCTCGGCCTCGGAGCGGGCCGGCGGCAGGTTCAGGCGCTCGGTGAGCCGGATGGCGCCGGGGACGGCGGCCTCGGTGAGCGCGTCGAGCGACTCGTAGCCGAGGTAGGTCAGCATCCGGGCGGCGGCGTCCCGGTCCGGGCCGATGTGGCGGTCGGCGAACGGCGAGGACTGCTCCAGCTCGAACAGGCTCGGGCGCGCGGCGGCCGCGACGGCCGTCCCGTCCTGGTCGGTCGCGGTCGGGGCGGGCACCGGCCCGGAACCGGCCGCGGAGTCCTCTCCGGCTGTGCCGGGCAGATCCGTGAGCACTGCGGTCACCTTTGTGGCCTCTCAGGCGGACGCTCTAGACGTCGGGTGGTGGATTCGCGCCTCCCGCGGATCCGTCCTCCCCCTCTGTCATGGGACCTGAGAGTTTCACCGCGGGTGGGGAGTCCTTGCGGCACCCGCGGCTTACACCTTCGGTGAGGGCCTCGCGTGAGCTCGGCCCTGCTTTCCAGAGTCGCCAGCTCGAACGGTCCGTTTGCCTGAGAGTTTCCGGGGAGGATTGCTCCTTCGGCGCCCGCTGGGTGGGTCTCTCCCGTTCGAGGTTTGTCGGCGCTTACGACGGTATCAGCGCAGGCACGGTCTGTTCTAATCCCGTTAACCGTTTGCCGTAGCGACCCGGCCGGTGGTGAGCTGGCCGCGTGACCTTCCCCACCTCCCATGCCTCCCGTTTCGCCCCTGACAAGCACCTGCTTGGCCTGTTCGACGCCCGCATGCGCGCCGCCGCGGAACCGGACGAGCCCGGCTCCCGCGTGGAGCGCTCCGCCGCGGTGGTCCGGCAGGTCGGGGCGTCGCCGCGAGACTGGCACGGCGTGCTGTATTCACAGTTGGACGCCGATACAGCCGACGCCGTGATCAGCGCGGAGATCGCCTACTTCGGCGAGCTGGTGGGGCCGGGCGGCGCGCTCGAGTGGAAGCTCTACAGCCACGACCGGCCGGCCGACCTCGGCGCGCGACTGGCGGCGGCGGGCTTCCGGGCCGGAGAACCGGAGACGCTTTTTGTGGCGGAGATCACACAGCTGGCGGCCGGACTGCCGGAGGCGCCGCCGCAGGGCGTGACCCTGCGCGCGGTGACGACGGCCGCGGACGCGGACCTGGTCGCCGAGGCGACGGAGGCGGCGTTCGGCGGCGGCGGGGACCGGGCGCGGGCCCGGGTGCTGGCGCGCCTGGCGGCCGACCCGGAGACGGTCTGGACGTGGGTCGCGATGGCGGACGGCCGGCCGGTGTCGGCGGCCCGCATGCTGGTGCACCCCGGCACGGGCTTCGCGAGCCTGTGGGGCGGCGGCACGGCGCCGGAGTGGCGCGGCCGAGGGATCTACCGGTCCCTGGTGGCGCACCGGATGCGCCTGGCGGCCGCCCTGGGCTGCGAGTTCCTGCAGGTGGACGCCACGGACCAGAGCCGCCCGATCCTGGAGCGGCTGGGCTTCCGGGCCCTAAGTGTGACGACCCCTTACGAGTACCACTTCTGAGCGTCGTCCCGGGGAATCTGCGGTCCGGCCGCCACGCCGTTCAGGGTCCGGCCCGTGTCCTGCGGGTCCACGGGCACCTGCGGAAAAGGGGGCGACGACTGCCCTTTGGGGGGCTTCTCCGTCGAGAGCAGTAAGGACATGACCAGCCGGTCCTCCCCTGGCCCGAAATGGTCGGCCCGCTCCCCGCTGTCGACGAACCCGAAGCTCTCGTAGAGCCGGTAGGCGAGCTTGTTGGTGCGCTTGACCAGCAGCCGGATCACGTTGATGTCGCTGTCCTGCAGCCGGTCGATCGACGCCTGCAGCAGAATCCGCCCCCACCCCCGCCCCTGCCGCTCGGGATGCACCGCCATCCCGAGGATCCACCCGACGTGCGGGTCCTCCCCGCGGGCGTTGACCGAGTGCCCCCAGACCCCCTCCTCGTCCTCGGCCAGCAACCAGAACGCACCGGACGGATCGAAGATCACGTCCAGGGCGTTGCGGGTCAGCCCGTTGGTGCCGAACGCGGTGGCTTCCAGGTCGGCGATGGCGGAGAGGTCCTCCTTGAGGACACCCCGCAATCGCGGAGGCTCGTTCGTGCCCACGAAATCTCCTCTCGATGGTCCGCGTCGACCGCCGGTCAGATCTCCTGGGTATGGGTTACCCGGCGAGGCCGGTGGAGGAACGTGGGGTTGCGGCTGTCGGAGCACGGTCCGCGCCGCCGTCCTGAGGGTCTCCGATCTCCTCCGTCAGCACGGCGAGCGGGATCGACACCAGGCTGTCCGTCGCCGGGAAGAGCATCCTCAACGAGTTCGAAACGCGCTCGATAAGGGCTCGAAAGCTCTTCGTCAGCGCCGTTGTCGGGCACGGGTCGGCGAGGTTGCTCCTGGCGGAGTTCCACTGCCGGAAAATGCCCTTGCGGTTCACGGTGCCTCTGCGAGGACGACCCTCACACAACCTCTTTGCGCAGAGTCTCTTCCATCGCTTTTCGTGTCAGCAGCGCGACTTTGTCCCGCAGCCGGGTCACGGTGGACTGCCACTCCCAAGTCAGCTGGGCCTCGTCTTCGAGGGCCTGCCAGAGCCAACGCACCTCGGGGGGCAGATGCGCCCTCGGGTTCCAGATGTGTGCCAGGTAGCTCAGCGCCGGATCCATCTCGTCCTCGGCGCGCCGGCCGGGCCGGGTGGACCGGTCGAAGGCGTTCTTCATCGCCGCCAAGAGCCAGCCGTGGAGGGCCAAGACCTCGCAGAACTCGATGAAATGCGGGAGCAGCGCGGAGGGGGTCGACAACCGTACGCGGAAGACGCCGTCCGCACCGGCCTCGACCTCGCCGACGGGCTCGGACCCTTCGTGCAATCGGGCGGCCCACAGGAGGCGGCTGCTCTGGGTTCTCAACCGGGCCCGGCCGTCGATCTGGGGAACCCGGTCCAGCAGAGAGGTCACGTACGAAGCGGTCTTGCCCAAGTCCAGCAACGTGCCGCCGGGTTCTGTTCGGAGAAACGAGGTCACCAGGTCGGCGGGATCGGCCTTGTTGATGGCTTCCACCATGCCGGTGCGCGCCACGTAGTGCGCCCAGGGCAGTCGGCGCCGAGAAGCGTTGAGCACCACGGCCGTGCTCGCCGAGCCTTGAAGGACGTGGCCGGCGGTCAGCACCGCGCGCGCCCGTGCCGTCCCGATCACCCGCGGGTGGGAGCCGGAACGGGTCGCGAGCCGGCAGTCCAGGCTGAAGAACAGGTCCGGTGAGACGACCTGCTCGATCGGGTGCCGCCGCCAGCCGGCAGCGACATCGGGCAGGAGGGCCAGTGCCTGCCGAGCGGGTTCCAGCGGAAGCGGCTCGGAACTGTTCAGCAGTCTCGTCGTCACCGCGCCGAGGACGACACCGGGCTGCTCTCCGACGTCCGGGGACACGTCCGGCCACGCGGTCATCATCATCCTTCGAAAAAGTGATAGCTGATGCGGTCGGCCACGGCGGCCGGCAGGGGAATGTCCTTCTGCCGGGCGCGGGTTCGCACCGACTCCACGACCGGCGGGTCGAGCAGAACGTGGTCGACGATATGGCGCACAGCGTGCTCGACGCCCAGGAAGTGCTGCGGCATGACACTCAGGCAACGGTAGGCGTAGAACGGCTTGGCCTGAGGGTTCACCTTGATGATGTCAGGAACCTGACTCCAGTCGTCGCGCCAGACGCCGTCCCAATCGGTCACCTCCAGCGCCGGCGCGCCGTCCTTGCGCAGCAGCCCCAGTCGCACCAACTGCCAGACCGCGGCCAGGAACGGGCACGAGTACAGCCGCCGGCTCAGTACCTCGTCGTCGCCCGCTCCGGGCTCGGTGCGGTCCTTCCACAGCTCGACGTCCAAGAAAATCGAATGGTTGCGCCTGGCGTACTCCACACCCGGTTCCCAGTCGTGTGCCTGCATCGCGCTCAGGACAGCCGCCTCACGGGGTGGCCGGCCGTTCGCCAGCCACCCCGACCGCGAGGTCGGCGGCCTGCCGCCGGTGGTCGTCTCCGGCTCCGGTTCCTCCAGGATGCGCCGGGCCACCAACTCGGCGACCTGGAAGCCGTCCGAACGGCGCGCACACGCCGACTCCCGGGCGAGATAGTCGATGGCGATGCCGGCTTCCTGGGCCAGCCGCAGCAGCTTCTCCATGATCTCTGAGGCGTCCGGCCAGCGCTGGAAATAGTCGTCGATGAGAAAGCAGGTGCTCACGCGCGGCTTCTCTTCGCCGCAGACCACCGTGGCCGTCGCCGCGTCCAGCCAGGGCTTGACCCGCTCGAACTGTTCGCGGATCGGCGCGTCGTCGTTCCGCAGGTCCTCCATGTAGAAGTGCCCGACTTCGAGCGACAGGTGCGACAAGGGCAGGTTCTGCACCGTGGTGCCCTGGCTGTGCTCCACGAAGACCCGCGCGGGTTCCTCTGAGAACCGACGTGGCGTGACGGCCGTCATCAGAAGCCTTCCCAAGCAGCGTCGTCGATGACCTTCATCGCCAAGGCGTCGAATGCCTGCGTGGTGGCCGGCTTGGCCAGCCCGCGCCTGACGTCCACGTCCGTGATCACCTGCTCCCGCCAGAGCAGCATCGGCTCCAGCGGCGTCACGCCGGCCAGCAGGTCCCGGCCCAGCCGCCGAGACTTGGCCAGGTCCTTGAGGATGTCGTCGCTCCTGCTCACCCATCTCTCCTGCTCGGCGGTGGTCTCCTTGCCGAACGCCGTGACATCCGGCACCGCGGTACGGACGGTGCGGACCATGCGCATGAAGTCCGCGTCCCGGAAACCGGCGTCTCCCGCGCAGCTGACGATGCCGTTCGGGGCGAAAAGCAGTCCGCTGGCCGCGATCAGGTGCTGGGTCGTCCACCGATGGAACAGCAGCCACCGGACCGGGGCCGCCTTCCCGGAACGGAGCTTCGGTGAGATCGCGTGCAGCGACATGTCCAGCGCCGAGGACCGTCCACCGCTCAGGTCGACGACGCAGACGTCGAACTCCTGCTCAACCGAGGCGAACAGGCTGGCGGCCCTCTTGATGTGGTCGGCGCTGAGGTGGAACTCGGCACCGCCGACGTCCCCGGGATACAGCACGAGCCTGCCCGAGCCCGCCGGCCGTTCCTTGAGCGCCGCACGCTCGGTCACCATCCGCACGTCGACGCGCGCCGGTTCGGCGACCTTGCCCAGGATGAAGGAGTGCAGCCCGCCGCCGGGCGTGCCGCGTTCCAGCGTGGGGATCTCGAAGATCGCGCCGGCCGTGGGCGAGCCGAAGTCGAAGTCGAGGTACGCGACGTCCCGCCCTAGCAGCGACAGCCGGTGGGCCAGGTTGCAGCTGGTCACCGATCGCCCGGTGCCGCCCTTGTCGGAAGAAGAGAAAACCAGCATTCAGCGCCTCCGTCCGGCGTCTTCACGTGCTACCTCCAGCGCGACGTCCACCAGGGCCCGCGGAATCCGCGGCGGCTCCTCCAGCGGTCGCAGCGCATCGAGCACGTCGGACGGCGTGGTGTCGGGGTCGTGGACGCCGAAGGCGGTGATCTGGGTGATCGGGTGGAACGGGCACAGCAACTGCTCGGCGTCAGAGACCGGGTTGGAACCGGCCCGGCCGCCCCAGACCCACTTCCCGTCGGCATGGCACTCGTTCAGCATGGACCGCCAGATGTCCAGGATCTGTTCGCGCGGCTGGATCCGCACCGGGCCTCCCGGGAGAAGAGATCACCATGTCAGAAGGCTGAAACGATTGCCTCCCTCCACCGTAGACCCTCGCCCGCGCCCCCGGCACTGGTTCGGTCCCGAGCCGCCTCCGGGTGAAATCCCGATCTCCGATGTATCAGACTCCTACATCCTGGGTAGGGGTATCCCCCGGCAGACATGCGCCGGGCCCGGCCCGTCGTCGACGCGGGGCCGAGCGCGCGCACTCGGGGCAGGTCAGGGGCAGGGGCGGGAGCGTTGAGAACAAACCCAAGACAGCACATCCTGGATACGTGGCGTGCCTTCGCGCGCGTGACGATCAACAACGGGGAGTGGACCTGGGGCGGGCGCGACCCCTCGAACAGCATCAGTGACGCCGAGCAGATCCTGTGTCTGCTCTATCCCGCCACTGAAGTGGCGGGCTTCAAGCTGGACCGGCCGGACGCCATCGAGGACGACGTCCTGGCGGTGCTCAAGCCGATGGGCAGCGGGCTGGACATCCCGATGCGGATGCTGGAGGCGCTTGAGCGGTACCTGGACAACTACACCGACGAGGGCGGCCCGACCTTCACCGGCGGCTCCTATCTGCACACCGAGGAGCCGGGCAACGAGGTCAAGCCCGAGCAGAGCAGCTACGACATCACCGAGTCGTACTCGATCTCGGTCACCCTGTGCCTGTCCGCGAAGGGCTTTCTGCGGGAGTTCCAGCGGACGGTGGAGCGGGCCGAGCTGCGGGACCGGATCGAGGCGACGCTGAAGCGGCTGGACAACCGGCTCACCGTGGCCATGGTCGGCCTGCTGCGTTCCTTCGTCATCAACGTCCTGGAGCCCGACTCCGAGGCTGAGACGCGGCTGCTGCGCACTGTCAGCCAGGGCCGCGTGGTGGGGCGGACGCTGACCCAGGACCTGCGCGGGCAGCTGCAGCCGGTGCGCGACAAGCTGCCGGAGCTGACCTTCGGCCTGCCGCCGGAGAACGAGCGGCTGCTGCGCGACTACCCGGAGCGCTTCTTCGAGTGCGGCTGGGCCTGGGGAGTGGCGCAGGACGCCACCGACATCGACCTGCCCGCCGCCGTCGGCGTGCGCCAGCCGCACGGCATCGCGGACTCCCGGCCGGTGCTGCACTTCACGGTCAGCGCCCTGGACGGTCTGGCCGACCTCTTCTCCGGCCGCACGTCCCGCCAGGGCCTGCTCACCTCCGAGCAGCAGGCGCTGCGCGAGGCGCTGAACCTGCGCTGGGGCCTGGCGCTGCAGTACTGGTCCACGATCGCGACCTTCGGGACCGGCCGCTGGCCGATGGAGGACGTGCCGTGGGAGGGCAGCGACGGCCAGACCTCGCCGTACTTCACCGAGCTGGTGCTCTCGATCGTCAGCACGAGCCTGGTCGGCGGCAACGCCAAGGGCGACGTGGTCGGCCGCAGCGTCGGGGTGCTGGAGGAGCTGGCCCAGCGCGGCCGGGTGAGCCGGCGCGCCGTCGAGGAGGACCGCGGCATCACCATGCACGACCCCGGGGTGCCCATCCCGCTGCGCGGCTCAGAGCTCAACGGCCCGCCGCTGGCCTGGGTCTACACCGGCTATGCCGCGACGCTGGCCAAGGCCGCGCTGCGGTTCGCCTCGGTCACCTCCAGCCGCCGCAACCGGGCCCGGCTGATCGAGGTCGCCGACTCCGCGGTCGAGCACCTGCTGGCCCGCCGCCAGCAGACCACCGGCCTGTGGGACGACCCGTCCAACGTCTTCCCCGGCGTGGCGCCGGCGCCGGCCACCCCGGCGTGGGACATCACCGAGCGCGCCATCGAGGTCTTCGTCGCCTCCGCGTCCCTGATCGCCGCGCCCCCGGTCGCCGACCAGGGCCAGATCGACCAGGCCAACACCAAGATCGCCGAGGCCCGCCACATCCTGGACCAGGAGCGGCTGACCACGCCCACGGCCGGCGGCGCGCAGGAGCAGAAGCTGCTGCGCGAGGTCGAGCAGCTCCTCAACCGCGCCGACTCGCTGGTGTCCGAACGGCCCGCGACGGCGGCGGCGCTGGCCGACAAAGTGCTGAGAGACCTGGACGAGCTGGCCTTCGCCCGGCAGGCCGCGATCAGGAGCGCATGACGTGCTGATATTCGCCACCTCCGACAAGGGAGGCACGGGGCGCTCGGTGACCAGCTGCAACATGGCCTACCGGCGGGCACTGCAAGGCGAGATGGTCGCCTACCTGGACTTCGACTTCGGCTCGCCCACGGCCGGGGCGATCTTCGACGTTCCCAAGGCCGAGCGCGGCGTGGACGCCTCGGGCCTGCACTCCTACTTCACCCGGCACACCGACGCCCAGCAGCTGGACACCGCCCTGCACTCGGACAGCGACACGTTACGCGACCTGCCCCGGATCTCCGGCGCCGGCCGCCTGGTGCTGCTGCCCGGGGACCGGGACGGGGGCGAGTTCTCGATCAGCCCGGACATGCCGGCCCGGTGCGCCCAGTTGTTCCTGAAGCTCGACCGGGAGTTCGACCTGTGCATCGTCGACCTGTCGGCCGGCCGTTCCTACGCCGTGGACCTGGTGCTGGAGGCCACGGCCCGGCCCGAGCTGGCCGCCCTCACCACCCGCTGGCTGGTCTTCCACCGCTGGACCAAACAGCACATCCTGGCGGCGCACGGGCTGGTGTTCGGGGAGAAGGGGCTGCTGGCCGCCGGCGCCAAGCGCGGGCACAACCCGACCGAGCTGAACAAGGCCGTGCGCTACGTCCGCACCGCCGTCGTGGACCTGGGCGTGGACCAGGAGTCGGTGACCCGGGCGCCGCAGGGCGCGTGGCTGCGGGCCTACGACCAGAAACTGCGGGAACAGGCCGACAAGCTGCGCATGGGCCGCGCGCGGCTGGCCGGGCAGATCCCCTACGACCCCATGCTCCAGTGGAGCGAGCAGGTGATCGACGACTCGGACGTGCGCGGGCTGAAGATCGCCAACCAGGCCACCGTGCAGGCCTTCGAGGACCTCGCCGCGAAGCTGTCGGACGAGAGATTCTGGGAAGGGCTGTGACCGCCGTGGACGTGAGTTACCACGAGCTGACCGAGGCCGCCCGGGTGGAGGCGGTCCCGCTGGCCCACCTGTCGGTCGAGACCGGGCACCTGTACCTGGACGACTTCGCCGACGGCGACCGGCTGATCGCCCGGCAGCTGGAGCAGGCCGCGCCGTGGCTGGAGGCGGCCGGCAAGCGGATCCGCAAGCGGTTCGGCCGCAACGCCCGGATCAGCACCTGCTTCCTGGTCGACGACTACACCCCGTCGTCCTCGGCCGGCGAGCCGCCCAAGCCCTCGGAGGTGGTGGACATCGTGACCTCCGCCGCCGAGCAGGCCGGGTTCAAGATCGACTATCTGGCCCGGGAGGCCGGGTGCGCGGTGGCCTGCGAGCGCCCGTACTCCGGTCCCCGGGACCAGAGCCGGCTGGCGGACATCGTGGCCGGGCTGATCGTCGAGGAGGCCGCGGTCGGCGCCAACGGCTCGCGGCCGCCGACCGCGCAGACCGGCTGGCTGTCCAACGGCCAGCGCTCCCCGGCGGTCACCGTGGCGATGGACGCCCCGGAGTGGGAGGCGCCCCAGGAGTTCGGCAGCTACCGGCACTCGGTGTTCGTCGACGTCGAACTGTGGAGCCTGGACAAGAGCCGCTCGGAGCCGGAGCGGCAGTACTCGTGCTCGCTGCTCGCCGCGGTCTGGCAGCTGCTGCGGCTGGGCCTGCTGCGGGACGCCGGGCGGGCGGTGGCCGGCCCCTACCGCTTCGGGTCCGGCGAGGCGCTGCCGGACCTGTGGTCGCAGCTGCCCACCGTCACCCAGCTCACGCCGGACGCGGCGCCGTTCGCCGCCTACCAGAGCCTGTCGCTGCTGCCGCCGCACTACCGGGCGGCCGAGCACGCGGCCGAGGTGATCATCGACCACCTGCAGTTCGACGAGGCGGTGCTGAAGCAGACCGAGGAGCGGGCGCTGCACGAGGCCAGCCCGGTCACGCTGCCCGACAATCCCACCCGGCGGGTGAGCCACCTGTTCTTCGATGAAGTCCATGTCACGCACAACGATTGACGACGACCGCGCCGCGCGGACGGCCGAACCCGGCCGCCGTCCGCCCGAACTCGCCTTCGGCGAGGTGCGCACCTGCCTGATCCAGAACCAGGGCACGCTGTCCACCTCGGCGAGCGTGGCCCTGATGCAGCTCACCCCGGGCTCGCCGGTGAGCAAGGTGGAGCGCCCGGTGCGCCGGGTGGTCTCGCCGGAGCAGGTCACCGGGATCGACTGCCGGCTGAACGTGGCCCGCGAGGGCAAGGGCCGGGCGATCGGGACGGTGCTCAGCCACGCCGTGGTCACCAACGGCCGGGTGCTGCAGGGCTCGGCGCACGTGGCGCTGACCGCGGCGGCCTCCAGCGACCGCCGGGAGTGGCGGCACTACCTGCGGCGCCAGGGGGTCGCGGAGATCATCGGGTCGCCGAACCCGAACAACGTGCTGGACGGCTTCCTGGGCGACAGCACCCCGACCAACGGCGTGGACCTGGCCTCGATCAGCGACCGGGTGATCGAGGACGTGCAGCAGAGCTCGGAGCTGGACCACCACACCGCGCTGCGGGCCAGCACGGCGGTGGTGCGGTGGGCGGCGACGCTGGAGGCGGAGCGGTCCCCGACGGTGCACATCGTGAAGAGCGACGTGCCGAACGTGCACGCCGTCCGCCTGGAGGGCCGGCCCGGCGACCTGCCCATGCTGCTGCGCTTCTGCGAGGAGTTCGCGCTGCACGAGTGGCTGCTGACCACGGTCAAGGACGTCATCGTGGCCCGCGCCGAGAAGGACATCGACCGGGACCGCGACCCGCTGGATTCGCTATTGTTCGCTCTGAACCAGCTGGTACCGCTGTGGATGCCGCCCACCTATCTGAGTGAACGGATGAAAGCACTCTGGGACGGCGTCGAGAGCCGCACCCACTACACCGCGCTGTTCGACAAGCAGGTGGCGCGGGTGCGCGACCTGCGGGATCAGGTGAAGATCCGGCCGCCGCGCAGGTTCTGACCCGGTGGGGACCCCACCGCCGTGAACCGCCGGCGCCCAGGGCGCGTGACCACAATCGCGCAACGTCACACGCGGCCCCACCGGGACCGAGTAGCATGCCCTTGAAAGGTGGTCCCATACCCCCTATCAGGAACCTGTAAACACTGATTCGACTTCTGACGAGGTGTGCGTGACCACCATCGAGGCGCCGAGCAATGCCGGCAGCGGCACGTCCGACCGCGACACCGTGCGCCTCGTCGAAGAACACGACCTAGCCGCCCTGGAAGTCCTCGACAAAGAGGTCTTCCAGGACCTGGCCTACTCCAAGCACTACCTGCGGACCTTCTACAACCTGTTCCGCAAGACCTGGTTCGTCGTCGACCGCGACGGCGACCTGGCCGGCTACGCGCTGATCGGCCCGGACTCCGACAACCGCGAGGCCTGGCTGCTGGGCCTGGCGGTCAGCGAACGGCACCAGGGCCACGGCCTGGGGCGCAAGCTGATGCGCACGGCGGTGGACACGATGAAGGACCTCGGCGTCGCCGACGGGTTCATCACGGTGCGGCCGGACAACGAGGCCGCGTTCCACCTCTACGAGAGCTTCGGGTTCCTCCAGGACGGCGAGGAGCGCGAGGACTACTACGGCAACGGCGAGCGCCGCAAGGTGCTGCGGCACAGCTTCGAAGTGGACGCCCGGCCCGGCGGCTCCGGTGACGCGGGTGCCTGACCCGGGGGCCTGACCCGGTGGCGCCGGGGGCCTGACCCGGTGGCGCCGGGGGCCTGACCCCGGCGGGCCTTGACCTGGAGTCCGCTCCAGGTTGAACGATGCCGCCATGAGATATCGCGCTTTTGGCGACACCGGTATGACCGTGAGCGAGATCGGCCTCGGGGCCTGGCAGCTCGGCAACACCACGGACTGGGCCGGCGGGCCGGACCGGGCCGAGTCGCTGGCCATCGTCGGGGCCGCCCTGGACGCCGGGGTCACGTTCTTCGACACCGCGCCCAACTATGCCGGCGGGCACAGCGAGGACCTGCTGGGGCAGGCGCTGGAGGGGCGCCGGGACGAGGTGGTGCTGTGCACCAAGTTCGGAAACCACCCCGGCGGCCAGGACTTCTCCGCGAAGGCCATCCGCGGCTCGGTGGAGCGGAGCCTGCGGCGGTTGCGGACCGGCCACCTGGACATCGTCCTGTTCCACAGCCCTCCGCACGAGCTGCTCGACGGGCGCGTGGCGTCGCACTACGAAGTCTTCGAAAGCCTGAAGCGGGAGGGCCTGATCCGCGCGTACGGCGGCTCGGTGGACTGGCCGGCGGACATCGAGACCATGCTGGCGACCACGAAGAGCAAGGCGTTCGAGGTCTGGCTCTCGGCGCTGCACCAGGAGCCGTGGGAGGCGACGGAGCTGGCCGGCGCGGCGGGCGCCGGGAGCGTGGTGAAGGTGGCCCTGGAGTCGGGCTGGCTGGCCGGACGGTATGACGGCACGTCGACGTTCACCGACATCCGGTCCCGGTGGAGCCCCGAGCAGCTGCGGCGGCGCGCGGAGCTGACCGCGGACTTCATGGCGCTGGTCCCGCAGGGGCTGACGCCGGTGCAGACGGCGCTGCGGTTCGTGCTGGCGAACAGCGGGGTCTCGACGGTGATCCCGGGGACGAAGAGCGTCGCACAGCTGCGGGCGAACATCGCCGCCGCGGACGAGGACCTGCCGGCCGAGACCGTGGAGGCGCTGCGGAAGTTGTTCGCGGAGAAGATCGCCGGGGATCCGCTGGACTGGTGACCCAGAACGCCGACCGCCTGCGGGGCGGAAGCTCAAGATCCGCGCCGCAGGCGGCCCCCGCGAGGACGTGGTCGTCAGCCCGGACGGCGGCACCGCCTCCCCGACCGGCCGCGCCGCTAGTCCTTCACCAGCAAGGCGAAGAAGATCGCCATCGACAGACTGCCCAGATAGCTCTCGATCATCAGCAGCACCGTCGCGGCGGCCCCGAACTCGTCGTTGATGTCGCTGAGCCCGAGCGGGTTCAGAAAGTTGATCAAGCAGCCGAGGACCGACTGCCCCAGTCCGGCCGGCCCGCACATCCACACCGCGACGCTGAACACGACCAGCGTCCCCACCATCCAGCCCAGCATGCGGAACGGCAGGAACCCGTAGCCGCAGACGCGGTCGTACAGAGCCTCACGGGTCCGCTGCATCCCCGGCTGCCGGGTCCGGTGCAGGGCCCGGCGGCCGTTCAGGAGCGAGCGCTCGCGCTTCGCCTTCTGCTGGAGCAGCCGGTACATCTCCGCGGCGTTCTGGAAGGCCATCGCGGCGTGGCCGGGCAGCTCCAGTTCCAGGAACTCCTGGCCCATGGCGTCGAAGTGGGCGGCGATGCGGGCGTTCTGGGCGCGGTTGAGGCGGAACTGGCCGCGGCGCTCGGTCTCGGTGGCGAGGAAGGAGCGGACCACGGCCTGGCGCCGGGCGTCGACGGCGCCGCTGGTCTGGCGCCACTCGTAGTACTCCTTCTCCAGGGCCAGGTTCCCGCCGCGCTCGCGGGGCGGCGGGACCTGGCTGTCGAAGGCGTAGACGAGCGAGGGCAGGTAGCCGTCGAGGCGCTCCAGCAGTTCCTCCTCGTGCTGGGGTGGCACGCTGTCCCCGGAGATCAGGGCGTTCTCGACGTCGTCTCGGTAGTCCAGTTCGCACTTTGCTATGTCGTCGATGACGGACTCGACGCCCGGTGAGGTGGCACTCGGCACGAACGCGATTTTAGTGACGATCCGGTACCACGTCGATCACCATGGAGAAGGAAGGCAGGATCCTTATCCGATGCCCGCGAGCTCGGCGGCCTCGACGGCGGTGCGGATGATCCCGTAGCGGGTCTCCAGGTCGCCGAAGGCCGCGGCCACGCTCAGGGTCGTGACACCGGCCTCCTTGTAGGCGGCCATGCGCTCGGCGATGCGCTCCTTCGGGCCGATCAGGCTGGTGCGGTCGATGAACTCGAACGGGACCGCGGCCGCGGCGCCGGCGTAGTCCTTGGCCAGGTACTTCTCCTGGACCTCGTCGGCTTCCTTCTCGTAGCCCATGCGGCAGGCGAGCTGGTTGTAGAAGTTCTGCTCCTTGCTGCCCATCCCGCCGATGTACAGCGCGGCGTACCAGCGCACGAGGTCCGCGCACAGCTGCACGTCGTCGCCGATCACCGTGGGCACGGTCGGCGCGATGTCGAAGCCCTCCAGGTCCGCCTTGCCGGCCTTGGCGCGCCCGGCCCGGATGTGCTCCAGGTGCTCGCCGGCGTGCTCGGGGCTGAAGAACACCGGCAGCCAGCCGTCGGCGATCTCGCCGGTCAGCTCCAGGTTCTTCGGGCCGATCGCGGCCAGGTAGACCGGGATGTGCTCGCGCACCGGGTGCACGGTCAGCTTCACCGGCTTGCCCGGGCCGCCGGGCAGCGGCAGGCGGTAGTGCTTGCCCTCGAAGGTGAGCCGCTCGCGGCTCAGGGCCTTGCGGACGATGGCGACGTACTCGCGGGTGCGGCCCAGCGGCGCGGCGAACGGCACGCCGTGCCAGCCCTCGGAGACCTGCGGGCCGGACACGCCGAGCCCGAGCCGGAACCGGCCGCCGGACAGCGTGTCCAGGGTGGCGGCGGTCATCGCGGTCATGGCCGGGGTGCGGGCCGGGATCTGGAACACCGCCGCGCCCACGTCCATCCGCTGGGTGTGGGCGGCGATCCAGGTGAGGACGGTCGCCGCGTCGCTGCCGTAGGCCTCGGCGGCCCAGCAGACGGTGTAGCCGAGGCGGTCCGCCTCCTTGGCCACGTCCAGGTTCTCGGCGTCGTTGCCCGCGCCCCAGTACCCCATGTTCACGCCGAGCTTCATCGCCGCACTCCGTCCGGTAGGCCTCGCCCTGCTGTCGCCACCGCATATTACTTGCCAGTAGTAATCATCGCGACCGTGACGCCGCGCACGCGGTGTCCCCGCCAACCGATAGCGTCACCTGTCATGGAGCAGCGACACCTGGGGCGGACGGGACTGCGCGTGTCCCGGCTGGGGCTGGGCACGATGACCTGGGGACGGGACACCGACGAGCACGAGGCCGCCGACCAGCTCAAGACGTTCCTGGACGCCGGCGGCACCCTGATCGACACCGCCGACGTCTACGGCGACGGGGACGCCGAATACATCATCGGCCGGATGGTCGAGGGCATCCGGGCCGACGTCGTGATCGCCACCAAGGCGGTCAGCGTCCCGTTCGGCCCGCGGCGCTTCGACGCCTCCCGGCGCCACCTGCTCAACGCCCTGGACGCCTCGCTCAAGCGCCTCGGCACCGACTACGTCGACCTGTGGCAGCTGCACGCCTACGACGCCGCCACGCCCCTGGAGGAGACGCTGGCCGCCCTGGACACCGCGGTGGCCTCCGGCAAGGCCCGCTACGTCGGCGTCTGCAACTACACCGGCTGGCAGCTGGCGCGCGCCGCGACCTGGCAGGCCGCCGACTTCTCGCGGGCGCCGATCGCCTCGGCGCAGATGGAGTACAGCCTGTTGCAGCGCGGGATCGAGCGGGAGGTGCTGCCCGCGGCGGTCGACCTCGGCATAGGCCTGCTGCCCTGGTCCCCGCTGGGCCGCGGGGTGCTGACCGGCAAGTACCGCCTGGCGGTGCCGGCCGACTCCCGGGCCGCCTCGGCGATGTTCGCGCCCTTCGTCGAGCCCTACCTGGACCGGCCGAGCGAGGGCATCGTCGACGCCGTGACGACGGCCTCGGACGGTCTGGGCGTGGCGCCGCTGGAGGTGGCGCTGGCCTGGGTGCGGGACCGGCCCGGGGTCACCGCCCCGATCGTCGGCGCCCGCACGGTGGCCCAGTTGCGCGGGTCGCTGAACGCCGAGCAGCTGACGCTGCCGCGGGAGATCCGCGAGGCGCTCGACGACGTCTCGGAGCCGGAGATCGGCTACCCCGAGCACACCTGGCAGCCGGCCCGGCCGCGGCTGTTCGCGCAGCACGGTGAGTGACGTGAGTGAGTTCTGGCGAGTTCTGGACGGATGGATCGAGAAGTGACGATGACCGAACCCGAGACCGCGTCCCTGGAGCAGCTGCTGGCCTCGGCCGGGGCGCCGGGCGACCTGGCCCCGCGGGTGGCCGCGGCCCTGGGCCCGGAGGCCGCCGCGCGGCTGGCCGCCGACCCCTGGCTGATCCTGTCCGTGCCCGGGGTGCGCCCCGAGGCCGCGGACGGGTTCGCCCGCAGCGTGCTGTCCGGCTCGGCCGGGCCCGAGGACCCGCGCCGGGCCCGGGCGGTGCTGGGCTGGCTGCTGGACCGCGCCGCGCTCGACGGGCACACCGCGCAGCCGGCCGACGTGCTCTGCTCGGCGCTGGGCACGCTGGGCTTCACCGACCCGGCGGCGGCGCTGCAGGCGGCTCTGGAGGAGGGCGACGTGCTCGCCTTCTCCAACGCGGTCGAGGACGAGGGCGAGGAGCCGGCGGAGCCGAGCGCCGGCGGTCTGATGATCAGCCGCGAGCGGTACGCGTTCGCCGAGGAGGGCATCGGCGAGGCGGTGCAGCGGCTGCTGGCCACGCCCGAGCCGCTGGGCGAGGGCTGGGCCCAGCTGGACACCTCCGGCGACCGGATCCACGGCGAGCTGCGGGACACCGTCGGCGCGCACGGGCTGACGCTGCTCGCGACCGCGCCGGGGATCGCGAAGACCGCGCAGATCGCCGGGTTCGCCGAGGCGGCCGCGGCGGCCGGGGTGCCGGTGGCCATGGTCGGCGGGAACGCCGCGAGTGTGCGGACGCTGAACCGGGAACTCGGCGGGACCGAGCTGACGGTGCTGTCGGTGCAGGAGTATCTGGACTCGCTGGGGCGCGGTGAGGCGAGCGGTTCCGGCACCGCGACCGCCGAGGCCGACTCCCAGACCGACTCCCAGGCCGATTCCCAGGCCGACTCCGAGGCCACCGCAGAGGCCGCATCCGACGGCGTCCCGAGCTCCGACACCACCGGCTCCGGCACCGACGTCGACCTCGAAGTCGCCGAGCCCCCGGCCCCCAAGTTCGCCGAGCCCCAGCCCGGTCTGGTCGTGGTCTGCGCGGCCCACCAGATCGACGCCGAGTCGCTGGCCGCCCTGCTGGACGCGGTCCCGGAGGGCATGCGCGTGCTGCTGGCCGGCGATCCGGCCGAGCCCGGCCCGGCCGGCCCCGGCCAGCCGTTCCGCGACCTGATGGAGACCCGCTCGGAGTCGCTGCTCGCCTACACCTCCGACGGCCGCGTGCCGCGGGTCCGGGCCGCCGACTCCGAACCGCATCCGCTCACCGACCTGCGCTTCGCGCTGCGCGAGGGCGAGCTGCCGCCGCCGGAGAACGACCCGGAGAAGCGTCTGGTGATCGTCCCGGTCCGGGACTCCGGGGAGGCGGTGGCGCGCGCCGTGCAGCTGGCCGCCGACTCCATCCCGCGCACGTTCGGGCTGGCCGCCGAGGACATCCAGGTGATCACCATCCGCGCCTCCGGGGACGCCGGCGCGGAGACGCTCACCCGGGCGCTGCGCGAGCGGCTCGGCACCGAGGACGTGCGGGCCCTGACCGCCCGCGAGGCCCTCGGCGGGACCTGGCCGGCGGCCGTGGTGGTGCTGGACGGCCCGTCCTCCGGCAGCCTGACCCGGGCGCTGGTGTACGGGCTCTGCGGCCTGGCCGAGCGGCACCTGTCGATCGTGCACGGCGCCGGGTCGGCGCTGCCGCAGGCGGTCGCGAACGTGCCGGACCGGCCGCGGCACACGCGGCTGCCCGCGGTGCTGCGGGAGCTGTAGCCCGGGAGAGCCCGGGAGAGCCCGAACACGGCAGACCGCGCCGGCCCCATACCGGGCCGACGCGGTCGTCTGTGTTCCGAGGGCGGTGCCTCAGCCGGTGATCGCGGTCATCGCCGGCAGGTAGCCGCCGGAGTGGCCGTCGGCCGTCGGGTGGTAGGACTCGGTCACGTCGCTGATGTTCACCGAGTGCAGCCACTCGTTGAAGAAGTCGCACAGCTCGTGGCCCTGGAAGCGGCCCTTGACGTCGGCGAAGGAGAAGCCGGCGTTGTTCGCCTGGGTCTGGATGATGGAGTCCAGCAGGTCCGCGGCGTTGTTCAGCGCCTTGCGGTCGGTGGTGGACAGGCCCGGGCAGATCCAGGAGTTGGACAGGTCGTAGAACTCGGGGTAGTCGAGCACGACGACCCGCGCGTTCGGCGCGGCCGACCGGATCGCCGCGTAGGTGCTGGCCAGCCGGCCCGGCAGGATCGAGTTGGCCTGGGCGGTGGCCGCGTTGATCGCGTTCAGGCAGTCGCTCGTGGAGCCCAGCACGCAGGTCTGCATGGTGTTGGCGAAGCCGACATCGTTGCCGCCGATGGTGATCGACACCAGCGTGGTGGACGGGCTGAGCGCCGAGAGCTGGTTGTTCAGCACGTCCTGGGTGGTGGCGCCGGAGCAGGCCACCGACACGTAGCTCGCCGGGCTGTGGCTGTTGGCCCACAGCTGCGAGTACGCGTTGGTGCTGCGCAGGCAGTTCCCGGAGGAGCTGATGTAGGAGCCGGCGCCTACGCCGGAGGAGTAGGAGTCGCCGAGGGCCACGTAGTTGGCGCCGCCCGACGCCGACGCGGTGGTCGCCATCAGGGTGGTGCCGGCGGTCAGCACCGCGGCCAGGACGACGAACGCGCGCTTCAGCGCTGAGCGCGGCCGCGTCCGCTTGTGGGGACGAGCGAGCACAGGGGCCTCCACATGTGGGGGTGGGAATGGGGGGTGCGCTGCGGATTAGATTGGCACCACCCCAGGACCCTGTGAAGACGAAGTTACCAACGAGTTTTAACGCACCGGTAACAAGTTGGCTTCAGCGGTGGGCGGACCGAGGTCAGGGCGGGTCTGCAAGCTGCACTCGATCAGTGGCTTGCCAAGGCTTGAGAGCTGTTGTAGTTCCTCAGAAGCCGATTGCAGCCCAGCTCGGGTGTTCGACCGAAGGCGGGCCGGCCGGCTTTGGAACAGTTCTCTGATGCGGCTCGTTGACCGGCTATGGGATCACGAACACGCCCGGGGTATGCCGGGACCGGACCGGGGGCGATCACCCCGGACGGCTGCGCCGTCGACTTGTACGCACGACTGCCGGCCGGAGACGAGCCGGACATCGTCGCCGCCGCCGTACCGGCGGGCGCACGCATCCTCGAGCTGGGCTGCGGAGTGGGGCGGGTGACCCACCCGCTCCTGGAGCGGGGATTCGTGGTGACCGCGGTGGACGAGTCCCAGGAGATGCTGGACCACGTGCGCGGGGCGCGCACGGTGTGCAGCCCGATCGAGAGCCTCGACCTCGGTGAGGACTTCGACGCGGTGATGCTCGCCTCGCTGCTCGTGCACGCCGGAGACGAAGAGGTCCGCCGAGGGTTGCTGAAAACCTGCGTGCGTCATCTCGCGGACGGAGGATGCGTCCTGATCCAGCGTGAGGGCGAGAGGCGGTTCTCCGCTCCGGGTGAGGGAAAACCCCACCCCCTCGGCTTCACGCAACGGGTGCTCTCGTCACAGCCGCTGGGCGGAGGGGTGTACTCCGTGCACGTGCAGTACGAGTTCCCAGACGCCACGTGGACGCAGACCTACGTACGCAGGGAGCTGACGCAGGAGCAGTTCGAGCAGGCACTCGGGGAAGTGGGCCTGCGTGTCGAACGCTATCTGACGGAGGACCGGACGTGGGTCCGGGCGGTGCCCGCGCCCGCCGGACAGGCGGCGCGGCCCTAGCAAGTACCGGGCCGGTACCGGCCCGGCACCGGCCCGGATGCCGTCACGACCTGTCCGCCGCCGCCCCTAGACTTCCCGCATGACGGCTGGGGATGCGGGCGCATATGTCATAGACGGGCGCTTCGAGCTGATGGAACGGCTCGGCGGCGGCGGCATGGGCCTGGTGTGGCGGGCGCGGGACTTGATGCTGCAACGGGAGGTGGCCCTCAAGGAGGTGCGGTCGCCGGATCCCGCGGTGTACGGCAGCGACCCGTCCGAGGCGGGCGTGGTGCGCGAGCGGGTGCTGCGGGAGGCGCAGGCGCTGGCGCGGCTGCACCATCCCAACGTCGTGACGATCTACCACATCGTCGACGCGCCGGAGTTGGCCCATCCCTGGCTGGTGATGGAGCTGGTGACCGGCGGGTCGCTGGAGGGCCGGCTGAAGCGCGGGACGCTGACCGTGCCGGAGGCGGCGCGGATCGGCCGCGGCGTCCTGGCCGCGCTGCGCGCCGCCCACGCCGCGGGGATCCAGCACCGGGACGTGAAGCCGGGCAACGTGCTGCTGCGCGCCGACGGCACACCGGTCCTCACCGACTTCGGCATCGCGGCGCTGGAGGCCACGCCCGGGCTGACCGCCACCGGCATGCTGATCGGCTCGCCGGAGTACATGGCACCGGAGCGGATCCACGGCCGCGAGGGCGATCCGGCGTCCGACCTGTGGTCGCTCGGCATCATGCTCTACCTCGGCCTGGAGGGGCACAACCCGCTGCGCCGCGAGACCACGATCGCGACCATCGCCGCGGTCGCCGAGGCCAACGTCCCGCCGCCGGTCCGCAGCGGCGCGCTGACGCCGGCGCTCAGCGCCCTGCTGGTGAAGGACCCGGGGCTGCGGCCCACAGCCGAGCAGCTGGACTGGATGCTGGCGCAGGCCGAGCAAGCCGAGCTGAGCGGGTCCGGCCTGTCCGCGACCCCGATGCCCGGGCCCGCCTCGATGACGGGGATGCCGACGCCGCCGCCTTACCCCACGGGCAGGCCGGTGGACGCCGGCGGCGCGACGGGCTGGGCGCCGACCGCCCAGACCGCCCAGTACGAGACGCAGGACCGGACAACCGGCCAGACACCGGTGTCGTCCACCGGCCCGGTCGAGAACCCCTACGGAACCGGCGCCACGCCGATCAAGCGCCGCTCCTACGTCACGCGCTATGCGGTCAGCGCGGTGTTCTCGCTCGGGATGGCCGGAACGATCATGTACATGAGCCACACCTTCAGCGGCGGGTCGCCCGGTGCCCAGGGCACCGCGAGCCACGGCTCCGACGCCCCGGGGGCCGTGAAGATCTCGATCCCCAGTATCGCGATGCCCGGAGGCGGAGACAGCAGCACCGGTGACGGCCCCACCGCCGCCGGTGCGACGGGTGCGACCGGTACGGCCCCCTCCAGCGCGCCCGCCACCGCCGGCAAGAACCTGCTCACCCCGGCCAGCGCCCGCGCCCTCATCGCCGGCGCCACCAAGGCCAGCGGCAGCGCCAAGTTCGTCGAGGTCACCCTTTACGACGACGGCCACGCGATCTTCGACATCATCAAGACGGACGACCCGAAGGCCTACGACTCCTGGATCTACCAGGACGGGACGGTCAAGTTCTGGACCCAGGGCAGCGAGCTGCGCTCGGACCAGAAGGTCTTCGACGCCACGAAGATCAACTGGGACGCGCTTCCGGCCATGGTCAAGGACGGCCAGGCGACGCTCAAGGTCAAGGACCCGAATCTCACCTATGTGATCGTGAACGGCGAGTCCGACGACACCCCGGGCAGTCTGGAGATGGACCTGCACATCACGAACGACTACCACAGCGGCTACCTGCACTGCGACGGCACCGGGAAGATCGTCCGGCGCTACCCGCAGGAATAGCCGCCCGCGGAAATGACAAGGCCGCGCCGGGTGTGGACCCGGCACGGCGTCGGTGGCAAGAAGTCCGTGGCGAACAGGAGGGAGCGGCCCAGCCGCTACACCACCTCGATCCCGTCGACCTCGTCCTCGGACTCGTCCTCCGCGAAGGTGTCGAAGTACTCCTCGTCCTCCTCGTCCCCGATCAGGTCGAACCGGCACACCACGCGCTCCGGGTCGGTCTCCGAGAACGGGTCCTCGAACCACTGCTCCTCGCCGAGCGCGTCCGGATCGGCGGCCAGCACCCACGTGGTGCCGTCGCCGGGCAGCAGGCCGAGCTCGTCGGAGCGGTTGTGGATCTCGTCCGGGTCGAAGACGTCGAACAGCGCGGCCAACGAGCCGGCGACGGTGCTGACGTCCACCTCCGGGTCGACCGTGCCGGGGGCCAGGCCGCGCGCCGCGCCCAGCAGCCGGCCGGGGTGCTCGATCTGGTAGTCGCGCCGGATCAGGACGCTGATCGCCTCCGGGTTGTCCGGGTCCGCGTGGTCCTCCGGGTACTGGCTGGGGATCTCGAAGGGCGTGACCTCGTTGTAGGCGTCGTAGAGGGCGTCGTCGTAGGCCTCGGCGGCGGCGGCCATGGCCAGGAAGGCGGTGCGCACGGCGGGATCGCTTTCGTCCGACCGGGTTTCCACCGCGGCCAGATGGGCGTCGATCGCGGCTTTGAGGGCGTCGGCGGCGGTGCGGACGTCGGCGGCGGTGGGGGCGGTCGGTTCAGACATGAGGTAGACGGTAGCCGGTCTTGGCCGCCTCGGCTCGCAATACCCGCGTGTGGAACCTCAAGAAGGCCCGGACTTGTCAGCCCCATGGACGACGCGGCGGCGGCTCGGTAGCGTCGCAGCAGGTGGCCGGGCGGCCGGCCGCCCCGGGAACGGCACCGGAACGGCAGGGGGCGCAAATGCGCGCGTACCACGTCACCATAGGCGGCTACGAGTTCACCACCACGGAGGAGGGCCCGCAGGGCGGACCGCCGGTCGTGCTGCTGCACGGCTTCCCGCAGACCTCCGCGTCGTGGCAGGCGGCCTCGCGCGTGATGGCCGCGGAGGGCCTGCGCACCATCGCCCCGGACCAGCGCGGCTACTCCCCCGGCGCCCGCCCGCAGCAGGTCGAGTCCTACCACATGGCGCACCTGGTCTCCGACGTGATCGGCCTGCTCGACGCCCTCGGCCTGCCCAGCGCGCACCTGGTCGGCCACGACTGGGGCGCCATCGTGGCCTGGCACGCCGCCGCCTGGCACCCGGAGCGTTTCAGGACCTTGACGGCGGTGTCGATCCCGCACCTGCGGGCCATGAGCGAAGTGCTGGCCGCCGGCGGGCCGCAGGCCGAGGAGCAGCGCCAGCGCTCGGCCTACATCCAGTTGTTCCGGATGGAGGGCGGCAAGGCCGAGGACGTGCTGCTGGCGAACAACGCCCGTGCCCTGCACGACCTGTTCTCCCCGCTGCCGGAGGTGGCGATCCTGCCGCACTACGCGGCGCTGAGCCAGCGTCCGGCGCTGACCGCCGCGCTGAACTGGTACCGCGCCATGGACATGCGGTCGTTCGCGACCCTGCCGAACGTGAAGCTGCCGACCACGTTCGTGTGGTCGACGGAGGACCTCGCCGTGGGCCGGGCGTCCGCGGAGGGGTGCGCACACTGCGTGGAGGGACCGTACCGGTTCGTGGAGCTGGAGGGCGTCAGCCACTGGATCCCGGATCAGGCGCCGGTGGAGGTGGCGCGGGCTGTGGCCGACCGTGTTCGGTCGGTGGACGGGTAGCTTCCGAACCGGGTTGAAACGCTGTGGCAGGCGTGAATCCGCTCACAGACCCGCCCGCGAGGAGGACTTCGGCGTCACGGCTTGAAAAACTGATGACCGTATGACTGCGCCGATGAATCCCGACCACCGACCCGCCGACTCGACCGTCACCGAGGGACGTCCCAAACTCGACCTGTCCGTCACCAAAGTCGCCGCCGGAGCCGGCGCGGCCGCCGTGGCCGCGGCCGTGGGCTCCAAGCTCGGCGTCGCGGGCACCATCGTCGGCGCCGCGGTCGCGAGTGTCGTGTCGGCCGCCGCGGGCGCGGTGCTCGGGCACTCGCTGGAGCGCGGGAAGACCGCGGCGCTGAAGGCGCGGCCGGCGTTGGAGGCGTATCAGAACGAGCGCCTGCAGCGGCACGCACCGCCGGGGTCCCTCGACACGACGGTCGTCCTCGACGGCGGCACGCAGGGCGCGGTGGCCCCGGGCGCGGAGACGGTGCCGCTGCCGCTGCCGCCGGTGCCGATGCCGGACAGCCAGACGCGCACGTGGAAGGACCGGCTGCCGGGCCGCAAGCCGCTGATCGCCCTGACGGTGGTGAGCTTCGTCCTGGGCACCGGCGGGGTGACGGCGTACACGCTGGCGCGCGACGGCGGCGTGCCGGGCCAGAACGGCAGTGTGTTCTCGAACGACAACGGCCGCGGCGGCTCGACCGGCACCCCGGACAAGCAGTCGCCGGGCGAGGGCGGCGCGGGCGGCGCCAGCGGGTCGCGGCCCACGACGTCCCCGACGCCGAGCGGCTCGGGCTCGTCGACGCCCGAGACGCCCACCACGGGCCCGACCACGCCGTCCTCCGACTCCGGTTCCTCCTCCTCGGACCCCACGACCAGCGGCCCCACGACCCCGCCGACGACGCCCTCCACGGGCGCCACGACACCGACCCCGACAACGGGGCCGACGTCCGGCGGCTCCAGCGCGCCGGCCACCCCGAACACTTCGCCCACGCAGGGAGCGACGACGCCGAAGGCGCAGGGTTCGGCGACGGCTGCGGGGACGGCTACTGCGTTGGGGATGTCCTAAAGATCCCCCACCGGGACCCCCGCCGCCAGAACCTCAGCCACATGCCACACCCGCCGCCCCTCAACCGCCTGCTCCACCTGCGTCCGGCAGCTGAATCCATCAGCGACGACCAACGTCTCCGCATCCGCGGCGCGCACAGCGGGCAGCAGATTCTGCTCCCCCACCGCCATCGACACCTCGTAATGCCCAGCCGTGACACCGAAATCCCCGGCCAGGCCACAGCACCCCGAGACCACCGTCGCCGTCACCCCGGCGCGCGCCAGGAGCTCGACCTCAGCCTCACCGGTACGCCCGCTCGCATACTGATGGCAGTGGATCTGCACCAACGCCTTGGCGCCCGCCCATGGTGACGCCGGCGGCCGCCACTCCGGCGCATGCTCCACCAGGAACTCCGCGGGCCCCGTGACCAGCGCCGCCGCGCGCTCCGCCAGCGGATGCGACCCGAGCACCTCCGTCAGCTCCTCCCGCAGCGCCGCCGCGCAGCTCGGCTCCGGCACCACGATCGGCAGCCCCGCCTCCACCGCCGGCCGCATCAGCTCCAGCGTCCGTCCCAGCACCCGCCGCGCCACGCCGAGCTGCCCCGTCGAGATCCACGTCAGCCCACAGCATCCTGTGCGCGGCGGCAGCAGCACGCGGAAGCCCGCCGAGCGGAGTACCGCGATCAGCGCCTCGCCGACCGCCGGTGTGAAGTTCTCGGTGAACGTGTCGGCCCACAGCACCACCGCCTCCGGGCGGCCGGCGCTCGACGGCGGCACCGCGACCGCGGAGCCCGACACCCGCCGCCGCAGCGGCCGCGCCGCGAACCGCGGCAGCTGACGCTCCTGCGCGATCCCCCCGACCCGCTTGAGCACCGGCACGATCGGTGAGGCCATCACCCGGTTCACCATTCGCGGCGCCAGGGACGCCAGCCGCGCCCACACCGGCAGCCATCCCAGCGAGTAGTGCACCGCCGGCCGCACCCGGCCGCGGTAGTGCTGATACAAGAACTCCGTCTTATACGCGGCCATGTCCACCCCGACCGGACAGTCCGTCTTGCAGCCCTTGCAGCCCAGGCACAGGTCCAGGGCGTCGAGCACCTCCGGTGCGCGATAGCCCTGCGTGACCGTGCGCCCGTCCAGCATCTCCTGCAGCACCCTGGCACGCCCACGCGTGGAGTCCTTCTCGTCCCCGGTCGCCCGGAACGACGGGCACATCACCCCGCCCGCCGCGCTCCGGCACTTCCCGACGCCCACGCACCGCCGCATCGCGCGGCCGAAGTCGCCCTCGTCGGCGGCCAGCGCCAGGCCCGGCGCCGCCGCCTCCGCCTCAGTCCTCGCCTCCACGACGCTCGCCGCCCGCACGTCAGCGTCGAACGCCCGCGCCGCGACCAGCACCCCCGGGTTGAGCGCCCCCACCGGATCGAACGCCGCCTTGAACTCCTCGAACGCCTTCAGCATCTCAGCGCTGTACATCGCCCCCAGCAGCCCCGACCGTGCCTGCCCGTCCCCGTGCTCGCCCGACACCGAGCCGCCGTGCTCCACCACCAGCGCGGTCGCGGCGGCGGTGAACTCCGCGAAACGTTCGCGCCCCTGCGGCGTCAGGAGATCGTGGTCGATGCGGACGTGCAGACACCCCTCCCCGAAGTGCCCGAACACGGTCCCGCGCCGGCCCGAGCGCCGCATCAGCGCCTCGAACGCCCGCAGATAGTGCGCCAGCCGCTCCGGCGGGACGGCGGCGTCCTCGAAGCCCGGCCACGCCTCGGCCCCGTCGGGAGTCCGGGTCGCAAGGCCGGCGCCGTCCTCGCGGATCCGCCACAGCGCCTTCTGCTCGGCCTCGGTCACGACGACCCGGGTCTCCGTCGCGCCTTCCAGGTCGGCCACCAACGCGACCGCCTGGTCCGGCGTCGTCTCCAGGAACAGCCAGCCCCCGCCCTCGGGAAGCACTGAGGGCACCGCCCGGTTGCGCCGCGCCGCCCACACCCGGACCAGCTCCGCCCCCATGCCCTCGATCGCCGAGGGCTGATGCGGCAGGGCGTGCGGGACGTCGGCGGCGGCCTTGACCATGTCCGGGTAGGCCGCGACGACCAGCACGCGGTCCCGCAGCACCGGCACCAGTCGCAGCTCGGCGCCGAGCACCGCCGCGAGGGTGCCCTCGGAGCCGACCAGTGCCCGGGCGACGTCGAACCCGTTCTCGGGCAGCAGGTGCTGGAGCGCGTAGCCGGAGACCTGTCGCGGGAAGCGGCCGAGTTCGCGGCGGATCGCCGGGGCGTGGCGGTCGGCGAGAGCCCGGAGCCGCTCGTCGAGCGCTGCGACGCCGCTCGTGCCGCGCCGCGCGGTCGTGCGGGTGCCGTCGGCCAGCAGCAGTTCCAGCGCCAGGACGTTGTCGGAGGTGGTGCCGAAGGCCAGGGAGCGCGCGCCGCAGGCGTTGTTGCCGATCATCCCGCCGATCGTGCAGCGCGACGCGGTGGACGGGTCCGGCCCGAAGCGCAGCCCGTGCGGTACCGCGGCGGCCTGCAACGTGTCCAGCACCACCCCGGGCTCGACGCGCGCCGTCGCCGCCTCGGGGTCCAGCGCCAGGACCCGGTTGAAGTGCCGCGAACAGTCCAGCACCAGGCCCTCGCCGATGGCGTTGCCGGCCACCGACGTCCCACCGCCGCGCAGCGTGACCGGCACCCCGTGCTCCCGGCTGACCGCCACGGCGCGCGCCACCTCGTCGGCGTCGCGCGGGAACCCGACCGCGCGCGGCACGTGCCGGTAGTTGGAGGCGTCGGCGGAGTACTCGGCCCGGCGGCGGCTTCCGAAGTCGACGCCGAGCCCGGCCGCGTCGAGGGCGGCACGCCAGTCGGCATCGCGAGATCGCTGGGGCACCGTCCCAACGTAGCGGGCCCCGCGTGCCGGGGGGCGCTCAAGGCGCGCGCCACGTCGCGGACGAGTACGTTCGGAGGCGAAATCGCGCAAAGCACCACAAGGCCGGACACGGCCGGGCGAGGAGGCCCGTGATGAAGATGACCGACTACAAGCCCGGCACCCCGTGCTGGGTGGACCTGGGCACGTCAGACGTGGAGGCCGCGAAGTCCTTCTACGGCGCGGTGTTCGGATGGACCGCCGAGACCGACGACGACCCGAAGACCGGCGGGTACACGATGTTCCTGCTCGACGGCGCTCCGGCGGCCGGGGTGATGCCGCTGATGTCGCCGGAGCAGCCGGTCGCGTGGTCCACCTACGTCTCGGTGACCGACGCCGACGCCACCGCGCGGAAGATCGGCGACGCCGGCGGCACGGTGCTGGTGGAGCCGATGGACGTGAGCGACGTCGGCCGCATGGCGTTCTTCCAGGACCCGACCGGCGCGGCCTTCGGTGTGTGGCAGCCGCGGAACTTCAAGGGTGCCGGCGTGGTCGACGAGCCGGGTTCGCTGACCTGGGACGAGCTGGCGACCCGGGACGCCGAGGCGGCGAAGGTCTTCTACCCGGCGGTGTTCGGCTGGGGCATGGATACCAACCCCATGGACGGGGGCATGGATTACACCGAATGGCAGCTTGACGGGAAGGACATCGGCGGCCTGATGCAGATGGACGACGAGCACTTCCCGAAGGATGTGCCGCCGCACTGGGCCGTGTATTTCGGGACGGCCGACTGCCAGGCCACGGTGGACAAGGTCGGGCAGCTCGGCGGGGCGGTGATCGTGCCGCCGACGCCGATCCCGGTGGGGATCTTCGCGGTCTGCCGGGATCCGCAGGGCGGGTACTTCTCGCTGATCCAGTTGAAGGAGGGTCAGGTCGGCTCGGCCTGACACGCATCCGAGGACGACGCAGGCCCCTGTCGGAGGTACGGCTCCGACAGGGGCCTGTGCTCCCCCGATCAGTCCCGCGTCAGTCCCGCGTCAGTCCCGCCGCTGTCGCATCGTGATCCGCGACCGGGTCATCCCGGCGGCGCCGAACGCGGCCAGCGCGGGCAGCGCGACGATCACCAGCAGCAGGAACAGCCACGGCACGGCCAGTTGCGCGGGGCCGGCCTGCGCCCCGAACGGCGCGAACTTCGTCTCGCTGCTGTGCTTGACCTCCAGCAGCCCCACCGCCGGCAGCAGCCCGAACAACCCGCCCAGCAGCGCCCCGAGTCCGGCGGTGGCGGCGGCCTGGGACCCGGCCAGCGCCCGCCGCACCCGCGGCCGCGCGCCGACGGCGGCCAGCGTCTCCAGATCACTCTGCGCGTCGGTGATCGCCAGGCCGGTGGCCACCGCCGCGGCGCCGAGCATCACGACGCCCGCCACGCCGGCCAGCGCCAGCAGCCCGACCCAGGTCTGGCCCTGGTATCCGCGCTCGACGTAGAAGCTCTGGGTGATCCCGGCCGCGGCGGCCAGGTCGTCGGCCTTCTTCTCCTCGGCCTCGGTCGGCACCCGCGTGTTCTCGAAGACGACGGCCTGCGGGCTCGGCTTGACGCCGAGCTTGTCCAGAGCGCCGGGCGCCACGATGGCCATGACATGCGGATTCCGGCCGTCGAGGCGTACGGCGGGCAGGATGACCGGCGCGGGCAGGCTGCCCGTGCAGGGCGGGCCGCCGCCGGCCGCGGGCTGGTCCGGGGAGGTCTCCACGGAGTTGGGACCCCCGTCCTGCGGTTCGCAGTCGCGGCTCACCGCGATCTGCAGCGTCGGATGCGGTCCCGAGGTGTAGAGGTCCATGGGGTTGAACACCACGGCTCCGCCGGACTTCAACGCGGCCTCGGCGGCCGGGTCGGACCGGCCCAGCACGACGCGCGCCACCTCGGGTCCGCCGACGAGGATCGAGGAGGTGGGGTAGTGATCGGTCACGGTCGAGTACTCGGTGCGGGAGACACAGCGCGGGTCCGTGCGCTGGCGGTCGAACGCCTGCCTCTGCGCATCCAGGGGCAGGCCGTCCGTCGGCGGGCACTCGTTGGCGGCGGCGCGCTTGATGAAGGGGGTGAGTGAGATCAGGACCTTGGGGGTCGTCTTCGCGGTGGTGTCGGGCGCGGAGACGGCCGGGATCGACACGGCGTTGATGACGGCGTAGCCACTGGACGGCAGGACGGCGGCGATCTGCGCGGCCAGCTTGTCCGGGGTCTGCGCGATCCCGGCGTCCAGCGTCAGCGCGGCCTGGCCCGGCCGCAGGTCGGAGGCGTAGTCGTGGCGGCTCTGGGCGTCCAGGGAGGTGACGATCATCGCCACCGCCGAGGCGCCGGCCACCGCGGCCATGATCGCGGCCACCGCCGGGGCGGTGCGGCCGCGGTTGCGGGCGCCGTCGCGGACCGCGAGGCGGCCGGTGAGCGGCAGCACCCTGCCGAGCCGCGCGAACCAGCTGACCAGCAGCGGGGTGCAGGCCACCACGCCGAGCTCGGCCACCGCGATACCGGCCGCGACCGGCCAGGTGTGGGCGCCGGACAGGGCGCCGGCGACGATCAGGACCGTGCCGGCGCCGAGGGCCACCAGGCCCGCGACCGACATCTTCCAGGGGGTGCGGACCTGGCCGCGGCGGCCGGTCAGAGCGACCAGGACCTCCTGGCGCCCGGTGACGATCGCCGGGGCCAGCGCCGCGGCGAGGCCGGTGAGCACGCCGACCGCGGCGGCGGCCAGCAGCTCGTCCGGCATGATCCGGAACCCGCCCGGGTTCTGGCGGCTGAGGTGGGCGAACCAGGGCAGCGTCACGGCGCCGCCGACGACTCCCGCGACGGTGCCGGCCACGCCGCCGACCAGGCCCAGGACCACGCCGTCGGCGAGCACGACGCGGCGCAGCCGGCGGCTGTCGGCACCGGCGGCGCCGAACAGGCCGAAGTCGCGCCGGCGGCGGCGGGCACTGACGGCGAAGGCCGGGCCGGCCAGCAACACGACCTCCAGCAGCACCATGGCCAGGGCGATGGCGGCCACGGCGACGGTGCTGGTGTCGACACCGCCCTCGCCGTATCCGGCGGCCATGGAGGTGGTGTAGTAGGGCATCTGCGAATGCGGCGGCGGGTCGGCGACGACCTTCTTGGACTCCACGGTGAAACCGCGCTGGTTGAGCTTCAGCACCTGGGACCAGTCCAGGCCGCCGGGCACGGAGACGAAGTAGGCCGTGCCGTAGAACTGGGCACCTCCGGCGAACGTGCCGCGGCGGGCGAACATGAGGTCGGCGTAGAGGTCGTCGTTGCTGTCGTAGACGCCGGAGACGTGCAGGGTCTTGGCGATCGGCGCGGTGTCGGGGCCGCCGTCCGCGATCCGGACGTCGATGGTGGCTCCGACTCCCTTGCCGAGCTTGCCGGACAGCGACTTGCTGATCGCGACCTGGTCGTCGGCGGCGGGCGGGGACCCGGCGCGGCGGACGGCGACCCCCTCGGTCAGCGGGTCGGCCAGGTCGATCTCGCGCACGATGGCGAACCGGCGGCCGGTGCTGTCGGCGATGACCGCGTTCATCATGTCCCGGGCCACCGGGCCGACGATCTTCGCCTGCGGGGGCAGCAACGCGGCCAGCGCGGCGGCGTCGCCCGGGCCGGTGAAGCCGGTGGCCGAGTTCGCGTGGAGGTCGGCGGGCAGCGACCGGGAGCCGCTGGCGTTCTGGTAGACGGGGGTTCCGGACATGGCCGTGACCATGGCGTCGTAACGGCCCATGTCACGGACCGCCTGCTCGGTGCCGGTGACCTGGGAGGAGCGCCACAGCGTGTCGGCGGCCGACGCGCCGGCGACGGGCAGCGCGAGCATGGCGACGACCAGCAGCGAACGGCCCTTGTTGCGCAGCGCCTCGCGGCGGGCGACGCGCAGCGCCAGGGCCCAGCCGCGCAACGGGTGGGGGCGGCGGCGGTCGGGAGCTGGTCGGTCGGGTCCCGGACGGTCGGCGGCGGGTCGGCTCACGCGTCGGCCCCGCCGGGCACGAGCAGATCCTCGGCGCGCTGCGAGGGGGCGGACTCGTCGACGATCAGCCCGTCGCGGATGAAGACGATGCGGTCGGCCCACGCGGCGTGCCGGGCCTCGTGGGTGACCAGGACGCCGGCCGCACCCTCGTCGCAGCGCTTGCGCAGCAGGCGCAGCACCGCCTCACCGGTCTCGGTGTCGAGGGCGCCGGTGGGCTCGTCGGTGAGGATCAGGCGGCGCTCGCCGATCAGCGCCCGGGCGATGGCCACCCGCTGCTGCTGCCCCCCGGACATCTCGTCCGGGAAGCGGTCGGCCTCGGCCCGCAGGCCCACCTCCTCCAGCGCGGTGAGCGCCTCCTGCCGGGCCTTGCGGGCGGACATGCCGTCCAGCTCCCGGGGCAGGGCGACGTTCTCGGCGGCGGTGAGCGCCGGGATGAGGTTGTAGTCCTGGAAGACGTAGCCGACCGACCGGCGGCGGATCGCGGCCAGCTGGGCCTTGGACTGGCTGGCCAGCGTGACCCCCTCGATCACCACCTCCCCACCGGTCGGCGCGTCCAGGCCCCCGGCCAGCGAGAGCAGCGTGGACTTGCCGGACCCCGAGGGCCCCATGACGGCCACCAGCTCCCCGGCGGCCACCGCCAGATCGACACCGCGCAGCGCGTGCACCTCCGCGGCCCCCTTCCCATGGACCCGCATCACCCGCCGCAGCTCCAGCACCGGCCGACCGCTCGCCGCCCCGCTCATATCCTGTTCCCCTCACTACTGCCGACGGCCGCGCCCTGCACGCGCCCTGCCTGGTTACCGTTCGTCACCACAGAGCCGGCAGCGCCGGCCTCCCCGCCACCACCGGCCCGCACATGCCGCAGCACCCTGGCCTCGACATGGTCCAACCACCGGATCTCCGCCTCGCACTGGAAGATCATCGACTCCACCACCAGCGCCGCGGCCAACTCCTCGGCCCCGAGCCGCGCCTTGACCCGCGTGTAGTCCTGCAACGCCGCCAACGCATGCTTGCGTTGCGCGTGAACGATGCCGGGAACGTCGATCCCCTCGACGGTGACCGCGAGCGCCAGCTTCACCGCGAGCTCGTCCCGCGGCCGCTCGGCCCGCGTCACAGGCCGCGCGAACCAGCTGAGCAGCTCATCCCGCCCAGCGTCGGTGATCCGGTAGAAGACGTGGTGCTGCGCGTCCTGCCCCGCGGGCTCCACGAAACCGTCGCGTTCGAGGCGGTTGAGCGTGGTGTACACCTGCCCGATGTTGAGCGGCCAGGTGGCGCCGGTCCGCTCCTCGAACTCGGCACGGAGCTGGTAGCCGTAGCGGTCGCCACCGGCGAGGACGGCCAGGAGGGAGTGTTTGACGGACACGTCAGCAGGCTCTTGCATACTCGGTATGGGGTGCGGTCATGCGTATATACATACCGGGTATGCATGGAGGGTGGCAAGGGGATCGGTCAACGAGTGCAGCCCTCTTGTCTGGGGAAGCTGAAGATGAGAGTTGCGAGCCCCATCTGCGAGTAGATGTGAGAGTTGGTCGCCGATCTGAGAGTTGAAGGCCACGCTGCGACTAGCGGGGCCGTCCGACATGATGTCGGTCGTGGAGATCGGCGCAGTTCATGTGCCACGCCGCCTCGTCCTGGTCGAGCCTCTCGAGTCACGCGAGGCGTTCGGGTCCTGGGTCGATCGGATGGCGCGTCGGAATCGGTGTCCTCCCGGGCTGATGGTCGAGCTCTTGGGCCTGCCGGTACGGGCGGCTGCGTTTCGCAACCGCGTCGGCTACGGCGTCGTGGTAGACGACGGAACATGTCGCGCTGTCAAGGCGGCGACGGGCGTGACTGCTTCGTCGATCCGGCTTGCTCACCTGTCGGCGTACGACGGGACTGCGTTGGACCTGGCAGGGTTGGCGTTCGGTGATGTGAAAGCCTTCCTTGCGGCCGCGCGGGCGCAGTGGGCGGACTTCTACGGATCGCGAGCGTGCCCGAGGTGTCTGGCCGCGTCGGGCGGTGTCTGGCAGATGTGGTGGAAGTTGAGCTGGGCGGCGGTCTGTCCGCTTCACGGCTGCCTGCTCATCGAGGCATGTCCGGACTGTGGAGGCAGGCTGCGGCGCGGCAGACTTGGCCGGCCTGCGGAGTTGTCGCTGGTGCACGAGCGTGATCCGGTCCGCTGTGCCATCGCGCAGGATCGCCGACGGGCCTGTCAGGCGCGTCTTGATCAGGCGCCGACGATCGATGCGGGACCGGAGTTTGGCCAGGCCCAGTCGCTCGCGGTCGCGGCGGCCGAGGGCGCTGTTCCCGCTGGAGCCGATGGACCGGCCGTGGCCTCCGCATCGTGGTTCGCGTCGCTGAAGGCGCTCACAGTGGTGATCCGCCTTGCGGCCGCGACGTGGGTGCCTCCGTTGCCTGGTTGGGCGGCCGAGGCGCTGCTTGCTGAGGCGCTTGAGGCTCGTCACGGCACCAAGTGGGTGGCCGTGGACGCGCCGCCCTCAAGGCCGGCTGCCGCCGCCGGCCTGCTGCTGACGGCCGTGCGGCTGCTGAAGGAGGCCGAGCATGTCGGCTTCGCCGAGGTACTGGGGCCGCTGGTCGACGCGGCGAGCATCTGGCGCACGACGGTGCTCCGCAATCCTTTGATGATCGCGGGCCTTCCCGCTTCGCTCGCGGACGTCCTGGCCGCAGAGAGCCGACGCCTGTTCATGATCAGCAGATAGCCGACCGGGCACAGTGTCGCCAGCGCCGCGCCAGGTTGCGAATCATGGCGTTCACTGGCCGGGCTTTCGATCCGCCAGTAGCGTCGAAGCGCAGGTCCGCCGAGTTCAAGGCCGGGGAGGAACGGTGGCGCGGGACGAGGTGCTGATTCGCAGCGTCCAAGTCCGCTTCATCTATCCGGACGGCAGTGAGCTGCGATGCCCGCTCGCCGACGCGCCCGATCTGCCCTTCGAGTCATTCCTGCCGTGCCGGAAGATCTCGCATCACAAGTCGCAACGCAACGCCCCGGCCTGGTACTGGTCGTCGACGATCAACCAGATGATCGAATACGAGTCTTTTCTGGAGCGGGTCTGGATGACGCTGCTCGACTTCGACCCCGACGTCAGCGCGTTCTCGGCCCAGCCGATGCAGCTGATCGGCGCGGACACTCAGGGAACTTGGAAGGCCACCCCCGACCTGTTCGTCCGCCGGTCGGACGGAAGTGCCACCGTCATGGAGGTGAAAAACCCGCGGCACCTGGCCGATCCGGAGGTCCAGCTGACGGCTGCGCGGGTGGCCGCCTGCTGCCGGGCTGCGGGCTGGGGATATGAGCTGGTGGGCGAACCGCCCGACCGGCAGCGGACGACCAACATCTTGATGCTGATGTCCGGCTATCGCCGCGAGATGACCGGAGCCGCGCAGTACCGGGACCTGATACTGGCGGCCGCCGCGGATCCAACGCCGATCGGGACGTTGGCCGAGGCCGTGGAGGAGCCGCTGGTGGGGCGTGCTGTCGTGCTCCATCTGTGCAGCCTCGGTGACCTGGTTCTCGACCTGTCGGCCCCGCTGGAGGACTCGACCCTGGTCCGGTCGGCGTGACCTCCGAAGGGCGACAGCTGGCCAGGGGAGACTGGGTGTGGTTCGACGACGACCGGCACCAGGTGGTAGGCAACGCCGGAACCGAGATCTATCTCCGATCGTCGACAGGGCAGTGGACCGGCATCTACACCGCGCAACTGCTGGCCTCGCCCGGCTTTCGGTTCCTCTCCGGGTCAGAGGCTGCGCAGGCCGCGTCGAAGCCATCCGGCATCGGCGACATGCGGGCGGTGTTCACCGCGCTGGAGGCCCCGCAGCAGCAGGCTGCCGAGCAGCGGGCCGGGCACCTGCGCGAGGCGCTGACCGGATTCCGCAGCGGCGATCCGGACCGGCCGGCCGATGGCGAACCCATGGAGCGCTTCGACCCGAGACGGAATCCGCGCCTGGCTGAGCGGCTCCAGGCCAAAGCCGACGATCTGGGGATCAGTGTCGCGACCATGTGGCGTGACCTGCAGCGCTACCGCGCCGACGGAGTGGCGGGCCTCATGGACGGCCGCGGCGTTACCGCGCGCGACCCGCTGCGGCACGCGGACCCGCGCATCCTGGACGCCATCTTCGTGCAGCACACGGTCGGCGAAGCGGAGGACTCCACCGGGACCTTGTCCAGGTTTTGCCGCCGAGTACAGACCCGCCTGGACGCCGAATACGGACCCGGTGCCGTTAAGCTCCCGTCGCGAAAGACCGTCGCACGGTATCTGGAGATCCTGCTACCTGGACGCCACACGCTGGGCCGGGCCCCGTCCCGCCGCAGCGAAGCATCCCGGCCGCAGCGCACCTACAACCCGAACCCGGCCGTCCGCCCCGGACAGGTCGTGATGATCGACGCGACTCCGCTGGACGTCATCGCCTACGATCCGCGCGGCGACGTGACCCACAAGGTGAATCTGGTGGCGGCCATCGACGTCGCGACCAGGACGCTGCTGGCCTGGCGCATGACCGTTGGTGACACCAAGGCCGTGGACACCGTGCTGCTGCTGAACGACGCCGTCACCCCCGAGCCGCTGCGCCCGGGGTGGGAAACCCGACTGCGGTTCACCATGTTGAGGCTGCCTATCGGCCGGCTGCTGGACGTTGACGAACGGCTCGAACACGCCGCGGCCAGGCCCGTGATCTGGCCTGAGGAGATCCTCGTTGACCACGCCAAGGTCAACCTGTCGGACGCGCTGCGGGAGACGTGCGGCCTGATGGGCATCAACCTGGGCCTGGCCCGGCTGGGGAACCCTACCGACAAGGCCAACATCGAGCGGGCGTTCGAAACGATCCGGTTCGACTTCTCCGAGCACGTCGCTGGCTACAAGGGCCCGGACACCGCCGGCCGCGGCCGCGGCGTGGAGCACGCCGCCCGCTGGAGCCTGGAGGACCTGGAGGAGTTCTTCGCCGAATACGCTGTCGGCATCTACCAACGCAGGACCCACTCCGGGCTGGTCATGCCCGGCTATCCCGAACTCGAGCTGAGCCCGAACGAGGCCTACGGCCTGGCAGTGGCCCGCTACGGCTACATCGCCTGCCCACCGCAGTCCCACCACTACTGCGCCCAGCTGCCGGTTCAATACCGCGTCATCCGCCCCGAGGGTGTTCAGCTCGACTACCTGATCTACGACGACCCGGTGCTGGGCAAATACCGCAGAGCCTTGTCCCCGACCCCAGGTCGCGGTCGGCAATGGCCGATCCGGCACCACCCCAACGACCCGACCCGCGTGTTCATCCACCTGGAAGGCGTATGGCAGGTGCTGGTCTGGACCCACCTGCCCGACACGTCGATCCCGTTCACCTGGAAGATGGTCGAACAAGCCCGCGGCCTGCTGCTCAGCGCAGGAGTGCGCGAACCTACCCAGCAGCAGATCGCCGAGGAACTGCTCGCGCTGCAGCAGCGCATGGACGCCCCGGAGGCGTCGAATGCCAGAAGCCGGCGCGAACTGGTCAGGGCCCGGCAAGACGCCCGGACCATCCGCCGCGACCAGGAACGAGCCGGCATCCCCGCGACCGACGCTCCCGGGCTGCGGCTGGTCCCGCCGATCGCCGAGTCGTCCGCCTTCGCTTTGGCCGAACTGGACGACCTGGAGGTCTGGGATCCCGCAGCGGCGCGGGAACCGCGGTGACCGCCGGCCGCACCGCCCAGCCGCGTACCAAGGAACAGTGGCGGGTGTTCTGCGCCCGCACCGCACCCGAGCAGCCCCAGCTTCCGACCTACGACGAGTACCTGAGCTGGGACCCTGAGGACCGCGCCGCCCTGGACGCCCGGCGCAACCGGTGTCACGCCAACCCGCCGATCACCAAGACCGAACAGGTCAAGACGATCCTGGCCGCGCTGGAACCGAAGCTGACCCAGAACGAGTACGCCGAGGAAGCTGCCTACCACAGCGCCGTCATCAACGGCCCCGCCAACTGCGGCAAGACCTCACTGCTGAAGATGATCGGCAAGGAGTACGAACTCGGCGTCCGCCGGCGGCATCCCGAGCGCGGAGACCCCGACCGGCTCGGCGACTGGGTGCCGGTGGTCTACGTCAGCGCCTCCACCGGCGCGACCGCCGGCATGCTGTCCCAGGCCATCGGCAAGTTCCTGCATGTGCCGGTCTCCCGCGGCGGCAACAAGTGGACCCTGACCGACCCGGTCCTGGACGCGCTGGCCGCCGCCGGCACCGAGCTGCTGCTGCTGGACGACCTCCATATGCTCGACAAGATCCGAAACGGCGGCGATGAGAGCAACGACCACATCAAGAACCTGGCCAACCACGCCGCCGTCACCATCATCGGGGCAGGGATCCTGCTAGAGGACGGCAACCTTTTCTCCGACGGCCAACCGCCGCGACAGCCGCTCATCGAGACCGGCACGCCGGTCCGCCGTCGGCAGCGCGGCCGCTCGGCGCAGTTCGGCTCCCGGTTCTCTGACTTGCAACACCTCGCGCCCTTCAAGATCGACACCGCTGAGCGGCAGCGCACGTGGATGTCCCTGGTCCGCCACTTCGAACGCAACCTCCTGCTGTTCATGCACCGGCCCGACAGCCTGACTCTGGAGCACTGGCAGTACCTGCACGACCGCACTTCCGGCTACATCGGCTCGTTGGCCACGCTGTTCGAAGAAGGCGCTCACCTGGCCGTCGAGCACCACATTGAGCAGCTGAACCCGGAGATGCTGGAGAACGTCGTCCTGGACCACGATGCCGAGACCGAGTACGCGGCCCTCAAACAGCGTCGCGCCAAGGTTCCGGCCAAGAAGGCCAAGAAGCCGTCGCCGCCGAGTACCCCGACGCCTAGGACCGGCACCGGATGAGGCCAGGTGCGGCGGACGCCCAGGTGCGGGCACCGATCAGGCGGCTGGCCATGGTGCCCGAGCCGCTGCCCGGTGAAGTCTTCCACTCCTGGTTTTTCCGCTTGGCCGAACACCACCGAACCAGCGCCACCGTCATGGCCGAGCAACTGGGGCTGCCGCCGTTCACCGTCCACCGCTACACGATTGGCGATGAGTTCGTGGACCTCACCACCGGCGGCTACGCGGTGGAGAACCTGCGCGACGCCACCGGGCTCCGCGCCCAAGCGCTGGCCGCCATGCTGCTGGCGCCGGTTGGCTCACGCGTGGTCAAGGTCGGCTGGAAAGATCGCACCGAACGCGCGCCGTGGATCTGGCGCACCGACACAGCGTCGGTATGCCCCCGGTGCCTGGTCGACCCCGAGGCGGCCTGGCAGGTGAGCTGGCATCTGCTGCCGACCGTCGCCTGCCCTAAACACCGCATCTACTTGCACGGATGGTGCCCCGACTGCCGTTCCCCGATCAGTATCGGAACCACGACCGCGTACCGGCGACAGTGCAACGGCCCCTTCGGGCCCAAGGGAAGAATCGTTGGCGCGAAGGCCTGTAGACGACCACTCGCGCAGCTCCGAGAGATCCCCGTGCGCCGAGATCGCATCCTCCAGCTTCAACAGGAGCTCACCTCCCGCTTGAGCGCTCAGGTACCTGGGGAAGATCTGCAGGACCGCAAGGAGTTCTGGAACCTCTACGAGCTCCTGTTCCGCCTCGTGATCTGTCTGGGCACCCCGGACATGCTGCCGCTGGCCACCACAGACGCAGAGATCTGGTGGGCGTTCCACGAGTTCTGCGAACTGCGCGACGTCGTCGCTCTCACCGCAGGTCGCAATGCCAAGGTGATCCATGACGATTTGGCGAGCTTTCAACCCGGACCCCGTCTGAGCGCGGCAGCCATGCTCGCGATCGACGAACTCTCCCACGGCCGGGGGCTGGCAGATGCCATACGTACATTCATGAACCTGCGACGCTATGACGAGTGGGCCGACATCCTCTGGAGCGTCTTCAGCGACATGCGACCGACCTTCGCCATCGGACAACGCATCCTGCAGATCGCCGGGTCCAAGCCGAGACGTTCCTACGACTCGCCGCCGTACGCCAAGGAACGCCTGGAAGACTTCGACCTCCCACCAGCGGCGCTACTACTCGCCGGGGAGGGCCTACTCTAAGCCGCCTCAGCAGCGCCTCCACCGCAACCCGTGTCGCTCAGCACAGGACTCGAGCGAACCATCGCCATCGCACGCGGCGAGATCCCACTCGACCCGAACTGGCGAAGCAAGATGTTCTACGTTTGACGAATGACACCTCCGTGCGTCGTCCGCACTACGCTGCCGCCGGATCCAATGATCTCGCGCTTCACCAGCCAACGCCCAACGGTTTAGCCTGGCGGCGTGACGATCCAGGAGCCCAATCCGGCGATGACGCTGCCGCCAGATGAACGGCCCACGCCTGACGCGATCCTGATGCAGACAAAGTGGAGCGACCTCGAACACGCCCGAGGCTGCGCAGACGACCTGCCCAGGGAACTCCGTCGATTCCTGGACAACAACATCATGGCCAGAACCTATGCGGTGGCTGAGTGTCTCGAGGTAGTGAGCCACCAGAACAGCATTTATCAGGCAACGACCCCCGTCGCGCTCTACGTCGCTGCACTCCTGGCCGATCCTCGCACCGGCGCCTTGGAGATCATCAGTCGAGACGGAAAGCTCCCACTCCTTCGAGAGGTGTTGATCGACTGGTTGGGGTGGATCGCCGCAGACGCCAGCGACGAAGTACTCGCGATCAGTCGCAGGCATGGTTTTGGAGAGTATCCGGCGCAGACCATCCTGCGCGCAGCACGGCCCGCCCTGCTCCGGGCCGTTCTAGCCTTCACCGGCGACCCGCAGCCGATCGTGCGGCGTGCCGCCGCAACTGCCGCACTTCACATCGTCGACGTGCCGGAGGGATATCGCGAGCACCATGACCAGCTGAGGCAGCTCGCGATCAAGATGCTTGAGGCCGAAACTGGTTCGTACTGCGACGACGAGACTCTGAACAGCCTAAATGACTGGTGCGCAGCTCTCGATGAGCTGCAGGCGGACGAGCCGCCGCGTTCGAGCAGGTACCACTTTCCGCGGCGGTGGGCCTATGAGGACCTGAACGACCTGCCGTTGTGGCTTGTCTTCCGTACCGTGATCGCTGAGCGCTTCCAGACGGTCCCGGAGGCGCCGCAGGCGAAACCGCTCTTCGCCGATCCACCCAGGGTCGGTTGGGACGACCGCGGATTCCTGCGGGACTTCTACAACGACATCCTCCACCAGGACACCTGTGACCCTCATACCGCCGACGGCGTTCCGCTTCTCGTAGCCATTGCGGTTGACGACCGAGTCCCACCTCAGCAACGGTTCGACGCCGTTGAGCTGCTGTTCGACATCGCGACAGTGTCGGGCCGCCACGAAGCCGAGAGTTGGCCGAATACTCCACCGCACGCCGACCCCCGCAGTGAGGAGAAAGCAAGCGCGGCAGTCCAGGCCTACCTACCGGAGCTACTTGCCCGCTGGAACAGCGAATGCCCCGCGGTGCAGATGGCGTTGGCAGCCCTCGCCGTCGTCTCCCCCACGGCCCGCACGGCGCCAGCTCTCACAGCTCGGCTTAAGCGGTACCTCGACCAGCATCCAGCCGGCACTGATGCTGGCGATTTCACACGCTTCGTGCTCGACCTGGCATCTGACGATGAACACAGGATCGTTGATTCGGTCGAGACTCTGACCGACGCCTACTGGCGGGGCACTTCTCGAGAGGCCCCGCTGCGTAGCCGAGCATTCCACCTTCTCGAACAGATGTTGACCAAGGTCAAGCGCCAACTCACGGCGGAAGCTATCGCGCGAGGATAGGCGCCAGGGTGACGGCATCGGGCCACACTGTCAGATTCAGTTCCCAGAATCGGCTTGGCGATCGCGCGAGGCTATCTGAGAGCGCCCAGTTCAGAGGGCCTACCGACTCTCATCTTCGGCTTCCCCAGACACCTCTCGCCCACCCGACAACCACCCGACCACCCCAAAATAGAGACGTGTAGTATCCCGATTATGCAGATGGGCGAAGGCGTCGAGTGGGGCCTGCACTGCCTGATGGCCCTGGTCTGGCTGGAGGACCAGGGGCCGGTGGCGGCGGGGCGGCTGGCGGAGGTGTTCGAGTTGCCGCCGGAGTACCTCAAGAAACGGCTGCAGCCGTTGGTGCGCGCGGGGATTCTGACGTCCACGCCCGGAGCGCGAGGTGGCTATTCGCTGGCCCGCGCTCCGGAGAAGATCACGCTCATGGATGTCGTCGCGGCCGTCGAGGGGCGGGAGGATGCCTTCCGGTGTACCGAGATCCGGCAGCGGGGGGCTGGGACGCTCGCGGGGACGCGGGAGTTCGGGCCGGCGTGTGGGGTGGCTACGGCCATGCGGCGGGCGGAGATGGCGTGGCGGCGGGAGTTGGCGGCGCAGACGCTCGCGGATCTGCTGGCG
Organism: Catenulispora subtropica; assembly: GCF_039531675.1. NCBI lineage: Bacteria > Bacillati > Actinomycetota > Actinomycetes > Catenulisporales > Catenulisporaceae > Catenulispora > Catenulispora subtropica. The sequence continues at coordinate 44,343 of NZ_BAAAQM010000012.1, forward strand.
GTGGCTCCGGCGGGGGCGCCGGGGCGGGTTCGCCGCTTTCATCAGAGTCTTTAGAAATTACCCGGCTCTCAGGGCCGGGTTTCTTTGAAAGGTGATTCGGGATGTCTCATGTCTCGATATCGGCGCGGCCTCCCGGCACGTCCCGGGCCGTGGACTCCACGCGGCCCGGCGGCCTCCCGTGCACCCTCGTTCTGGCCCTCGGCACCTTCGCCGTCGGCACCGACGCCTTCGTCCTCGCCGGCTTCCTTCCGGACGTCGCGGCCTCGTTGCGCGCGTCCACCTCCAGTGCCGGGCAGGCGGTGACCGTCTTCGCCGCCGCCTATGCCCTCGCCTCGCCGCTCGTCGCCACCGCGACCGCGCGCCTTCCCCGCCGCGCCCTCCTCGTCGCGGCGCTGCTCGTCCTCGCGGCCGCCAACGCCGCGTCGGCGCTGGCGCCCGGGCTCCCGTGGCTGCTCGCCAGCCGTGTGGTCGCCGCGGCGGGGGCGGCGGCCTACACCCCGACCGCCGGTGCCGTCTCGGCCTCGCTGGTGCGGCCCGAGCTGCGGGGCAGGGCGCTGGCGGTCGTCGTCGGCGGGCTGACCGTGGCGACCGCGCTCGGGGTGCCGCTCGGCGACGCCGTCGGCGCGGTCATGGGCTGGCGGGCGGCGCTGGGCCTGGTGGCGGCCTTGTGTCTGGTCACCGCGCTCGCCGCCGGCGCCCTCATGCCGAAGCTGCCCGGCGCGGCGCCCGTCGCCCTGTCCGCGCGCCTAGCCGCCCTGCGGCGCCCCGGGGTGGCGGCCGTCCTTCCGCTGACGGTTCTCGGCATGGCCGCGGCCTACACCGTCTACGCCTACGCCGTCCCGGCCCTGCACGCCGTCGGCGTCGCCGGCTCGGGCACGGCGTGGATGCTGGGCGCCTACGGCCTCGGTGCGATCGCCGGGAACCTCGTCAGCGGTGTCGCCGCCGACCGCGTCGGACCGGCCCGTGTGCTGGCCGCCGGGTACACCCTCATGATCGCGACGATGGCCGCGTTCGCCCTGCTCGCCGCCACCGGGACGCGTGCGCCGATCGCCGTCGCGCTCCTGGCCGCCGTGTGGGGCGCCGCCAGCTGGTGCCAGACCCCGCCCCAGCAGCATCGTCTGATCACCGCCGCGCCGGCCGAAGCGCCGCTGCTCATGGCGCTGAACGCGTCCTCCATCTACCTCGGCATCGGCGCCGGCACCGCCGCCGGCGGGCTCCTGGTCCCGCAGGGCGCGGCCACGATGTTCACCGTCGCCGCGGTCCTCGCCGCGCTCTCCCTGGCCTGGCTGGCCGGGACCACCAAGATTTGGCCAAGGTGAGGATCGCCCCGTCCACCGTCGATTACCCTCGCTGGGTGACTGGCCGATCCAGCAAGCTCCGGACCACCGCGCTCGTCGGCGTCTGCGCCGCCCTGCTGACCGCCTCCGCCACCGCGTGCGGCGGCAGCAGCGGCAAGGGCCCCGCCGCGGCGCCACCACCGTTGACGAGCAGCGGCGCCGGCACGACCCCGAAGTCGGCCACCCCCGAACCGTCCGCCCAACCCGGCTCCCCCGCCGATCTCGCGGCCCTCCAGCGCGTCGTCCCGCAGCCGGTGTCCGTCACGGCCGGCGCGGGTACCTTCACCCTCAGCGCCGCCACCGCGATCCACGCCTCCACCGGCGCCGAGCCGATCGCCGCCGACCTCGCGGCGTATCTCAAGCAGCAGACCGGCCTGGCACTGCCCGCCGACGGCGGCGAGGACGCGCCGATCCAGCTCATCCTCCAGGCCACCGGCGGCGACCCCGCCTGGGGCACGGAGGGCTACCGGCTGACCGTCGGCACCGTCTCGATCAAGATCACGGCGGCGGACCCGGCGGGCCTGTTCCACGGCGTGCAGACGCTGCGCCAGCTGGTCACCGCCGATGACAGGATCCAGGCCGGCGTCATCGCCGACCACCCCCGCTTCGCCTACCGCGGCGTGATGCTCGACGTCGCGCGCCACTTCTTCAGCGTCGCCGATGTGAAGTCGTACATCGACGCCGCCGCGCTCTACAAGGTGAACGAGTTCCACCTGCATCTCACCGACGACCAGGGCTGGCGCCTCACGGTGCCGGGCTACCCGAAGCTCGCCACGGTCGGCGGCGCCAGCCAGGTCGGGGGCGGCACCGGCGGCTCCTACAGCGCGGACGACATGAAGGCCATCGTCGACTACGCCGCCTCCCGCTACATGACCGTGATCCCGGAGATCGACATGCCCGGGCACGTCGGCGCGGCCGTCCACGCCGACCCGGAGCTGGCCTGCGACGGCCGCAAGCACGGCGCGGTCACGACGGTGTCGCCGGCCTTCGACTCGCTGTGCACGACGAGCGAATCACCTTACAAATTCGTCGATTCGGCGACCAAGGCCGCGGCCGACGCCACCACCGGGCCCCTGCTGCACCTGGGCGGCGACGAGGCCCAGGCGCTGAACCTGACGCAGTACAACGGCTTCGTCAAGCGCGCCCAGGACCTGGTCGCCGCGCACGGCCGCACCCCCATCGCCTGGGGCGAGGCGGCGACCGCCCCGCTTCTCCCCCAGACCGTCCTCGAGTACTGGGACACCGCCCACCCGCTGCCGGCCATCGCGCAGGCCGCCGCCAAGGGGACCAAGCTGATCATGGCTCCCGGCGACCACGCCTACCTGGACCAGCAGTACACCCCCGGTTTCAAGCTCGGCCTGCACTGGGCCGGCTACCTCCCGGTCTCCAAGGCCTACAACTGGGATCCGGTCACCGTCCTGCCCGGTGTTCCGCCCACGTCCGTGATGGGCGTCGAGGCCCCGCTGTGGACCGAGACCGTCAAGAGCCTCGCCGACGCCGAGACGCTGGCCTACCCGCGTCTTCCGGCCATCGCCGAGATCGGCTGGTCGGCGCCGGAGAGCCACGACTTCAAGCAGTTCTCGCAGCGCCTGGCCAAGCAGGGCCCGCTCTGGGACCGCCTCGGCATCGCGTACTACAAGTCTCCTGAGATCCCCTGGAGCTGAGCGCGCGCGATCTACGCTTTCCGCACGATGCAGAGCCCGGATACACGCGGTATTCCTGGTCATCATGATCTGGAAGGTCGCGGTCCGCATCGCGCGCCGCGAAGCGCTGCGCCACAAGGGCCGCTCCGCTCTGGTGGCGGCGATGCTGGCACTCCCGGTCGCCGGAGCCGCGGCGGCCGACACGCTGTATCACACGGTGAAGCTGACCACGGCCGAGCAGCTCCAGCGCGACCTCGGGCAGGCTGACGCGCTCGTCGGCTTCGTGGCGCCGGCCCCGGTGCAGCAGCTCCCGGACGGCAGCGTCCCGGCGCCGCCCCAGGCCGCCGCCATGCTGGGCGGCGCGTTGCAGGGCGTCCAGGTCGCCTCCCCTGTCGAGGCCGGTGTGCTCCCGCCCGGGACGCGTGTCGTGCCGATGCCGGGCAAGCAGCAGCTGCGCGTGAAGTCCCCGCACGGCTCCTACACCGTCCAGGTCGCCGAACGCGACCTCGGCGACCCGCTGCTGTCCGGCCTCTACGAGCGGATCGCCGGCCGGGCCCCGCACGCCAAGGACGAGGTGACGCTGTCCACCTCGATGCTGGACGCGCTGGACAAGCACGTCGGCGACCAGATCAGCGCCGAGTACCTCAACGGAGCCGAGCAGACCGATCGGTACGGCCACCTGCCGGACCACGGCCTGACGATCGTCGGCGAGTACGACGACCCCTCGCACCTGGACGCCGACGAGATCCTCGCCTTCCCCGGCACCCTTCCCGAGCCGCCGGACTACCCCGGTCCCACGCACTGGCTGGCCCGGATCCCGGGCGGACTGTCCTGGGCCCAGGTGCTGCAACTGAACCGGAGCGGCTACTCGGCCGAGTCCCGGCAGGTCGCCGAGAACCCGCCGCCGGACTCCCAGGTCCCGCTGCTGCGCGACCACCGCGGCGCCGCGGCCGGCAGCAGCAGACTGACCGAAGCGCTGGTCGCGGTGGGCGCCGTGGGCGTCGTCATGGCCCTGCTGGAGGTGGTGCTGCTCGCCGGCCCGGCCTTCGCCGTCGGCGCCCGCAAGCGCCGCCGCGACTTCGGCCTGATGAGCGCCGCCGGGGCCGACCAGCGCATGGTGCGCGCCGTGGTGCTCGCCGACGGCGCGGTGCTCGGCGCCGTCGGCGGCGTGGCGGGCGCCCTTCTGGGGGTCCTGCTGGGGCGGCTGGCCCTGCCGGAGGCGGTGACGCTGACCCACCGCGAGCCCGGCGCGTTCCGGATCGCGCCCGGCGAACTGGCCCTCGCGGCGGTGCTGGGCGTGGCCACCGGACTGGTCGCGGCGCTGGTCCCGGCGATCATCACCGGGCGCCAGCACGTCCTGCAGGCCCTGACCGGCGGACGGCGCGGGGCCCGCGGTGTGCCGTGGAAGCTGGCCGCGCTGGGCACCGTGGTCCTGCTGGCCGGCGCCGGTGCCACCGGCTACGCCGTCTACCGGCCCGGCATCCACACCGTCCCACTGGTCGCCGGGATCGCCGTGTCCGAACTCGGCGTCGTGGCCCTCACCCCGCTGCTGGTGGCGCTGGCCGGCAAGCTGGGGCGGGCGCTGCCGCTGACCGGCCGGATGGCGCTGCGCGACAGCGCCCGCAACCGGGGCCGCACGGCGCCCGCGGTCGCGGCGATCCTGGCCGCCGTGGCCGGGTCCACGGCGGTGGCGACGCTGCTGGCCACCGACGACGCCCGCGGCCGCGCGCAGTACCACAGCACCCTGCGTCCCGGGCAGGCGGCGCTGATGTTCGGCTGGGCCGCGGTGAACGAGTCGGCCGCCGGGTCCCGGCCCGGGTTGCAGTTCAGCGGCCCGGACGGCGCCCCGAACGCCACCGCGGTGGACGCGCCGAAGGCGATCGCGGCGATCAGCGCCACCCTGCCGGTGCGCTCGGCGGCGCTCATCCAGTCCCAGGACTACACCGGCTTCGTCCCGGTCAGCGTGGTGGTCAAGCGCAAGCCCGGGAACGACTGCCCGTTCTTCGGGCCCAACGGCGGCGGCGTCCCGGCCGGACCGGACGGCGAGTCGATGATCCAGTCCGACCCGCGCTGCGTCGCCGCCTTCTCCGGTGGCCAGGTCGTCCCGGGGGACGCCGCCACGCTGCGCGCCCTGACCGGCAAGACCGACCCGGCCGCGGAGAAGGTGCTCGCCGAGGGCGGCATGGTGGTCTTCAACCGCTACGACCTCGCCACCGACGACCCGGCCACCGGACGGGCGACCGCGACCGTGGCGGTGCAGCGCATGTGCCCGTCGGACGGCCAGGACATGCCCGAGGAGCTCCGCAAACAGTTCGGACCCTATTGCTCCGGGCCGCCGCCGGCCGACACGACCCTGCCGGCCGCCGTGGCCGCGGCCCGGGACGGCAGGGCGGTCTCCAACGTGCGGGCCCTGATCCCGCAGGCGGTGGCGGACAAGTACGGCGTGAAGTACGTGCCGACGATGATCCTTTTCGACACCACCCGCATGCCGACGCGCGCCGAGGAGGAGCGGGCCAACGCCGCCGCCGAGGCCCTCGGCACCACCGCGCTGCTGAAGGTCGAGCGCGGCTACCAGGGCGGGAGCGACACCACGATGCTGGCCCTGGCCGCCGTCGCGGCCTTCGTCACCCTCGGCGCGGCGGCCATCGCCACCGGCTTGGCCATCACCGACGGCGAGGCCGACCTGGAGACCCTGGCCGCGGTCGGCGCCCGCCCGCGGGTGCGGCGCGCGCTGGCCGGATCCCAGGCCACGATCACCGCCGTCCTGGGCACCGTGCTGGGATCGGCGACCGGTCTGGTGCCCGCCGTGGCGATCATCGAGGCCCGCTCGCACAGCTTCCTGCAGTCCGCGGCCGACGCGCGCGGGGGCGGTCCGTTCGGCATCGGACGGGCCGTACACGCGCAGAGTTATCTCGCGATTCCGTGGTGGTTCCTCATCGGCACCATCGTGGTCGTCCCGGTCCTCGCGGGGGCCGGCGCGGCACTCGTCACCCGATCGAAGGTTGAGATTCGGCGACGACGCGGATAGGCGGGAGCCGGCGCGGGCAAGGGTGAGAAGCGGCCGGATGGCGCGCACCTGGCGGGCGCGCCATCCGGCTCCACGCGGCAGACCGCCAGCAGCGGCCGCGTTGTTCCGGCGATCGCCCGTTCGACCGCGAACGGGCAGGTCAGGCTCCTGCCAGCGAAGGCGGCAGGTCGCGCACCACCACCTTGCCGGTGGCGTTGCGCGGCAGGGCGTCGACGAACACCACGTCCCGCGGCACCGCGCTGCCGGGCAGGTGCCGCGCGACCAGGCCGCGCACCTGCGCCGCCGTCAGCTCCGCGCCCGGGCGCACCACGACGTAGGCGGCGAACCGCTGCCCCAGGTCCCCGTCCGGCACCCCGACCACCGCCGCCTCCCGCACCTCCGGCAGCGCGGCCAGCAGATCCTCGACCTCGCGCGGGAACAGCCGCTCGCCGGCGCACACGATCATGTCGGCGTCCCGGCCGTGCACGAACAGCCGCCCGGAGGAGTCCAGGTGGCCGCGGTCGTTGGTGGCCATGTACCCGGCGCGGTACTCCTTGGTGTCCCCGCTGGTGTAGCCGGCGAAGAGCATGTCGTTCCAGACGAAGATGCGGCCGGTGACGCCGCGCGGCACGATCGCGCCGAGCTCGTCGAGGACCTTCAGCCGGGAGTCCAGCGGCGGCCGCCCGGCGGTGGTCGGGGCGATGCGCAGGTCCGCGGGGTCGGCGACGGCGGCCCAGGAGACCTCGGTGGAGCCGTAGAAGTTGTAGAGGACCTCGCCGAAGACGTCCATGAACGCGGTGACCACCGGCGACGGGATCGGCGCCCCCGAGGTGGCCACGACGCGCAGCGAGGAGGTGTCGTAGGCGTCGCGCAGCCCCGGCGGCAGCTCCAGGATCCGCTGTAGCACCACCGGGACGCCGAACACCACCGCGCACCGGTGGTCGGCGATCGCCTGCAGCGCGGCCTTGGGCTCGAAGCGGCGCTGCAGGATCAGGGTGTTGCGCAGCGGCATCCCGATCTGCAGGGCGGCCAGCCCCCACATGTGGAACATCGGCGTCGCCACCAGGACGGACTCGCACGAGCGCAGCGGGATCCGGGAGAGCAGCGCGGCCGCGGCGGCCAGGCCCGGCGGGTTGCTGCGGTACGCGCCCTTGGGCGCCCCGGTGGTCCCGGAGGTCAGCACGATCAGCCGCCCGGGGACCTCCGGCGGGCGGCGCTTGCGGCTGGACGCGGTCGCGATGACGTCTTCCACGGTGCCCGCGGCCGCGATCCGGTGCGCGGCCGGGCCGGCCGAGCGGTCCGAGCGGGCCGGCCGGGCCGGGCCGGAGGAGCGGTTACCGCCCGGGCCGGCGGAGCGGCCGCCGCCCGAGCCGCCGGCGGCGTCCGGCCAGGCCACGACCAACGGCGCGGCGATCCGGGCGGCGGCGACGTGCTCGGCGAACTCGTCGGCGGCCGCCACCACCGCCGGGCTGTGGGTGCGCAGCACCTCGGCCGTGGCGCGCACCGACAGGCCGGTGTTCAGCAGCATCACGTCCGCGCCGAGCTCGGCACAGGCCAGCACGGTCTCCACGAACCAGGCGTGGTTCCGGCACAGCACCGCGACCCGGGTGCCGGGACCGGCGCCCAGCTGCTCCAGGCCGTTGGCCAGCCGGACCGCGCGGCGGTGCAGATCGCGGAACGTCACCTCGCGGCGTTCGTCGATCACCGCGATCCGGCGCGGCGAGCGGGCGGCGGCCGCCCGGTAGCCGCCGGCCACGGTGGCGCCCCAGCGGCCCAGGCTGGTCAGCTGGCGGACGTTGCGGTCGGGGCGGGCCGGCACCAGGATGCCCGAGCGCATCAGGATGCGCAGGACACGGGTCCGCGTCCCCTTCGGGCCGGCGACTTCGCTGCGGCTAGCGGGCATGACGGCGGTGCCCTCCAAACGGTGGTGGCCCGGGCCCGCACCGTGCGCGGCACGGGCCCAGGCGGTCGAGGGGGTGGGCGCGGCCGGTCCGCGGCGGCCGGTGTGCGGCCGGAGCGCGGCGGCCAGTGCGCAGCCGGAGCGTGGCGGCCGAGGCTACGGGTGCCCGGCCGGCCGGCTCAGTCGGACAGCAGCCGGTTGACGACCTTCCCGGTGGCGTTGCGCGGCAGTTCGTCGACGAAGTACACGTCTCGCGGCACCGAGAACCGCGCCAGGCTGCCCTTGACCAGGGTCTTGACCTCCTCGGCGGTCATCGCGACGCCGGGCAGCAGCGCGACGTAGGCGGCGAAGCGCTGGCCCCACTCCTCGTCCGGCACCCCGACCACGGCGCACTCGCGGACCCCGGGCTGCGCCGCGATCAGCTCCTCGACCTCGCGCGGGAAGACGTTCTCGCCGCCGGAGACGATCATGTCGTCGTCGCGGCCGGAGACGAACAGCAGACCGTGGGCGTCGACGTAGCCGCGGTCTCCGGTGGCCATGTAGCCGTCGGAGACCTCCTTGTTGGCGCCGTTGGTGTAGCCCTCGAAGAGCATGTCGTTCCAGACGAAGATGCGGCCCACCTTGCCGGTCGGCACCGGCTGGCCGGAGTCCACGTCCCGGATCACGATCTTCGAGCCCAGCGGCGGCCGGCCCGCGGTGGTCGGGGCCTGACGCAGGTCCTTGGGGTCGGCGATGGAGGCCCACGAGACCTCGGTGGAACCGTAGAAGTTGTAGAGGACCGGCCCGAAGGTGTCGAGGAACTTCGTCACCGCGGCGGCCGGGATCGCCGAGCCGGACAGGGCGACGATGCGCAGCGAGGAGGTGTCGTACTTCTTGATCACGTCCTCGCCGAGGTCCAGCATGCGCTGCACCATCACCGGGACCGCGAACACGGCCGTGGGACGCTTGGCCTGGATCGCCTTGAGCGTCGCCTCCGGGTCGAAGCGCCGCTGCATGATCAGGGTGGCCCGCAGCGGCATGCTGATCTGCAGCGCGGCCAGGCCCCAGGAGTGGAACATCGGGGCGGGCACCAGGATCCGCTCGCCGGCCCGCAGCGGGATCCGGCTCAGGATCGAGGCGGCGGCCCCGATGCCCGGCGGGTTGGGGCGGCGCGCGCCCTTGGGGGCGCCGGTGGTGCCGGAGGTGAGCACGATGATGCGGCCGGGCTTGGCCGGGGGCTTGCGGGCCGTGGCCGCGGCGCCGTCGATGACGTCGTCCAGGGTGAGCGGGACGGCGGCGCCCTGCTCGTGCCAGGAGTTGATGCGCAGCGTGTCCTTCGGGCAGCCGGTCAGCACCGCGTCGAACTCGGTGTCGGCGATCACGGCCCGGGGCTGCTGCTCCTCCAGCACCTGGGTGAGCTGGCCGGCGGACAGGCCGGTGTTCAGCAGCACCGCGTCCACGCCGAGCTCGGCGCAGGCGATGAAGCAGATGACCATGCCGGCGTGGTTGCGGCACAGCAGCGCGACCTTGTCCCCGGGCTGGACGCCGCGCGTCTGCAGGCCGTTGGCCAGGCGCGTCGCGCGGTTGGTGAGCTCGCGGTAGGTGAGCACGACCCGCTCGTCGATGATCGCCTCGGCGTTCGGGGTGCGGGCGGCGGCGGCCCGGAACCCGCCGGCGATGGTGGCACCCCAGGCCATGAGCGCGCGCAGCTGGCCGACGCTGCGGTGCGGCGGTCCGGGGCGGATCACGCCGGCCCGTACCAGGGTCGCGGCCACCGCGAGGTGGGATCCGCCGCCGTCGATGGTCGCGCCTGCCGGGCCGGGCATGGTCGGTACCTGCTTTCTCGTGGAGCTGGGCCGATCGGTGCCGATCCGTGTCGGTCCGCGTCGATCCGTGGGGACAGTCCGCGAAGAAGTGCCGCTCGCTCGAAGTTACCCTCCGGTAAATTGGAGCCGACGTCAATACCCCGGCCCGGACCGCCCCCGCCAGGGCCGGACGGGTGAATATCACGGTGTTGAGAATGTACCCGGGCGCGCCGGAGCCCTACAAAGGACTCATGCGACCGGGACCGAACCATCCACGAACCCTGCGACGCCGGGCCGGCGGCCTGCTGGCCGCGGCGCTGCTCGCGACCCCCGCCACGGCCGTCGCCGCGGCGCCGGCACGAGCGCTCTCCTCCGGAATCGACGACTTCGGCTGCCGCCCGAGCGCCGAGCATCCGCGCCCGCTGATCCTGCTGCACGGAACCTTCCTGAACCCGGCCGACCAGTGGCAGGTCGGGGGCCCGTATTTCGCCGAGCGCGGATACTGCGTGTTCGAGCTGGACTACGGCCAGTACGCCGGCATCCCGCTGGTGCACGGCATCGCCCCGATCGAGGACTCGGCGCGGCAGCTGGCGGCGTACGTGGACCGGGTGCTGGCCGCGACCGGGGCCGGCCAGGTGGACATCGTCGGGCACTCGCAGGGCGGCGGGGCGCTGCCGCGGTACTACCTGAAGTTCCTCGGCGGCGCCCCGAAGGTGCACACGCTGGTCGGGATCGCGCCGACGAACCACGGCGGCACCGCGACCGGGCTGTTCACCGTGGCGCAGCAGGTGCCCGGGGCCACGCAGGTCGTGGGGACCGCGTGCCCGGCCTGCGTGGAGCAGTTCGTCGGCTCGGACTTCAACCGGCGGCTGGACGCCGACGGCGACACCGTGCCCGGCGTCCGGTACACGACGATCGTGTCGCGGCTGGACGAGGTGGTGACGCCGTACCCGAACCAGTTCCTGGACGGTCCGAACGTGCGGAACGTGGTGGTGCAGGACCTGTGCCCGCTGGACGTGTCGGAGCACGTCCTGGTCGGGACGGTGGACGGGGTGGCCTTCCACGAGGCGGCGAACGCGCTGGACCCGGAGCACGCGGTGCCCACGACGTGCACGGATGCCCTGGACGGGGTGACGGGGGTGGTCAAGGGGCTGCTCTAGGCTCGCCGCATGGACGATGTCTGGGTGGTCGCGGGGGCGCCCGGCGCCGGGAAGTCGACGGTCGCCGGGCTGCTGGCCCGGCGGCTCTCCCCGGTCCCGGCGGTGCTCGACAAGGACACGCTGTACCGGGGTTTCGCCTCGGAGGTGCTGGCGGCGGCCGGACGCGGGTTCGGCGAGCGCGAGGGCGCGTGGTACGACGAGCACGTCAAGGCGCACGAATACGGCGGGATGACCGCGGCCGCGCGGGAGATCCGGTCGCACGGCTGCCCGGTGATGCTGGTGGCGCCGTTCACCACGCAGATCCGCGATCCCCTGCGCTGGGCGGAGTGGGGCGCCGAACTCGGCGGCGGGACCGTGCGGCTGGTGTGGGTGCGGTGCGACGTCTCAGTACTCCGCGACCGGATCATCGCCCGGGGCCGCTCCGAAGACGCCGCCAAACTCGCGTCCTTCGACGCGTGGGCCGCGGCGATCGGCCCCGACACGCCCCCGCCGGTCCCCCACCGCACGGTCGACACCTCCTCCGGCGACCCCGACCGCGTCCTGGCCGACGTTGCGGCCGCGGCCGAAACGTCCACCCCATAAGGTTGCGGTATGAGCCTGCTGACCGCCGAAGACCAGTACCGCCGCGGCGAGACCTTCGCCGCCCTGCACACCGCCCCCGACGTCTTCGTCATCGCCAACGCCTGGGACGCCGGCACCGCCAAGGCCTTCACCGCCCTCGGGTTCCCGGCCCTGGCCACCACCAGCGCCGGCATCGCCCACTCCCTCGGCACCGCCGACGGCGGCATCACCCGCGACCAGACCCTCGCCAACGCCGCCGCCCTGGCCGCCGCCACCCACCTGCCCGTCGCCGGCGACCTCGAACACGGCTTCGCCGCCACCGCCGACGGCATCCCCGAGACCATCCGCCTGGCCGCCGCCAACGGCCTGGTGGGCGGTTCGATCGAGGACGCGGTCGACAACACGATCATCCCTGTGGAGGCAGCCCTCGAACGCCTCACCGCCGCGATCGAGGCGGCCCGCGCGCTCCCGTTCCCGTTCACCGTGACGGCCCGCGCCGAGAACTTCCTCCACGGCCGCCCCGACCTGAAGGACACGATCGCCCGCCTCCAGGCCTACGAGGCGGCGGGCGCCGACGTGCTGTTCGCCCCGGGATTGACGACCGAGGAGCAGATCCGCACCGTCGTCTCCGAGGTCGGCAAGCCGATCAACGTCCTGGCCGGCGGCCCCCGCCTGAACGCCACGGTCGAGCAGCTCGGCGAGTGGGGCGTGCGCCGCATCAGCCTCGGCTCGAACCTGTCGCGGGCGGCGATGAGCGCGGCGATCAACGGGGCGAAGGAGATCGCGGAGCGGGGGACGTTCGAGTTCGGGCGGGGCGGGATTCTGACGCATGGGGAAATCGAGGGGTACTTCGGCTGAGGAGCCTCACATCTCCACGGCGCGCGACTCCTGGACATCCCAAGGCCCGTAGCGGCTGAATCCCAGTTCTCGAGAGACCTCCTCGCGAAGGTTTTCGGGCATCTCGTCGAAGAGGAGGTTCAACAACGCCAGGTAAGCGTCCTGGCTCGGGGTGCCCCCGTCCTCAGCTCTCATTTCCCGGAACAACACTTCGATCGTGTTCACCGGCATGCGCTGAGCGATGGAGGTCAACTGGGGCAGCGGAATATGGCGCGCCACTGCGGCCATGCTCTCCGTGGGCATGAGCCGCACGATGTCGCTCGCTCGGGCCGGCCGGAGCATGCCCAGCAACCTGCCGGCCTGAACGGGTGAGCCCGCCTCGACGATCTGCATGATCCTGCTCGTCAGCATGGCATCGAGCGCGACCTGCGCTCGGGCAGCCTTCATCTTGTGCAGTTCGTTCGCCGCGGACTCGGCAGACATCTGACTCAGCCACTGTCCATCGTCGAAATCCGCGGAACCGGCACCGGCATCCGCCCCTCTCGGAACCGGCTCCTGTTCCTCCTCCTCAGAGGCCTGCTCCAGCTGTCGCTCCAACTCCTCGCAGCGCGCCTCGGCCTCACGACGCCGTTCCTGGGCCACCTCCAGTTCGCGGGTCAGCCGCTCGATCTCCGCCAGCAGCATGGACCGCTGGGCGTCGGCATCGCCCTGGAGAGCGACGAGGGCGGCGGCGTGATCGTCGCGCTCGCGGTCCACGGAGTCCTCGAGCTCTCGCACGCGGACCTCGAACTCGGCCACCCGGCGCTCGGCTTCGTGCAACTCCTGATCGGCCTCGCGCTCACGCCGGTCCGCTCGCTGAGCCTGCGCGTCCGCGTCCGCCAACTGCTCCTGCAGCAGCTGGATCTTGTGCGCCGGCGAGCCACCGGCCTCCAGCGCCGCGTAGTACTGGTCCCGCAGATGTTTGACGACCGCGGGCGTCGGCGCCATGCCGTCGTTCTTCATGGTCGACTCGACCAGCAACCGGTGCACGAAGTCCCACCGCGGAATCCGCTCGCCGTTGAGATAACGCGACAGCACGCTCTTGTCCAAGTAGACGCGCGCCGCGTACCGGTTCTGCGACACATCCAGTGACCCGAACAGCGCCCGTAGACTGCGCGTGAACAGCGCACCCGGGCCGGACTCCGCCGTCTCCGGACCCACGGTTCCGAACTCCGCGTCCGCGCCCGGCTCCACCTCTCCCGAGTTCACCGGCTCGAGCTCGCCCATGTCGTCCCCCTACCTGCGTTGCTGAGCACTGGCAACCGTTGACCCTGCCGCAACACTCCGTGCTCACCTCATTGTGAGGCCATGGCAGAACACAGCGATAAGAAATGGCAGAAGGCAGCCGTCATCGGCACCTGGGTCAGCGCCGTGCTCCGCGCGATCCAGATCCTCATCCGCGAGCACTGAGCCCGAAACGGTCCCTCAGAACAGCGTCGGCGTGTCGTACACCAACGGCCGCCGGCGCTCTGCCGTCCGCACCCCGGCGGTCGCCGCACCCTCCCCCGCCGCGATCGTGTGCCGTCCCGCCAGCAGCCGTGTGTCCAGCAACAGCGGCGCGCCGTCGCCGACGGTCACGAAAAGGTGCTTGCCGATCACGGCGCGCACCTCGCCCGCCAGCGTGCCGCTGTCGTCCAGGGCCTCGACCTCGTGGTACGTCGCCGGGGCTCCGTCGTGCAGGCCGAAGAACGCGGTGTTGTCGACGATCGGGCCGGCCGGCAGCGGTTCCAGCGTGTGGTCCGCCAGGATTCGCAGCGCCTTGGTCCGTGCCTCGGTCAGTGCCGAGCGCAGCCCTTCCGTCTCCGGCAGGCCCCACCACGCCTCCACCTTCGCGCGCGAGCGGTACCGCTCCTTCGCCAGTCCCGAGGCGGACAGGGTGAGCTCGGCGCGGCGGATCGCCGGGAGCGATCCCGTCGCGATCAGCGTGTACCCGATCGCGCCCTGCTCCAGCAGCCGCGCGACGCCGCGCTGCACCGCCGTGATCCCGACCTTCAGCATGCCCGGGGCGAACCACGCCAGGTACAGCTGATAGGTGCGCCCGTCGTCCGTGACCCGGTCGCGTGCGATCGCGAGTCCGTGGTCGCGGTTCTGGCACGCGGGGCACTGGGCCAGGGTCGCGCCGGCGTCGATGTCCGCGTCCTCCGCACAGGCCGTACGCCCGCTGCCCGGCGCGGTCCAGCCGATGCACCGGCGCCGCCCGGACCACGTCAGCGCCAGGCGCGCCCCCGGCATCAGGGCCTTGAGGTGCAGGTCGTCACCCTCGACGGCGGTCAGGGCGGGGCGTTCCTCGAACCAGCTCATACCCGTGCAGAGACGGTCGGGTGACGGAGACGGTGCGGGTACTGAGACAGGGTTCGGATTCGCGTTCACGCCTACCATTCTGGCCGCGGCTGCAACAGGCACGACTCTAGACGGCGCCACTGACACGTTCTGTTCCGGGCTGTGGGACAGCGCGGATGAACGTCAGGCCGCCGACCCGCCGCCGTCCGCCGCACCGCACTGGCTGCCGTCGCCATCCGGCACCCGCATCCCCACGAGCAGCACGTCGGCCATCAGCTCGGGGTTGCCGCCGGCCAGGATCGACTGGCCCATGCCGCACATCAGGGCGTCGAAGTCCTCGACCGCGAGGTCGGCGCGGACCATGCCGGCCTCCTGGGCGCGGCGGACCAGGCCGAACTTCCGCTCGTGCAGGTCCTGGCGGTAGTACGCGCACTCCTCACGCTGGGCGTCGGCGGTGGACTGGACCTGGAAGGTCTCGCGCAGGCCGGCGTCCTCGCCCATCATGCGGGCCATGGCGTGGATGAAGCCGCGGATGGCGACGGCCGGGGCCTGGGTCTCCATCGCCTGCTCGGCCTGGTTGATCACGGTCTCCATGCGGTGCACCACCAGCTCGACGGTCAGCGCCTCCTTGGTCGGGAAGTGCCGGTAGACCGTGCCCACGCCGAGCCCGGCGCGCTGCGCGACCTCGTCCATCTGCAGGCCCATGCCCTGCGTGCGGAAGAGGTCGTCGGCGGCCGTGATGATGGCCTCCCGGTTGCGCCGGGCGTCGGCGCGCAGGGGGCGGTTCGGCGATGACTGGGTGAGGACCATGGTGGAACGGTACACCGGTCACCCATGAAGCGGAAGTTGAGTTCCGGTTCCGCTTGACAACCGGAGGGAGGCCTCCGGTACTGTCGTCCCCGATAAACCGGAACCGTAACTCACCTTCCGCTTCAGGGGGATGCACCTCATGTCAGCTGTTGCAGAGAGCGCAGCACCGGCCGTATCGGGCGGTCGCACTGTCAACCGCGGAGCGGCCCTGGCCCTGCTCGCGGTCACCCAGTTCGTCCTGGTCCTGGACGCCGGCATCGTCGGCGTGGCCCTGCCCTCCCTCGTCAAGGGGCTCGGCTTCGCGCAGAACGACCTGTCCTGGGTCACCAACGCCTACACCTTGATGTTCGGCGGCTTCCTGCTCCTGGGCGGGCGGCTGGCCGACTACTTCGGACGCCGCCGGATGTTCATGGGCGGCCTGATCCTGTTCTCCGTGGCCTCGCTGGTCGGGTCCTTGTCGCCCTCCCCCGGCTGGCTGATCGGCGCCCGCGCGATCCAGGGCTTCGCCGCCGCGGTGGTCTCGCCGGCCGCGCTGTCCCTGCTGCTGATCTCCTTCCCGGACAACACCGACGCCGAGAAGGCCGAGCGCAACAAGGCGCTGGGCGTCTGGGGCGCGGTGGCCGGCGCCGGCGGCGCCGTGGGCCTGATCCTGGGCGGCATGCTGACCGACTGGTTCGGCTGGGAGGCCTGCTTCTGGGTGAACGTCCCGATCGGCGTGGCGGCCGCCCTGGTGGCGCCCCGCGTGCTGCCGGTCGGCGCCCCCAGCGGCCCGCGCACCGGGTTCGACCTGGCCGGCGCCTTCACGGTGACCGCGGGTCTGGCCAGCGTGGTGTTCGTGCTGGTCAACGCCCAGAAGGTGGGCTGGACCTCGCCGGAGACCCTGGGCCTGGGCGCCGTCGGCGTGGCGCTGCTGGTCGCCTTCGTGGTGGTCGAGGCGCGGACCCGGATGCCGCTGGTGCCGCTGTCCATCTTCCGGCGCCCGGTGCTGCGCGGCGCGAACGTGGCCTCGGTACTGCAGGTCATGGGCCTGATGCCGGCGTTCTTCTTCATGACCCTTTACACCCAGCAGGTCCTGGGCTACTCGCCGCTGAAGTCCGGTCTGTCGCTGGTGCCGATCGCGCTGGCGATCGTGGTCGCGGCCACGGTGGCCGGGCAGCTGGTGGCCAAGGTCGGGATCAAGGCCACCACGATCGGCGGCATGGTGGTCATGGCCGCCGGCCTGCTGTGGGCCTCCGGGATGCCGGCCGACGGCTCCTACGTCACCGACTTGCTGCTTCCGCAGGTCGTGATCGGCCTGGGCGCCGGCCACGCCTGGGTGGCGCTGACCATCGCCGGCACCGCCGGCGCCTCCGAGGAGGAGTCCGGCCTGGCCTCCGGCCTGCTGAACACCTCCCAGCAGGTGGGCGGCGCGCTCGGCCTGGCGATCCTGGCCGCGGTGGCCTCGGCCCGCACCTCGCACCTGTTCGGCACCGGGGACAACCCGGCGCAGGCGCTGTCCGGCGGCTTCGGCACGGCGCTGCTGGTCGGCGCGGGCCTGGGCGTCCTGGCCGCCGTCGCCACCGTGTTCCTGCTCCCCGGCAAGAACGCGATGCCGGCGGTCGACGAGCACGCGATCGAGCTGGCCGAGGAGACCGACCACATCGCGATCCTGCCGGTCGGCGACGCGGTCCCCGCGAAGTAGCACCGGCCGCCGGGAGGCGGCACACACACCGCGCGGCGGGGCCCGGACCCAGGAGCGACCTGGGACCGGGCCCCGCGGCGTGTCCCCCGAATGCCCGGCCGACCCCCCGCTGCGCCCCGGCTCCGTGGGCAACGGCGAGTACGGTCGCATCATGTTCGAGAACACGAAGGCCTTCAGCGGCTTCTCAGTGGACGACATCCCGGCCGCCAAGCAGTTCTACAACCAAGTCCTGGGCCTGCCGGTCACCGAGGAGAACGGCATGCTCCACCTCCAGATCTCCGGCGGCAACCCGGTGCTGGTCTATCCGAAGGGCCCGGCCCACAAGCCGGCGACCTTCACGATCCTGAACTTCCCGGTCCCGGACATCGAGGCCACCGTGAAGCAGCTCAAGGAGCGCGGCGTCGCCTTCGAGCAGCTGCCCGGCGTCGGCCGGGACGGGATCAGCCGGGAGGGCGGACCCCTCATCGCGTGGTTCAAGGACCCGGCCGGCAACTGGCTGTCGGTGATCCAGGACTAGTGGAGCCACGTCGGGATCGGCCGACCCGGGGCCGCCGATCCCGACTTCGACCGGCTCAGCTCTGGTAGACCTGGAACGACCAGAGGGAATAGCCCCACGGGGTGCCGCGGGCGGTCCCCAGCATCCTGATGTAGCGTCCGGTGCCGATGGGGCCCGTCACAGTCTCCGTACCGCCGGCACCGTCGGACTGGACGTAGACGGTGGCCCAGGTGGTGCCGTCGTTCGACATCTGGAGCTGGTAGGCCTTGCCGTAAGCGGCCTCCCATGCCAGGACGACTCTGCCCACCGACTGTACCGAGCCGAGGTCGGCCTGGATCCACTGCGGGTCGGAGAAGTCACTGGACCACCGTGTCGACGCGCTGCCGTCCGTGGCCAGGCTCGCGGTGTCGCTCGTACTCGGCTGTACCGACGAAGCCGTGGTCGGCCGGCTGTAGGCGAGGTTGTCGTCATCGAAGACTTCGAACTCGTAGAGCGAATAGCCGTACTGGGTGCCCCGTGCGATTCCGTTCATCCGGATATAGCGACCGGTGCCGACGAACCCCGTCAGGGATTCGGTGCCGCCGCCGCCGTCATCCTGCGTGTACACCGTCGTCCAGGCGACCCCGTCGTTCGACATGTCGATCGTGTACCGCTTGCCGTACGCGGCCTCCCATCCCAGGACCACCCGGTTCACGGCCTGGACGGAACCGAGGTCGATCTGGATCCACTGCGGGTCGGAGAAGTCACTGGACCAACGCGTCGACGAACTGCCGTCCGTGGCCAGATTCGGGGCGTAGCCCGTGTTCGGCTGCACCGAAGACGCGGTGGTCGGATGGTTGTCGGCCAGGCTGTGGTCGTTGAAGACCTCGAACTCGTAGAGCGAATAACCGTACTGGGTGCCGCGCGTAACTCCGTTCATCCGGATGTAGCGGCCGGTGCCGACGAACCCGGTCAACGTCTCGGTGCCGCCGGCGCCGTTCGCCTGGGAGGAGACCGTGGTCCAGGTGACGCCGTCGTTCGACATGTCGATCGTGTACTGCTTGCCGTAGGCGGCCTCCCAGGCCAGCACGACCCTGGTCACCGTCTGCACCGACCCGAGGTCGACCTGGATCCACTGCGGATCGGAGAACTGGCTGGACCACCGGCCGGAGCCGTAGGGTCCGGTCGCGTTCGCCGCCGCGAGGTCGGTCCCCTGCACGCTGGACGCGGTGGTCGGCCGGCCCTGGGCCAGGTCGCCCGGAATGGTCATGGCCGGCCATCGCGGGTTGCGGCCGATCAGGTCCATGACCGGGAAGAACGACGCGTAGGTGCTGCCCTGCGGCGCCGGCCCCGACCACGTGACCTGCGCCAGGGTCCGCAACGGATACTTCAGGCCGCCCGCGGTCTGGTCGAAGGTCTCCGCGCTCGGGTCGTCCAGCCACACGTTGATCCGGGAGCCCGGGTTCCCGCCGGCGTCGGTGATCGTCGCACCGCCGTCGAAGGTGTCCGGATTCCACGCGTACAGCGCCGCCGTGTCGGGCTTGTGGTTCCCGTAGGTGTAGTAGGTCACGGCCTGGTTCTCGTTGGCGACGACGTGACCGGCGGCGGCCAGCTGTTGCGGGGTCTGGCCGGACGCGACCCAGTACTCGACGCCGACATCGGGGTTGACCGCCACCGTGCCGTCGCCCGAGCCGATCCGGTCGTTCCACATCCGAGCCGTCTTGCCGCCCGCCTTGACCAGGGAGTCCACCGAGTTCACGAAGATGTAGAAGGCGTCTTTGGCGGTCGTGCCGCCGTTGGCCCGTGCGTAGGTGAGCAGCTGGGTATAGGGCGTCGTGGACGAGTAGTCCCCGATCTCGTCGCCGCCGAGGTGCCAGTACGGAGAGCTGGTGAACCACGGCAGGTATTCGCTGAGCAGGTCGCCGACCAGCTGCCGGGCGGCCGGCTGCGTCACGTCGATGTTGCCGCCGCCGCTGGGGTTCCCGGAACCGTCCTTGAGGCGGTAGTCGTGCCCGGCGGCCAGCTCGGCGGCCAGGATGTCGTCCATGTGCGCCGGCATGTCGATCTCGGGGACGACGGCCACGTGGTAGGCGTTCGCCACGGCGATGATGTCGGCGATGTCCTGTCTGGAATACTGCCCCGGCCCGAAGACGGTCGGCTTGATCTCGGGGTGGGTGCTGCTGACGAGCCGGGTGCCGAACCCGATGAACAGGGAGTTCAGTTTCAGGTAGGACATGTCGCGGATCTCGTTCTCGATCCAGTCGACGGGGACGAACTTCGGCGCGGCGTCGATCCACATGCCGCGCTCCGGCTTCAGGGGGGCGTCGGCCGCCGTCCCGGCCGGGATGCTCGGCCCCTGATGCAGCAGTTGCAGGACGGACCGAGTGCCCCAGAACTCGCCGGTCGTGGTGCTGCCCTGGACCGTGACGGAGGCCCCGACGGTCAGGCTGTAGCCCTCGGCCGGCTGGCTCCCGCCCAGGGTGAGCAGGACGTCGCCGGGCCCGGCGGTTCCGGTGGTCACGGTGACGGTGCGGTTCTCCAGGGCCGACAGGTCGGCGGCGAAGGTGTTCGCGTCCCCGGCCAGCTGGCCGGCGAACGCCGGATCGACGACGACGCGGCTGGTCGGGCCCCAGGTGAACGAGCCGGAGGCGGCGGTCCAGGACTTCAGGGCGGGGACGGTTCGCGGTGGCGCCGAGGCGGCATGCGCCGCGGACGCCGTCAGGAGGGCCGTGGCGGGGACGCTGCCGGCCGCGGCGAGCGCCGCCGCTGTCAGCAGCCTGATCGTACGCATCGATGAACCTGCCTCTTGAGGGATGAGGGCGGGATGTGTGGCGAGGCGTGCGCGGGTCAGGACATCGTCCTGATTTGTTGCCCGCTTCAACAAAACGAGCGGTAAGCGTCATGGAACACGCGCCGATCGAGGGTGTCAATACTCAGAGACGAAAATCGTGCTCGGTCGCGTGCGTTTCGGCGTGACTTCGATCCGTATTGCGCAGTCCGCACGCAAAAGACTCCAGGCCGTGTCAGGCGCAAGACCCACCTCTTCGCGACCCGATCGAGGGGCCGCCTGCGGGCGATGGACGACGTCGCCGTCGACCAGCGGGCCCCGCACCGCCCGCTGCGGCGGCGGCGCCCTGCTCCGCGGGCTCGACGCCGCCACGCAGGATCACGGCCTCACGGCCTGGCCGCCCCGGCGCTCCAAGCCGCCGAACGACGGCGACGCGGCGCGCGGACGACCCCCCGAGGCCGTCCACGCGCCGCGTCGCGGCACGCAGTGTCCATGATGGGCTATTTGCCGCCCGGAATCGCGAACCACCCCGCCACGGACGCGGCGAACATCATGTCGCCGCCGACCTTGAGCTTGCCCTTCAGGAACAGCTCGACGCCGCCGGCACCGCCGGTGACCAGCCGCAGGAACGGCACGCCGTCGGCGGTGATGGTGGCGCGCGGGTGCTCGGTGAGCTCCTTGGAGGTGGTGCAGACGCCGTCCTTGATGAAGGCCTGGTAGGTGTCCTTGCCGCCGTCCGGGCCGCCGGTGATCACGAAGTGCACCGCGACGGTCTGCCCCTTGGCCTTGTCGGCGCGGAAGTGGTCGCCCATGCGGCGGAAGATCTCGTCGAGCACCTGACCGCGCAGTCCGCCGTCGGAGAGCACCTCGCGCAGCTCGGCGTCGGAGAGCTGGCCGACCATGCCGGCGAGCTGGTTCGGGTCGGAGCCGGCGAGTTCGACGGGCAGGCCGGACGTCCCGGAAGTCTCAGTCATGGCGCGCTGGTTTCCCCTCTGGATCGTTACGTCGTTCTACGGTACGTTCAGTTGCGTCACAGTGTTCTCCGCCGACGCGGCGTCCGCAAGGGGGCAACCGAAATGAGCTTCAACCTGGAGGCGCTCGGCGTCTGGACCGAGCCGAAGCACTTCACCGTCGGGCGGGAGCGCGTCGCCGCCTACGCCGCCGCGACCAACGACCCGGTCGCCGCGCACGTCGCCGGCGAGCTGGCCCCGCCGGTGTTCGCGGTGGTGCCGGCGTTCGAGTCCAGTGCGGAGGCGGTGCTGGCGGTGGCCCCGCCGGAGCTGTTGATGATGCTCGTGCACGGCGGGCAGGACTTCTTCTACCACCGGCCGATCACCCCGGGGATGGAGCTGGTGACCCGCTCGGCGCCGGTGGGCGTGCGGCAGACGTCGGCCGGCGTGGTGGTGGCGGTGAAGTCGCAGACCCGCACCGCGGACGGCGAGCTCGTGAACGAGCAGTGGATGTCGACGTTCTTCCGCGGCGCGCAGGGCCAGGAGCCGGGCGGGGAGCAGGCGCCGGGGCACGCGCTGGAGGAGGCGGTGCGCGCCACCGAGCCGGTGGGCGAGGCGAAGCAGCACGTGGACGCCGACCAGCCGGTGCGCTACGCCGAACCGTCCGGCGACCACAACCCGATCCACCTGGACGAGGACTTCGCGCGCGCGGTCGGGCTGCCGGGCGTCATCAACCACGGTCTGTGCACGATGGCCTTCGTCTCGCACGCTGTGACCGGCGTCGCAGAGGCCGACCCTCGCACCCTGAAGCGGCTGGCCGTACGCTTCGCCAAGCCGGTGCTGCCCGGGCAGGACATCGCCACCCGGGTGTGGGCGGCGGGGGCGGCCGGGGCGTTCGCGTTCGAGACCGCGTCCGACGCCGGCGTCGTCGTGATCAAGGACGGCCTGGCGGTGTTCGGGTCCTGACCCGGACCGCGCACCGCGGCGCGCCACAACGCACCGCAGCTTGTCAGAACCCGCACAACCACACACTGATTGAGGAGCCGAGGAGCAGCATGGGAGTCCTGGACGGCAAGGTCGCGATCGTCACCGGATCGGCGCGCGGCATCGGGCGGGCCACCGCCGACCTGTTGGCCTCGCAGGGCGCCGGCGTCCTGATCAACGACCTGGACGCGGACGTCGCGGCCGAGACCGCGGCCGAGATCGCCAAGGCGCACGGGGGCGACACCGCGGTCTTCGGCGGCGACCTCACCGCCGAGGGCGTCCCGGAGGCCCTGGTCGCGAAGGCCGTCGACAGCTTCGGCAAGATCGACATCCTGGTCAACAACGCCGGCTACACCCTCGACAAGCCGATCCACCTGATGACCGACGACTGGTTCCAGCGCATGCTGGACATCCACACCGTCGTCCCCTTCCGCACGATCCGCGCGGCCGCCCCCTACTTCCGCGACCCGGCCAAGCAGGAGCGCGAGCAGGGCGTCGAGGTCTTCCGCAAGATCGTCAACATCTCCTCGGTCTCCGGCACCATGGGCAACGCCGGCCAGGCCAACTACAGCGCCGCCAAGTCCGCCGTCGTCGGTCTGACCAAGACCCTGGCCAAGGAGTGGGGCCAGTTCAAGGTCAACGTCAACGCGGTGGCCTTCGGCCACATCGAGACCCGCCTCACCGCCGCCAAGACCGACGACAACACCATGACCATCGGCGGCGAGACGGTGCAGCTGGGCATCCCGGAGGCGATGGTCGGCGCGACGTCGTTCCTGATCCCCCTGGGCCGGCCCGGCACGCCGGAGGAGGCCGCGGGCGGGGTGTTCTTCCTGTGCTCCCCGTGGTCGAACTACGTTTCGGGGCAGGTGCTGAACGTGACCGGCGGGCAGTGGATCGGGATGATGTCCTGAGGTCGCGGGGAACGGGTCGGGGCCGCCTTCGGGCGGCCCTTTCCCGTATCCGCGTCCACGCCGGCTACCCCGCCGTCTGCAACTCCTTCTCCGCCACCGCGGGCGTGCCCTCCCGCACTGGTGAGCTCGGCACCCGCAGCACCTTGGCGGCCCACTCCGGCAGCCACCAGTTCCACCGGCCGAACAGGGAGACCAGGGCCGGGACGAGCAGGGCCCGGACCACCGTGGCGTCCAGGAGGATCCCGGCGCCGAGTCCGGTCGCGAACACCTTCAGCTGGACCTCGGGGCCGCCGGCCAGGGAGGCGAACGCCAGGAAGAGGATCAGCGCGGCGGAGGTGACCAGGCGGCCGGTGCGGCCGATGCCCTCGACGACGGCCGTGGTCGTGTCGCCGGTGCTGTCGTACTCCTCCCGCATGCGGGCGAGGATGAAGACCTCGTAGTCCATGGACAGGCCGTAGAGGAATGCGAAGATCATCAACGGGATCCAGGCTGTGACGGTGCCGGCGGCGGGGAGGCCGCCGATCGCCTGGGAGCCGTGGCCGTCCTGCCAGACCAGAGTGACCACGCCGTAGATGGCGCCGACGGAGAGCAGGTTCAGCAGCACCGCCTTCAGGGGCAGCACGATCGAGCGGAAGGCCCGGGCCAGCAGGATGAAGGTCACCACCCCGATCACCACGAGCATCTGTGGGAAGTCCCCGTAGATCGCGGAGACCATGTCGGCCGTCAGCGCGCCGGAGCCCCCGGTCAGGGCGCCGGGCGCGGCGGCCACGGCGGCCGTACGGACTTGGTCGACGAGCGTGCGGCTCTCGGACGTGATCGTCTCCCGCACCGGGAGGACGTCGACCAGGCTGCTGTCGGCCGAGTGCCACTGGGCCGGGGCCACCGTCGCCCGCACCCCCGGCAGGCCGGACAACTGCCGCGCGACCGCCGCCCGGTCCGCCCCGGAGGGGACGACGACCTCGATCGGGGTCAGCACGCCGGTCGGGATCCCCGCACCGCGCAGGGCGTCCAGGCCCGCGCGGGCCGGGCCGGACTGGGCCAGCGACGTCGGCTTGGGATCGCCGAACTTCATCGTCAGTGCGTTGCCTCCCAGGACGCCCAGCAGCAGGAGGGCGGTGACGGCGGCGACCAGCCGGTGGCGGACGACGAACCGCGCCCAGCCGGTCCAGCCGCGCGCCGCGCGTCCCTCGGTGCGCAGCCGCGGCCAGTCCAGGCGGCGTCCGGCGCCGGCCAGCAGCGCCGGCACCAGGGTCAGCGTCACCGCCACGCTGATCAGCGGGATGACCATGCCGCCGACGCCCATCGAGCGCAGGAACGGCACCGGCAGCAGCACCAGGGCGACCAGGCCCAGCCCGACGGTCACACCGCTGAACGCGACGGCCCGGCCGGCGGTGGCCATGGCGTTGTGGACCGCGGTCTCGCTGTCCCGGCCCTGCGCCAGTTCCTCGCGCCACCGGGTGACCAGCAGCAGCGAGTAGTCGATGGCCACGCCCAGGCCGATCAGCGCGACCAGGAACTGGACCAGCGAGCTCACCTTCATGATCTCGGTGAGGCCGAAGATCACCAGGAACGAGGTCAGGATCGACACCGCCGCGACGATCAGCGGGACCAGCGCCAGGAACGAGGCGAACACGAAGACCAGGACGGCCAGCGCGCCGATCCCCCCGATCAGGGTCTCGGCCAGCACGCCGGGGCCGCCGCCGGACCCCGAGCCGAGAGCCAGCGGGACCATCCCGGTCACATCGGCCTTGACGCCGGCCGGCAGGTTCGGGCGCAGCGTGGCCGCGACCTGGTCCGCGGCGGCGCCCACCGCCGCGGCGGCCTCACTGTGCGGCGGCAGCTTCGGATAGACCAGCGCGAAGGTGGTCCGGCGGTCGGCGGAGACGAACACCGGGTCATGGGTGTCGGCGTAGGAGACGACCCGGTAGCCCGGCAAAGCGGCGACGGCCGCGAACGCCTTGGCCACCGCCGCTGCGCCGGCCGGGTCGTCGACGGTCGTCCCGGCGGGGACGGTCAGCACCGGCACCAGCGGTTCCTGTCCCGCGCCGTTCCCGTACTGTTTCAAGACGGCCTGGTTCGCGGCGTAGCCCTTCTGGCCCGGCATGGAAAAACTCTGATCCAGCCGGCTGCTCAGGCCGGACGCGGCGAACACCCCGGCGATCAACGCCCCCAGCCATACCAGGGCGACAAGCCGGCGATGTCTGACCACGAAGTTCGACAACGCTTCCATCGTGTTGGCTTCCCCTCCACAAACGCGGTTTCCGGTTCGCCGACCATGACAGCGGGCTCAGATGCGCGGGAGCTGTGGCGCGGCTGTGAGCGCGCTGTGAACCGGCCGACGCCGCAGGTCGGCGCCGCTCACGCCAGGGGGATCCGGATGCTGATGACCAGTCCGCCGCCAGGGTTCGGGCGGGCTTCGGCCACACCGCCGTGGGCCTCGGCGACCGCGGCGACGATGGCCAGGCCGAGCCCGGCACCGGCCTCACCGGAGCGGGTCCGGGCCGCGTCCACGCGGTAGAAGCGTTCGAAGACCTTCGTGCACTGGTCCGCGGTCAGACCCGGGCCGGTGTCCGCGAGCTCGATGACGGCGGCGGCGGCGCGGGAGCCGACCGTCAGCCGGGCCGACGTGCCCGCGGGGGTGTGCCGGCGGAGGTTGGCCAGCAGGTTCGCGAGCACCTGGCGCAGCCGGTCCTGGTCACCGTGCACCACGACCGGGTCGGCCACCAGCTCGACCGGACGGTCGGGAGTGGTCACCCGGAAGTCGGCGATCGCCTCCACGGCCAGCCGGACCAGGTCGACCGGCTCGTGCGCCAGCGCCCGGCCGGAGTCCAGCCGCGCGAGCAGCAGGAGCTCATCGACCAGGGCGCCCATCCGCGCCGCCTCGGACTCGATCCGCGCCATCGCCAGCGCCAGATCCCGGGGACGGTCGGCCGCACCGCGCCGGAACAGCTCGGCGTAGCCGCGGATCGACGTCAGCGGGGTCCGCAACTCGTGCGAGGCGTCGGCGACGAACCGCCGCAACCGGTCCTCGGAGGCCTCCCGCTCGACGAACGCCGCCTCCAACCGGCCCAGCATCGTGTTCACCGCGATCCCGAGCCGCCCGACCTCGGTCTGCGGATCGGTCGGCGTCACGCGGCGGTCCAGATCACCGGCCCGGATCGCCAGCGCCTCGGCGCCGATCCGGTCCAGCGGCCGCAGCGCGCCCTTGATGCTGCGGGTCACGATCCAGCCGACGACCGCGAACGCCACACACCACAACGCCGCTTCGATGACCTCCAGCTGGGTCAGCGTCCGGTGCAGGTCGCCGACCGGCATGGCCAGCACCAGCGACCCCCCGTCCGGCAGCCGGTCCACCCGGATCCGGAACCGGTCGCCGCCGCCGGTCGTCGACCCGCGCAGGTCGAAGTCCGCATGGTCGGCCCCCGCCGGAATCCGGGCGGCCGGGTCCGCGGGGAGCGCCGGCGCCGGGTGCCCGGAGGCGATCACCTCGACCGTCCGGTTCGCCGGGTCGCGGATCTCGGCGCTGGCCGGGACCAGCCCGGCCAGCGCCATCGACCGCCACTGGGGGGCGAAGCCGTCCGCGAGGCCGGAGGCCGGCGGCGGCTCCCCCACCGCGACGCGCTGGGCGATGGCGGACTTCGCGAACGCCGCGCTGTCGGCGAGCTGCCCGTCCACGCGGTCGAGGAGGAAGCTGCGCATCCACAGAAAGGTCCCGAGACAGGCGATCGACAGGCTGACGCCCAACGACTTCAGGACGAGGACCATGAGGCGGCCGGCCAGCGACTTCGGCCAGAGGAGACGGATCACACGAGGCGGTAGGCGTGACGTCCGCTTCGGTCGCTGCCGGAACCCAGCGGACGGGTCCGGCTCGCGCATCGGCCGGAGCCCGGACCGGCTGGTGCTAGTCACGGGGCAACCGCAACACATAGCCGACATGGCGCACCGTGTGGATCATCGGAGGTTCGAACCGGTCCACCTTCTTGCGCAGGTAGGAGATGTAGGTCTCGACGACGTTGTCACTGCCGCCGAAGTCGTACTGCCACACGTGGTCGAGAATCTGCGCCTTCGACAGCACCCGGCCGGCGTTCAGCACCAGGTAACGCAGCAAGCTGAAC
Organism: Catenulispora subtropica; assembly: GCF_039531675.1. Lineage (NCBI taxonomy): Bacteria > Bacillati > Actinomycetota > Actinomycetes > Catenulisporales > Catenulisporaceae > Catenulispora > Catenulispora subtropica. Next base: position 71,605 of record NZ_BAAAQM010000012.1, read on the forward strand.
TCGGTCGGGGTCAGGTCCAGACGCTCGCCGGCCCGCCGCGCCTCGTGGGCCTCCTCGTCCACGACCAGGTCGGCGTACTCCAGACGACCGTCCTCCAGCGCCGGCCGGGTCCGCCGCAGCACGGCACGGATCCGCGCCACCAGCTCGTCGAGCGCGAACGGCTTGGTGACGTAGTCGTCCCCACCGATCGTCAGCCCGGCGACCTTGTCCTCGGTGGCGTCCCGCGCCGTGAGGAAGACCACCGGCAACGGCCGCCCGCCGGCCCGCAGCCGGGAGCAGACCTCCAGACCGGTCAGATCCGGAAGCAGCACGTCCAGCACGACCAGATCGGGCGAGAAGGCGGCGGCCTGCGCCAACGCCTCCCGGCCGGTCGCCGCGACCGCGACGTCGAAGCCCTCGTACCGCAGGGCCAGCCCGACGAGGTCGGTGATCGACTGCTCGTCGTCGACCACCAGCACCCGGGCTTCGTGCCGCCCGGCACGCCCGGCCTTGGCACTGCCGTTGATCGCGGTCACCGTTGTCGCTCCCCCTCGCCGGCCGGTGTCGTGGTGCCGATTATGGACCGGTCAGCTGTGAGCGGGCTGTGAAGGGGCGCCCGCCCCTAATGCAGGTTCAGCAAGACGAAGTTCTTCAAACCGATCATGGTCAGCCCCAGCCCCACCGCCGTCGCCGTCGCGCCCATCAGCCGCCACCCGGTCAGCTGAGCCGCCCTGGCCGCCGACCAGCTGTGCACGGCGAGCAGGACCACGACGACCGCCAGCCCCGCGTTCGCCGCCACCAGGTTCGACGCCCCGGACAGGCGGGCGATCACCGCCGCGGCCAGGGGCAGGAACGAAGCCGTGACCATCGGCCAGGTGCCGGCCAGCGCGCCGCCGATCCGGCGGAGGGAGGGCAGGCGTCCTTCCTCGATCTGTTCGCCCAGCAGTTCGGCGTACTCCTCGGCCAGCCAGTAGACGACCAGGGTGACGACGACCGCGACCACGAGGGCCGCCGTGGTCAGGCCGGAGGACGCGGCGAAGATCGCGGCCGTGACGATGGCGCCGTAGATACCAGCCGCCCGGCGCCGGCCGACTGCTTCGGCCGACGCCGGGTCGCGGTGCGACGCCGGGTCGTTGTCGACCACGTCAGTGTGATCACCCGGTTCCGGACGCCTACTTCTTCTTCGACTTCCCCGTCATGCCCGCGCCCTGCGCGCTTTCGGCCTCGGACTCGGCGACCGCGATGGCGAAGCCCAGTGCCTCGGTGATGTGTCCCGCCGCCGACATGACGCGGGCCGTCCCGATGATCGGCGCGATGGCCACCAGCAGATCCTGCAGTTGCTCGGCCGTCACCTCGGCGGCCTGGGCGGGGCCGACGTGCGCCAGGTAGGAGATCGGCGGGGCGTCCATGGCCGCCAGTGCCGCCAGCCGTGTGAGGACCAGGTGGTGCGCGTCCATCCCGCAGCGTTCGAGGGAGTCCACCGTCATCGCGGCGAGGGTGTCGAGGACCGGCGTGTCAGAAGTGGTAGCCATCGTGTTGATGCCTTTCGGTGAGGTACTGCTCGATCTTGGCGGCACGGCTCTTCACCAGGAGTGCCTCTGCCATGCTGCCTGTGCCGCGCCTTCGAAGATCGCCCTGCGCGTCCACCCAGGTGACGTGAACCCGGCCCCATCGGCCGGGGCCCTTGTGACGGCGGCGAATACGCGGGTATGCGACACCCATGTCCTCGTCCACGAGCCGCTTCACGACGTTCGCCAGGTGGTATCCGTCGCGGGCCGCGTGGCGCCGATGGGCGGGGGTGGCCGCGGTTCCGGTGGCGGCCGCCGCGTTGCTGCTGGCCGCGCTGTGGGTGGCGGTGCGGGTGACGCCTCTGCAGTCGGTGAGCACGGCCGGGCAGACGGTCGAGGTGGGGGCGGCCTCGCCCGGATGGGGGCTGTCCGGGCCGGGCGAGCTGGATCTGTTCGGCCAGACGATCGCCACCGAACCGCAGTTCCCGGGGCCGGTCCGCCCGCGGCTGCGCCTCACCCACATCACCGCGAACGCCGAGCTGGCCCAGCTGCTCGGCTCCGACGAGCACGGGGGCGCGGGCACGATGGGGCGTCAGCTCGCCGCGGGGTGGCTGCGGTACGCGCTGTGGGAGGGCGCGGTCTCCGCCGGCGTGGTCGTGCTGGTGCTGACCGCGGTGACCGGGGTCCGGCGCTATTCGCTGCGCCGGAGCGCGGTGGTGCTGGCCACGGGGGCGGTGGCGATGAGCGTCGTGAACCTCGTGGGGTTCAGCCTGCTCGCGTCCGGGACCCCCGCGGCGCTGCGGCACGTGCACTCGCTGTCCGACCTGGTCGGGCGCAGCCCCGCGACGCCCGTGGCACCGGTCGCGGGACCGTCGCTGGGCGAGGTCCAGGCCGTCGTGGTGGGCGACTCCACCGCCGCGGGCGTCGGCAACCGGCCCCTGCCCGCCCCGGACGCCCTCGACCAGGCCTGCGGCCGCAGCGCCGACTCCTACGCCGAGCAGCTGGCCCAGGTCAACGCCTGGCACGTCCTGAACCTCGCCTGTTCGGGCGCGACCATCCGCGACGGGCTCATCGGCCCCCAGCAGTCCGGGTCCCACACCGCCCCGCCCCAGCTCGCCCAGCTCGAGCGCGCGCCGAAGGCGCTGGTGGTCATCGTCGGCGTCGGTGCCGACGACCTGCACTGGGCCGACCTGACCAAGCTGTGCGCGGCCAGCCCGAACTGCGACGACCGGGCCACCGACGCCTACTTCCAGCAGCAGATGGCCCAGTTCGTCCTGGACTACCGCGAGCTGCTCACCCAGCTCGCCGCCCTGCCGAACCACCCCACCGTGATCGTGAACCAGTACTACGATCCGTTCGGCTCGGACATCGGCTGCCTCGGCCCCCTGGGCGTCGACTCCACCAAGGCCAAGACCCTCCAGAACCGCCTCGGCCAGCTCAACACCGCGCTCAGCCAGGGCGCCGACGCCGCGGGGTTCATCTCGGTGCAGCCGTCGTTCGCGGGCCACACACTGTGCAGCACCCAGCCCTTTGTACAGGGGCCCAAAGACCGCGCACCTTTGCACCCCACCGCCGCCGGGGAACTAGCTGTAGCGCTGGCCGATCAGCGAGCCCTGTCCGTTGCCAAGTGAGGGAGGTCCCCTTGTACGAGGTGGAAGCGCTTCTCCGCGAGTACGACCGCGCCCGGGCCTACACCGACCAGCTGTGGAAGGACCTCAGCCCCGACGAGGTGACATGGCGCCCCCACGAGGACTCCAGCGCGATCGGCTGGCACCTCGGCCATCAGGCCCACGTCGCCCATTTCATGGTCCGCAACCTGACCGCGGCCGAGCCCAGCCCCGATCCCGAGCTCGACGGCCTCATGGACTCCGCGCTGCCGGAACGCTTCCGAGGCGCCCTGCCCACCGTCGAACGGCTCACGGCCTTCCGCGACACCGTGGCCGAGCGTGTCCATGCACGGATGAACGACATCGCCGGCGGCCGCGTCGCCGCGCCGGCCCAGCTGACGATCGTCGCCACCCATCTGCTGACGGCGCTGATCAACCACGAGTACCAGCACGACCAGTGGATCGGCGAGGTCCGGTCGGGGCCGCTGGGCCACGCGCTGCCTCCGGATCCGGACACTGACCAGGTGGGGCGGCTCGACGGGTACTTGGTGCTCAGGCCTTTTATGTAGGAGGCGGAACCCGGCGCGCCAGCCTGTCCGACGCCTGGGCCGGCAGCGCGGCGGCCGGTGTGGCCGCCGCCTGTCGCGCGTGCTGGTTCGGGGAAGGCGGAGAGGGCAGGGCCTAGGGCATCGCGGAGCCGGGTCCGTGGTCGTCGGCCGGGACGGCCGGCTCGCGGAGCCGATATGCGCTGCTGTTCGGCGCGGTCAGCACCAGCAGCCCGGCGGCCAGCAGCACCAGGTCCTTGAGCACGTATTGCCCCGCCAGGTTGGGTTCCAACGGGGCGTGGTGCCACACCATGTTCGGTGCCAGCACCAGAGACGACAGGGCGCCGAGCACCTGGGTGAGGAACGCGGCCAGGACCAGGCGGCGCAGGCGGCCGCTGAGGAAGCCGAGGCCGATCAGGGTCTCGAACACGGCCAGGAGGGGACGGGAGACGGAGGCGGGGACGGTGTCGAAGGTGAGGGACGACATCGTCGAGGTGGCCAGTTGGGCTGCCGGGCTGGCGCCGGAGACGAACTTCAGGGCGCCGAACCAGATGTAGATCAGGCCGATCGCCATGCGGAGAGCTGGGAGGGCGGCGCCGGCGAGATGGTGGGTCGCCGGGGTCAGGATCCTCTGCCAGCGGGTAGCGGGGAGGACGGGTGCGCGTCGCAGCATCAGCGGGACCGTTCTGTGGGGACGGGTGGCATATAACCGATTGCCTGGAAATCCACGGAATTACCTGGCATGTTCGCCCTAGGGGTGGCGGCACGACGGGTGATTCAGGGCCCTGCCGCACCTCCCACCTGCTCCTCACCCCCGCTGGTGCCTCACCCCCCGCCGGCTCCTCACCCCCGGCGCCTCCGCACCAGCGGCAGGACGCCGATCGCGGACAGCACGGCCGCGATGGCGACCGCGTACCACCCGTGCCGGAAGGCTTCCGCCACCCGCGGCCCGTGCGGCGTTCCGAGCACGCTGACCAGCACGGCGACCCCCAGCACCGAGCCGATCTGCCGTCCCATCGCGGTCAGCGCCGAGCCGGTCGCGAACTGCGCCGGCGGCACGGTCGCCGCGGCGGCCCCGGTGAGCACCGGCACGGTCAGGCCGACGCCGACCCCGATCAGGATCCAGCCCGGCAGGAACGCCGCCGCGTAGCCGGAGCGCACGTCCAACGCCGCCGCCCACCACAGCGCGCCGCCCGCCATGGCGACCGAACCGGCGAGCGCGACCAGACCGGCCCCGAAGCGCGCGACGACCGGCCCGATCCGCAGCGCGATCGGCGGCACCACCAGCGGGCCGGGCGCGACCGCGAACCCGGTGCGCACCGCCGACCAGCCCCACACGTCCTGGACCCACAGGATCGCGCCGAGCAGGGCGGCCGCGAAGGCGATGCTGAACAACGTCAGACCCGCGCTCGCCGCCGAGAACGCGCGGATGCGGAACAGCGGCAACGTGACGATCGGCGCCGGGTGCCGAGCCGAGCGGATCAGGAAGCCGACGGCCGCCAGCACGGCGGCGGCCAGGGAGATCAGGGTCCGATCATCCGTCCACCCCCAGTCACCGGACTTGACCAGACCCAGCGCCAGCACGGCGACCGCCGCGGTGAGCAGTGCGGCCCCGAGCAGGTCGGGCAGCGCGCCGCGGTCGCGCTCACGGCCGGCCCCGGTCGGCAGCACCCTGACGCCCGCGACGACCGCCGCGATCCCGACCGGCACGTTCACCAGGAACACCCACCGCCACCCGGCCTCGACCAGCAGCCCCCCGGCCACCGGCCCGAGACTGGCCGCGATTCCGCCGATCGAGGCCCACATCCGCACGGCGTGCGCGCGCCGCTCGGCCGGCGTGGTGGCGAGCAGCAACGCCAGCGACGTCGGCATGAGCATCGCGGCCCCGGCGGCCTGCACGACGCGCGCCGCCACCAGGGCCGGCACGCCCGGCGAGGCCGCGCACGCGACGGACGCCAGCGTGAACACGGCGAGCCCGGCGAGGAACACGGGCTTGTGCCCCACCCGGTCCGCGAACCGCCCGGCGGCGACCAGCAGCGCCGCGAACACGATGGCGTAGGCGTTGAGCACCCACGACAGGGAGCCGAGCGTGCTGCCGCCGAACGATCCGCCCATCGCCGGCAGGGCCACGTTGACGATGAACAGGTCGAGGTTGGCCACGAACACCGAGCAGGCCACGACGGCGAACACGGCGCGCGGCGTGCCGGCGGCCCGCGGCGGGGCGTCCGCTCCAGCCAGTGAGTTTGATATTCCAACGGTCATGCGAGGCAGGGTAGCGCCACCGAGTTTGAAAAGACAACGCACTCGGGTGAGGATGGTGCCGTGAGCTCCCCCGCCCCGCCCCACCCGACCGTCCCCGGCCGCCCCTGCTCCGCCGCCGCGGCGCTGCAGCTCGTGGGCGAGCGCTGGTCGCTGCTCGCGATCCGCGAGCTCTTCTACGGCAACCACCGCTTCGACCAGCTGACCCGCAACACCGGCGCCCCGCGCGACCGCCTCGCCGCCCGGCTCAGGGCCCTGGAGGAGGCGGGCGTCGTCGAGCGCCGCCGCTACTCCGAGCGGCCCGAACGCTTCGAGTACCACCTCACGGAGGCCGGCCGAGAGCTGGCCCCGGTGGTGTGGGCGCTCGTGAAGTGGGGCGACAAGTGGGCGGTGGACGCCCAGCCGGTGGCTTTCACACATGAGGCCGCCGGGCATCCGGAGCACGAGGTGGACTCGGTGACGATGTGCCGGACGTGCGGGGAACAGGTCGTCAGCGGGGAGGTGGCGATCACCGTGCTGGCTCCCGGCTGGGATCAGGCCGGCCCGATCTGACTCCCCTGGAAGTCCTCGCGCCACGCGACCTCGGACGCCGACCACTCCGTCATGGCGGCGACGACCTTGTCCAGCGAGGGCGTGACGGTCGAACAGCGCTCCGCGGAGGACGGGTCGCAGTACTCGAGCTCGTAGTCGCCGTCCGCGCGCAACCGGACCTTGGCGAAGCAGCCCCAGTTCCCCGGGCGGCGTTCGGTAGCCCGCGGCACACCCTCCTCGCCGTTCGGGCCGCACGCGGGCTCGACGCCGCCGACGAGCGGCAACTCGGGCAGCGGCGTCCGGCGCCGCGCCACGATGAAGTCCCCGGTGGACATCACCGCCCCCTCTCCCCGACCGCGGGGAACCTCCATCCACCGAATGGCGCAACGAGGCCGCTTCGGGCCCGCTCCGGCGGTGGAATTGAAGACGGATCCTCGATCCGGCGCTGACCTGCCGGATCGGATCGCGAGGAGGAGTGATCATGAACCGGAAAGTCGGCATGATGGGGAAACTCAGACCTCAGTTCCCGACGGCGCTGCACGACATGCACTACTACGCTACGGCTCCCCTGCCGAAGCCCCCGGCCGAGGTGGACCACGCCAAGACCGTGACCGCCGGGTTCCCGATGGACGGCAACGACCAGTACGGCGACTGCACGATGGCCGCCGCCGCGCACCTGATCCAGGCGTGGAACGCGCAGACCGGCATCGACCTGCCGGTGCCGGCCGACACCGACGTCATCGCGCAGTACCTGAAGCTCAGCCACGGCAAGGACAGCGGGCTCGTCGAGTCGCACGTGCTCAAGAGCTGGATGAGCGAGGGCCTGTGGGAGAACAAGATCGTCGGCTACGCCCCGGTCAACGTCCACTCGCTGGAGGGGCTCAAGCAGGCGATCGCCTACTTCGGCGGCGTGTACGTGGGCGTCCAGGTCCCGAAGAACGCCGAGATCCAGTTCGCCGACGGCCGGCCGTGGGCGCTGGAGCCGGACTGGCAGGCCGAGCCGATCCAGGGCGGCCACGCGGTGCCGATCCTCGGCTACGACGGCCGGTGGATGTACTGCGTCACCTGGGGCGCGGTGCAGAAGATGACCTGGGACTGGTGGTCGGTCTACGGCGACGAGGCGTGGGTGATCCTCTCCGAGGAGTTCCAGCAGGCCGGGAAGATCGGCGGGCTCGACGTCGCGATGCTGAAGGCCGACCTGGCCAGTCTGTGATCGCGTCCGGGACCGGGTGACCCGGGGTGCGTCCCGGTGGACGCGCAGCTCAGAACGGCCGTTCGTCCACCGGGATGCTCACCGTGATCGTCGCCCGCTTGTCCGCCGCGGTGGCACCCGTGCGCTGAGCCCACGGCTCGGCCGAGCGCATCCACGCCGGGCAGCCGGCCGGCAGGTCCGCGCTCGGGATCTCGGCCAGGTCCGCGGGTGCCAGCGCGGTGCCGTAGTGGACGAGCGGCACCGGGTCGTCAGGGTGCGTGATCGCCGGATGCAGGACATCCAGGCCCGCGTTCCAGTCCGCCAGCATCTTCTCCATCAGCTGCGCGGCCGGCTGCCCCGTCGAGGAGGCGGCGCTGTCCGGGTAGGTGGGATGCAGGATGTGGCGATACGCGCCGGTGTACTGCTTGCCGGTCGGGGTCGCGTGCCAGATCTGGTACGCGGTGTCCGCGAGGCTGCCGAGCGCGATCACGGCCTCGATCGCGTTGTCGGCGACCAGCGCGTCCAGCCACTGGTTCCGGTACGCGGCGATCGCCGGGTCGTGCGCGTGTTTGTCGCCGCCACCCTGCCCGTACACCGAGTAAAGGTACGTGTTGATCATGACGTAGCCGGACGTGATGCCGAGCTTGGCCAGGAAGCCCTGGAACCGGTGCCCCGCGGTGCCGATCAGGATCCGCCGGGCGATGGTCTCGTGCTGCGCCGGATCCTGACCGATCACCAGGACCTTCGCGGTCCCGTCGAGCCGGCCGCGGTGGAAGATCGGACCCCACTCGACGCGGAAGTCCGCGGCCGGGAACACGTCGGCGCCCGGGTAGGACGCGACCAGCGCGGCGTACGGGCCGGGATATCCGGGATCGAAGTCCTGCGTCACGGGAACACTCCTGATGGTTTTCACCGATACTGTCCGAAATGATCCTTTTCCATCAGGGACCCGCCTAGCAAGGAGTACGACGCCATGCGAGCGACCGCGACCCCGCCGAGCCCGACCAGCCCGACCAGCCCCCGGTTCGCCCTCCGCGGGCGCGTCGTGACGATGGACGCGGCGCGGACCGTGCTGGACGACGGCGTGGTCTACGTGGAGAACGGTCTGATCACCGCCGTGCAGCCGGCCGCCGACCCGCCGCCGGCTTCCTGCCGGGACCTCAAGCCCGTGGACACCGGCGCCACGCTGTTCCCCGGCCTCATCGAGCTGCACAACCACCTGCCGTACAACGTCCTGCCGCTGTGGCAGGTCCCGAAGAAGTACGGCAACCGCGCGCAGTGGGGCGGGGCGTCGAACCCCGCCTATCACCAGCTGGTCACCGGGCCGATGACGGTCCTGGGGCAGAGCGCCGAGCTGATGCCCGCGGTGGTCCGCTACGTGGAGGCCAAGGCCCTGATCAACGGCACCACCACCAGCCAGGGCATCGCGCTGTTCAGCGACGCCGGCGCGCGCCGTCTCTACCGCGGCGTGGTCCGCACGGTCGAGGCCACCGACGACCCGGCGCTGCCGGAGGCGGCGTCCCGGATCGCCGACGTGGAGGCCGCCGACGCGCAGCGTTTCCTGGCCCGGCTGAACCAGGGCAAGCGGCTGCTGCTGCACCTCGCGGAGGGCGTGGACGCCGCCGCGCGCGAGCACTTCCTGGCGCTGGAGTACGCACCTGGGAAGTGGGCCATCAACGAGAACCTGGTCGGCATCCACTGCACCGCGCTGCACGCCGAGGATTTCACCCGGATGGCGGACAACGGCGCCGCCATGGTCTGGTCACCCCTGTCGAACCTCCTGCTCTACGGCGCCACGGCCGACATCGCGGCGGCGAAGAAGGCGGGCCTGACCATCGGCCTCGGCTCGGACTGGTCGGTCTCGGGCAGCAAGGGCCTGCTCGGCGAGCTGAAGGCCGCGCGTCTGGCCAGCGCGGCCGCCGGCGGCGTCTTCAGCGACGCCGACCTGGTCGCGATGGCGACGTGCGACGGGGCGAGGATCCTGCGCTGGGACCACGCCCTGGGCACCCTCGCCGCCGGGTTCAAGGCCGACCTCACCGCCGTGACCGGCACCGCGGGCGACCCGTACGCGACGCTGATCGACGCGACGGACCAGGACGTCGCCGTGGTCGTGATCGACGGCTCGCCCCGCTACGGCAGGACGCCTCTGATGAAGGCCCTGCGACCGTCCGCCGGGGCCGCCTTGGAGACCGGCGTCCCCGGCATCCCGCCGACCCACGCGGTGGACCTCGAGCGCGACGATCCGGACCCGGCCGTCGGCAACCTCGCGCTCGCCGACGCCACGGCGCTGGTCGCCAAGGCCCTGGCGACGCTCGCGGAGCGGCCCGAGGCCTTGATGACCGCGATGGCGCCGCTGCTCCCGGCCGTCGCCGCCGCGCGCCGGGACAACGGCGACGGCCCGGCCTGGCGGCTGGCGCTGGACGAGATCCAGCCGACCGGCGAGGAGCTGCGGCCGCGGCTGCCGCTGTTCGAGCGGGCGCCCAAGGCGGTGCGCGACGCGGCCGGCCCCCATGCGCACGCGCCGGGGCCGGTGCCGCTGCCGGTCCCGGAGCCCGTGAAGCTGAGCGGGCCGCCGATCCCCAAGCTCGCGGCGACCGTCACGCAGGGCCTGACCCCCGTCACCCTCGACGCCCTCACCGCCAGCGAGAACGCCGCGTTCCTCACGGAGCTGAAGACCGAGATGAACCTGCCGACGGACTATGGGAGTCAGCTTTCGGATTTGCTGGACTGACGCGTCCCGGCCTCACGGCAGCGTGATCTGATACACCCCCAGTCCGTAGGTGCCGGCCGTCAGCACCAGGCTCGCGCCCGAGACCGCGGTCTGCAGGTCGGCGACCGACACCAGCGGCAGGCCGCTGCCGACCGGGGTCCAGGTGGTGCCGCCGTCGGAGGAGCTGAAGACGCCGACGTCGGTGCCGACGTACCAGCGCGCGTGGTCGCGCGGGTCCAGGGCGATGGCGTTGACCGGGGCGTCCGGGAGGTCGCCCGAGACGTTCTGCCAGGTGGCGCCGCCGTTCGTGGTCTTCATGACGTGGGCAGCGCTGTCGCCGGTGCGGTAGCCGGACAACGTGACGTAGGCGGTGTCGGCGTCGGTCGGGTCGACGGCGATGCGGGTGATCCAGCGGGTGGGCAGACCGGCCGTGATCTCGGTCCAGGTGCCGCCGGTGTCGCGCGTGATCCAGGCGCGGCCGTCGTCGGTGCCGGCGTAGATCACGCGGCCGTCGGTCTTGGCGACGGCGATCGCGCTGATGGTCCCGTAGACGCCGCTGGTGCCGCCGTCGCCGTAGGACAGGTCGGGGCTGATCGAGGTGAAGGACTGGGCGCTGTTGGTGGACCGGTTGAGCTGGCTCCCGCCGTAGTAGACGGTCGAGGGCGTCGTGGGGTCCAGGGCGAGCGGGGTCAGCCACGCGCGGCGCGCCGAGGTGGTGGAGCCGAAGTTGCGCACGGTGCTGCCGCCGTTGGTGGAGCGGCCGCAGGATCCGTACTGCGAGCAGGCGTAGACCTTGCTCTGGTTGCTGGGGTCGATGAGGTTCTGCAGGCCGTCGCCGCCGTAGTAGCTGCCCCAGCTGCTCCAGGAGCGGACCGAGCCGTTGTCCTGCAGGCCGCCGTTGATGCGCGTGGGGTCCTGCTGGGAGACTCCGACCGTGTAGAACTGCATGTTCGCCAGGCCGGTGGCGTGCGACCAGCTGCCGGTGACCGAGCCGTTCGCGGTCGAGCGGTACACGCCGCCGTCGTTGCCGATGAGGACGTGCCCCGCGGCGGTCGGGTCGAAGGCCAGAGCGTGCTGGTCGGCGTGGAAGGAGCTGCCGCTGCTCCAGCTGGAGCCGCCGTTGGCGGACTCGAGCATGCTCACGCCCGCGACCCAGATGTGCTGCGCGGAGGCGGGGTCGACCCAGATGCGGCCGAACCACCAGCCGTAGGTGGACTGGGACCCGGACAGCGTCGAGGACGTCGACGGCTGGGTCCACGTCGCGCCGCCGTCGGCCGAGGTCCAGAAGCCGAGGAAGTCGCCGGTCGTGTCGGAGGCGATGGCGTACACACGGCTGGCGTCGTTCGGCGCGTAGGCGATACCCATCCGGCCGAGGTTGCTGCTGCTGGCGGGCAGCCCTCCGCCGACGCGGGACCAGGTGGCGCCACCGTCGGTGGACTTGAAGACCCCTGATCCGGTGCCGCCGTAGGTGCGGCCGGACGGGGTGCGGTAGGCGTCCCACATCGCGGCGACGACCGTGTTCGAAGAGCCGGGGCTGATGGCGACGTCGACCGCGCCGGTGGTGGCGTCGCCCCCCGCCAGGACGAGCTGCCAGGTCGCCCCGCCGTCGGTGGTCTCGTACAGGCCGCGCGGTCCGCCGGGGGTGAACAGGGATCCGGTCGCGGCGACGAAGATCCGGTCGGCGTCGGCCGGGTCCACGGCGATGCGCCCGATCCGGTCGGTCCCGGCCAGGCCGATGTTCTGCCAGGTGGCGCCGCCGTCGGTGGACTTGTAGACGCCGTTGCCCGGGAAAGAGCTGCTGCCGCCCCCGGGGTTGGCCTCGCCGGTGCCGGCGTACAGAACGCCGGTGCCGGTGACGGCCAGGGCGCCGATCGCCTGGACCTGGCCGGTGTCCCAGCTGTAGTGGAAGCTGGAGCCGCCGTCGGTGCTCTTCCACACGCCGCCGGACGCCGCGGCGGCATAGAAGACGCCGCTGTGCGCCGGGTCGGCGACGATGTCGGTGATGCGGCCGCCGTTGGCCGGGCCCAGCGACTGCCAGGCCGGGACGGCGAGCGCGGCGGCGTTTCCGGCGGCGCCGGCGCGCAGGGCGGCGGCTTCACCCCGGGCCGCCCCGAGCGCGGCCCCGAGATCGAGGTGGGCGTTGGGGAACACCCGCTGCTGGACGAACCAGTCGTCGCCGTCGGCGGGACCTTCGTCGCCCTCCTCCTCGCCGCCGGCGCTCTGGCCGCCGTCCCGGTCGCGATCGTGGTCGCCGAAGGCGGCCACACCGTGGGCGTCGGGATCCGGGGCCTGCCGAAGTCCGGTGTATCCGCCGGCGAAGGTGGCCGCGACCAGCGCGGCCATGGCGAGGAGGAGCGTGGACCTGTCTCTGATCTGGGACATCGCATAGTCCGTTTCAGGAGGCCTGCTGGGAGTCCTGGACATCGTAGGGCTCTGCGATAGGTGGGGAAAGCGGCGCTGAGCGGCGCGAACGCCGCCGGGGCCCGCTACTGGTCCAGCGGCGGCCCGACCACGAACGACACCGTCTCCGACAGCCCGCCCAGCGTGGCGCGCACGTGGTACCGGCCGTTCGGCAGCACGACGGCGCCGGCGCCCTGGTCGAGCGCGACGCTGAAGACGCCACTGCCGTCGACCACCGTGGTGGTCGGGGGGACGGCGGCGTCGGTGAAGGTGATGGCGACGGTCTGGCCGCGCGGCCAGCCGTAGCCGTTGAGGATGTACGTGGTCTGGGGGTCGCCGAACGGCGGGCGGATGCCGAGGCGGACGCCGTTGCTCTCGGTGACCGCCCCGGGGGGCGGGCCCTGGGGCGGCCCCTGGCCCTGCGGCGGTCCCTGCCCTTCGGGCGGGGCTTGGCCCTGGGGCGGGGCCAGGGGCGGCCCGGGTGCGAGCGAGCCCCTGGTCGGCGGCGGGCTCCCGGGCGGCTGGGCCGCGGTGGGCGGCGGGCTGCCCGGCCGGGTCATCGTCTGCAGGACCGTGGGCGCCGAGTCGGCCGGCGCGGTGTTCGCCTGTCGTGTCCGGTCCCCGCCGTCCCGCAGCGCGCCGGCCAGGAGCAGGGCGCCGAACGTGGCGCCGCCGAGGGCGAGGGTGACGGCGCCGGCGAACACGGACACTTCCAGCGCCCGGCGCCGTCCCGACCGCGCCCGGCCGCGGCTGCCGCCTCGAGGACGCCGCCGGCCGGCCAGTGCCCGGGCCGGGAGCAGCGACGGATGGCGGGGCCGGGGGTCGTCCTCGTCGAAGCCGTCGTCCTCGAAGCCGTCGGCGAGGTCTCCGGAGGCGTCGTCCGCGAGATCGTCGCCGCCGGCCCCGGCCCTCGCTGCGGCGTGCCGCTCCTTCACCACGACCGTGCCTGCATCCGACAAGTCCGACAACGACGGCCGCGAACGAGTCAGCTCCATCTGCCCGCGACGGTACTCCTCGATGTGGCCGAGCACGGACTCCGGCAGCGGCGGCTCGGCGAGGGCCGTCGCCAGGTGCGGCGACAGCATCGCTATCAGCTCCGCGGGCGTCGGGCGGTCGTCCGGTTCCACCGCCAGACAGGCGATCAGCAGGTCGTGCAGCTCTCCGGGCACCGGGGCCAGGTCCGGCAGCTCCCGCATCACCTCCAGGATCGCCCCCACCGCCTTCGCCTCCCGATACGGGGCGGTGCCGGTGGCGGCGTGGTACAGCGTGGCGCCGAGGGCGAACACGTCGGCGGCCGGGCCGGTGGCCGGGTTCCCCGCGGCCTGCTCCGGCGCCATGTACATCGGCGTCCCGAGGACCATCCCGGCGACGGTGCCCTGGGGCAGCCCGTCGGTGCGGGCCAGCCCGAAGTCGATGACCCGCGGGCCGTCGGCCGTGACGAGCACGTTGGCCGGCTTGAAGTCCCGGTGCACCAGCCCGGCGCGGTGCACGCACTCCAGCGCCTCGGCGCAGCCGGCGGCCAGCCACCGCACCGCCGACACCGCCAGCGGACCGCAGGCCGCCACCAGCTCCTCCAGCGACGGCGCGGGCACGTAGACGGTGGCCAGCCACGGCAGGTCCGCGTGCGGGTCGGCGCCGACCACCGCGGCGGTGAAGGCCCCGCTGACCCGGCGCGCCGCGTCCACCTCGTGCGCGAACCGGCGCCGGTAGCCGGGGTGCTCGGCCAGCCCGGCGCGGATGGTCTTGACCGCCACCAGCCGCGACGACGGCGAGCGCGCGAGGAAGACCTCGCCCATGGCCCCCGCGCCGAGCCGGCGCAGCACCTCGTAGGGTCCGATCCGATCCGGATGGAACGCCTGCGGCGGGTGCGCCGATCGGGTCTGCATCGAGATCCGTCCTCCGCAAGGGGCAGTGGCACCGGAGCCAGGATGAGTCCTGAGAATCCCTGGACTCAGAGTCCTTAGTAATCTAGCCCCTGCGGAAGTCGATGCGAGCTCTGTGGCCAAGATGGAATACAGGCGGGCCCGCTTCCCGCGGACCCGCCGGCATCCGTCCTGGGAGGTGCTCGATCACGCGGTCCCAGCAGCGCCGGACCCCCTCCCACACCGAGGTACGGTCCGGCTGCGCCACCAACAGTTCCCTGACACAGCCGGCGAAGCGAGGAATCCGACCGAATCCGCCCGCCCCCGCGACCGTGGCAGCGGTTCACGCTCGTGCAGCAGAATGCACCCATGGGCGAGAGCTATGACCGGCTGGCCGCGATGATCGTCAAGGCCCGGGAGGCCAGGGGCTGGACGCAGTCCGACCTCGCCGGCCTGGCCTACGTGACCGACACGGTCATAGCGAAGGTGGAGGCCGGCAGGCCGCCCAACATGGTGGCGCTGCGGGCCGTCGAGCAGGCGCTCGGGTGGCTGCCGGGCATGTTCGACCTGGTGCTGGGGCCGGAGGCGGAGGATCTCGCCGAGGCCGCTTTCGCCGGCGGGGCCGACGAGGATGAGGACGACGACTCCGGGCAGCTGCGCGAGCTCACCGCCGACGCCACCATCGACTGGGCGTGACGCCGTCGCCGGCTTCGTCGGCGCCGCTTGCTACGGTCGGACCAGGTGATCGGGCGGCGAGACGGTGCGGACGCTGAAGACGGCGAAGGCGGAGGAGGCGGCCGGTGGGCGAGGCCCACGAGCGCGGCGAGCGGGCTGAGCGGATCGAGAAGATCGAGCGGGTCGAGCTGGTCGAGCTGGAGTGCACGGTCGACCGGCTGATCACGGTACGGCCGGACGGCTACACCGTCGCGCGCGTCACCGAGGCCGAGACCGCGACCGCGACCGCGGTGGCAGGTGGCGAGCTGATCGCCGCCGGGCGGGCCCTGGCAGGGGTCCAGCCCGGCGAGACGGTGCGCCTGCGGGGCGAGTGGGTCTCCCACGCCAAGTACGGCACCCGGTTCGCCGTCGACTCCTGTGAGCCCGCGGCGCCCTCCAGCGTCCGGGCCATCCGGCTGTACCTGGCCTCCGGGATCGTGCGCGGGATCGGGCCGAAGCTGGCGGCGGCGATCGTGGAGGCGTTCGGGGCGCAGACCCTGGCCGTCATCGACGAGACCCCCGAGCGGCTGCTGGAGGTGAACCTGATCGGCCCCGGCCGCAAGGACCTGATCGTCGACTCGTGGATCGCGCACAAGCAGGTGCGGGAGCTGATGGTGCTGCTCCAGGGCTACGGCATCGGGCCGGGCTTCGCGGTGAAGATCTACGGCGAGTTCGGGGACTCCTCGGCGCAGATCGTCGCCGAGGACCCGTACCGGCTCGTCGAGGCGGTGCGCGGCATCGGGTTCACCACCGCGGACAAGATCGCCCTGGCCTCCGGCATCCCGGAGGACTCCCCGGTCCGGGCCCGCGCGGCGGTGCTGGACCGGCTCGACGCCGCGGCGGCCGTCTCCGGCCACTGCTTCCTGCCCTACGCCTCGCTGCTGGCCGCCGCCGTCGCGCTGCTGGGACAGGACCAGCTGCTGGTCCGGCAGGCCGTCGACGCGCTCGCCGAACAGCGCCGGATCGTCATCGACACGGGCGTCGGCGCCGGGAAGGCCGTCTACGAGCGGCGGATGTGGGACCGGGAGCGGCGGGTGGCGGACGGACTGGCCGGCCTGGCGGAGACGAAGTCCGACATGCCGCGGGCCGTGCTCAAGCGGCTGGACGCGCTGGAAGCCGGTCCGCACGACCTGCACCCGCAGCAGCTGGACGCCGTCCGCATGGCGCTGACCAGCACCGTGTCCGTCCTCACCGGAGGCCCCGGCTGCGGCAAGTCACGGACCGTGGACACCATCGCCGCGCTGGTCCGCGCGGGCGGCGGCAAGGTGACGCTGGCCGCGCCGACCGGCAAGGCGGCCAAGCGCCTGGCGCAGCTCACCGGGCATCCGGCGATGACCGTGCACCGCCTGGTCGCCGACAAGAAGGACGGCCTCGACGCCGGCGCCCTGTTCGACGACGACCCGCTGTACGCGGACCTGATCGTCGTGGACGAGGCGTCGATGCTGGACGTGTCCCTGGCGGCGAAACTCGCCGCCGGCCTGGTGCCGGGCTGCCACCTGCTGCTGGTCGGCGACGAGGACCAGCTGCCCTCGATCGGCGCCGGCCGGGTGCTGGCCGACCTGCTGCGCGTGCCGGGCATCCCGCACACCCGCCTGACCCACGTCTTCCGGCAGGCCGCGGGCAGCTCCATCACCACCAACGCGCACCTGATCCGCCAGGGCCTGCCACCGGTGCTGCACGCCGCCCCCGGGTTCTGGTTCGAGGACTGCGACGACCCGGCGGCCGTCGCCGACCGCGTGGTGGAGATCGCCACCGACCGGATCCCGGCCAAGCACGGCGTCGACCACAGCCAGGTCCAGGTCCTGTGCCCGTCGCGCAAGGGCCACACCGGCACGATCGAGATCGGCCGCCGCATCCAGGAGCGGCTGAACCCGGCGGTCGAGGGGCGTCCGGAGCACTGGTCCGGCGCCGCGGTGTTCCGCGTCGGCGACGCCGTGACCCAGATCCGCAACGACTACCTCAAGGGGCGCGCCGGGGTCTTCAACGGCACGACCGGCACCGTCACCGCGATCAACCCCGAGGACCGGACGCTCACCGTGCTCACCGAGGACGACGAGAGCGTCGCCTACGACTTCGACGAGCTGGAGGACCTGCTGCACGCCTACGCGATCAGCGTGCACCGGTCGCAGGGCAGCGAGTACCCGTTCGTCGTCGCGCCGATCACCACCGAGTCCGGCGGCCTGCTGCTGCGCCGGGCGCTGCTGTACACGCTGGTCACCCGGGCCAGGACGTCGGTGATCCTGGTCGGGCAGCGCAAGGCGCTGCGGCTGGCGGTGGAGGTCGCCGGGCAGCCCCGCAACACGGGGCTGGCACAGCGGCTCGTCAGGGCGCTGGCCGGCCCGGACGCACGGGCCGCCGAGTCCGAGACATTGATCTGAGATCAGCCGGCGACCAGCGCGGCGTACTCACGCTCCATGGCCTTGAAGGCGCCATCCCGCCAGGCGTCGGCGATCAGCGCCGACGCCGGGTCGGGGAAGATCTCGTCCTCGCCGCGTTCCAGGCCGTCCAGGACGGCGGCCGCCACGGCGCCCGGGGAGGCCTTCGGGACGTCGAAGGCCGCGGTCATGTCGGTGTCGACGACGCCGATGATCGCCGCGTGCACCCGCACCCCGCGCCCCGCCAGATGGGCGCGCAGGCCCTGGGTCAGCGAGAACGCGGCGGCCTTGGACACCGAGTAGCCCGGCAGCAGAGGCATGTTGGCCCACGACGACGTCGACAGCATCGTGACGACGGCGCCGCGGGACGCGATCAGAGCGGGGAGCATCGCCTGAGTGACGCCGAACGTGCCGAAGACGTTCACGGCGAAGTGCCGCTCCAGCATCGCGCCGTCGCTCAGGTCGTCGCCGAGCAGCGCCAGCCCCGCGTTGTTGACGAGCAGGTCCAGCGACTCCACCGCCTCGGCGGCGGCCCGGATCTGACCGGGGTCGGTGACGTCCAGCGGCAGCGGGACCACCCGCTCGTCGGCGTGCTCCAGCGGCCGGCGGGTGCCCGCGTAGACGCGGGCGGCGCCACGCGCCAGCAGCTCCCGCACGACCGCCTCGCCGATGCCCCGGTTCGCCCCGGTCACCAGCACCGCCTTGCCAGACACCGTCGACATGGGGCACAGAGTACCGACCGGCTTCGAACGTGTCGTCCCTTAGGGGTCCGCGGCCGGCCGGAGGCGGTTTATATCAGGACTCGTTGACACTCGCCCGATCCGTTCCTACGATCCGGGCTACCGATCCGCATGCCACCACCCCCTCGCCACATGGAGATCCCATGCTCAAGCGAACAGCGGCGGTGCTCGCCGCCGCGGCCGTCGTCGTCACGGCCGCGCTCAGCGCCTCAGCCTCCGCCTCCGCGGTCCCCGCCGGGTCCGCGACGGCACCCAGGCTGGCCGCGGCCAGCCTGGCCAGCACCATCGCGCTCGACGACTGCTCCGCCTCGCTCGTCCGGTATCCGTCCTCGCAGAGCACGGACCGGGCGCTGATGCTGACCGCCGGGCACTGCTTCGAGGGCGGCATGCCCTCGGCGGGGCAGGTGCTGCAGAACGTCGCAAGCAGCCGGTCCGGCACGCTGCTCGACTCCTCCGGGTCCTCGCTCGGCACGGTGCGCGCCGACAAGCTGCTGTACGCGACGATGACGAACACCGACATCGCCATCTACGAACTCACCGACACCTACGCCTCGATCACCAGCAAGTACGGTGCCGGCGCCATGACCATCTCGGCGAGCCACCCCGCCACCACCGAGGCCATCTCGATCCCGTCCGGGTACTGGAAGCGGATATGGGCCTGCAACCTGAACGGGTTCGCGGGCACGGTGCGCGAGGACCAGTGGACGTGGCACGACTCGCTGCGCTACGACATGAACGGCGGCTGCGAGGTCATCGGCGGCAGCTCCGGCTCACCGGTCGTGGACACGGCCACCAACGCGGTGATCGGCGTCAACAACACGATCAACGAGAGCGGCCAGATGTGCACGCTCGACAACCCGTGCGAGGTGAACGCGGACGGGACTACCACCGCGACCAAGGGCCAGGGCTACGGCCAGGAGCTGTACTGGGTCACGACCTGCCTCACCTCGGCGAACGTCATCGACCTGACGATCTCCGGCTGCCTGCTGCCCGGCGCGACGCACACCGGCAACACGGTCACCGTGGACAACCCCGGCAGCCAGACGGTCGCGCAGGGCGGCACCGTGAGCCTGCAGATCACGGGGCACGACTCGGACAGCGGCCAGACGCTGACGTACAGCGCCACCGGGTTGCCCGCCGGCCTGTCGATCAGCGGCTCCGGGCTGATCTCCGGCACCGCCACGACCGCGGGGTCAAGCACCGTGACGGTGACGGCCCACGACGGCACCAACGCCTCGGGCAGCACCTCGTTCCCGTTCACCGTGACGTCCACCGGCGGCGGCGGTGTGGTCGACGGCGGGTTCGAGAGCGGGAGCCTGACCGGGTGGACGTCGGCCGGGAGCACCAGCGTCACCACCGGCGGCCCGCACTCCGGGACGGACGCTGCGCTCGTCGGTGCGACCAGCCCGACCAACACCTCGTCGATCAGCCAGACCTTCACCGCGCCGACCGGGTCGACCACGCTGGCGTTCTGGTACGACGTGACCTGCCCGGACACCGTGACCTACGACTGGGCGACGGCCACGCTGAAGGACGACACCGCGGGGACGACGTCCACCGTGCTGGCGAAGACCTGCACCAACGGCGCCGGGTGGAAGCAGGTCAGCACGGCCGTCACGGCCGGGCACTCGTACACGCTGACGCTGGTCAACCGGGACGACGACTACGCGGGGGACGCCACGTACACGAAGTACGACGACGTGACCGTCTCCTGATGCGCTGACGATGCGCTGACGTCAGGCCGGAGGTCCGATCTCCAGGCGCGGGTACTCCTGCGAGGAGCCCAGCGCGGGTCCGGGCCTCCGGCTGACGGTCTTCTCGAGCTGGGCGGCCAGGCGGGTCAGGGTCGTCGAGGCCAGATAGGCCTCGGCGCCGGCGTCGATCATGCGCTGCACCGGGCCGCGGTAGTCCACACCGAGCTCCGGGTCCTCGAACTCGGCGACGATGACGCGGGCGGCGGGGAAGCGGGCGCGCAGGCTGTCGAGAAGCTGGAGGCTGATCGGCGGGACCAGGAGGACCTCCGCCGTGTCCGGCGCGACGTCCAGGTCCAGGACGATGTAGTCGGAGCCGAGTTCGCCGGAAAGCCGGCCGCGAACGGTCTCCGAGAGCTTCATGGCGGTGACGACGACGGTGACGTCGGGCCGGGCGGTCCGGTCGCGGGCCTGCTCATCCGGTGCCGTTCGCCCCGCGTGCTTCCCCTGCCCCGGGAAGATCGTGCCCTCCAGCGGGCCGGACCCGGCCGCCCCCGTGATCGTGGCGATCGGCTCCCCGTCGCGAAGGACCGTCAGGGCCTCCCCCGGCGCCAGTGCCGTCAGCAGTGCCACCAGTTCGTCCGGCAGATGCGCGGCGTCGACGCGGCGCGCAGCCGATGCGGCTGCTCTGTCTTTCACGGCACACCTACACAAGGCCTAATCGAGAGATCACATCAAGTATCATCGCAGGTACCAATTCCGACCAGAGGTCGGCTGACCGGGACGACAGCCTGGACTCAGCCCCCTGACAGGCGGAGCACGGCCATCGGGAAGGCGCACGGGGTGAGCGACGAGGAATACCGCGTCGACGACCTCGCACGCCTGTCCGGGATGACGGTCCGCAACATCCGCGAGCACCAGTCCCGGGGACTGCTGCCGGCCCCGACGGTCCGCGGCCGCGTCGGCTATTACGGCCCGGAGCACCTGGCCCGCCTGGAGCAGATCAAACGCCTGCAGGCCGACGGCTTCACCCTGGAGTCGATCCGCCGCATGCTCGGCGGCGGCGCCGAGTTCACCTCCTTCGCCGCGGCCGTCCACCAGGCCTTCGACGACGGCGAGCGCCGCGTGGTCCGCCTGGAGGACATCCACACCCTGTTCCCGGGCCTGGACGAGGACACCGAGGACGGCGCCGCCGTCCTGGAAGCGGCCGTCGACCTCGGTCTCCTGCGCCCCCTCGGCAACGGCCGCTACGAGGAACGCTCCCCCCGCCTCACCCGCATCGGCGCCGAACTGATGGCCCTGGGCATCCCCCCGGCCAGCGCCCTGAAAGCGGCCTCCGAAGCCCGCACCCACGTCCAAGCCGTGGCCCGCGCCTTCGTCCAGCTCTACATGGACCAGATCTGGGCCCCCTTCGAAGCCGCCGGCTACCCCGCCGACGCCTGGCCGGACATCCTCAGCGGCCTGGACCGTCTCCGCCCCCTGGCCCTCGACTCGGTCCTGGCGCTGATGCGCATGGCCCTGGACGAGGCGGCGACGACGCTGATCGAGGAGCGGGCGGGGCTGCGGTAGCAGGACCGGCCACGGTCGTGGCTCGACATGCCGGCGCGGGTGACCTGACGCCGCATCCGGCGCCGCCCGTGATGAGGCCGCGGCACGCTCGGCTGCATACTGTGTTCTGCAAGAACGTTCTGCAAGAGCGTCAACCGGGACCGGTCGAGCGGAGGAACGCCATGAGCAGCTGGGCCCTGCCGCAGCGCACCGACCAGGAGAGCCGCTACAGCCGGCTCCGCCACGCCGCGGACCTCAACGCCGTGGCGCGCTGGTACATGGACCGCGACGCCGCCGCGATCGAGGCCGGGCTGATGCCGGAGTCGTGGCGGATGACCCCCGAGCAGGCGTGGGAGTACGCGGAGATGTACTGGCGGGAGCGGGTCGAGCAGGACGCCTCAGGCGACGTCACAGCCCAGCCGTGACCGGGCGCCCGGCGAGACCTCGAGACCCGGGCCTGAGTCGCGCCGCTCGTGCACCTGGTGGGAGTCGAACCCACACGCCCGTCGCCGGGCCCCGGCTTCTCAGACCGGGCTGTCGACCAGTTGCAGCACAGGTGCTCGGTGCCGCGGCGGGGAAAGCCGCGGCGCCCGGTGCTCCCGGCGGGATTCGAACCCGCATCACCGACGCTCTGAACGCCGGGCCTCTGCCAGTTGGGCTACGGAAGCTGGTCTTCGGTGTCGTGCCGGGACAGCGGAAAGGCCGCCCGATCCGGAAGGTTCTCCTTCCGGCGGGCGGCCCGTGGACCGTCAGGTGGTGCTGACGGTCAGGCCGAGATCTCCTCCGGAAGGCACGCGAGGCACAGGCACCGGAGGACGCACAGTCGGGTCGCTGCGACGGTCATGTTCCTTGCTCCTTCCGATCTCGGCTGGGGTGGCGTCTGCGGTCCAGTCTGCCGGAGTGGCAGGGGACGGACAAACGATTATCGGCGGATCAGTCCCTCGCGCCGGCCATCTCCTCACGCACCGCCGCCGCGAAGGCGTCGATGTCCTCCTCGGTGGTGTCGAACGAGCACATCCACCGCACCTCGCCGGTGTGCTCGTTCCAGGTGTAGAAGCGGAACCGCTTCTGCAGGCGCTCGGTGACGTCCTTCGGCACCAGGGCGAACACCGCGTTCGCCTGCACCTCCTGGGTGATCTGGACGCCCGGCACGTCGCGCACCGCCGCGGCCAGCCGCAGCGCCATCGCGTTGGCGTGCGAGGCGTTGCGCAGCCACAGGTCGCCGCCGAGCAGCGCCTCGAACTGCGCCGAGACGAAGCGCATCTTGGACGCCAGCTGCATCGACATCTTGCGCAGGTACATCACGCCCTGCGCGGCGTCGGGGTTGAGCACCACCACGCACTCCCCGGCCAGCAGGCCGTTCTTGGTGCCGCCGAAGGTCAGCACGTCCACCCCGGCGTCGGTGGTGAACGCGCGGAACGGCCGGCCCAGCGTGGCCGCGGCGTTGCCCAGGCGCGAGCCGTCCAGGAACACCTTCATCCCGTGCTGGTGCGCGTGGTCGCAGATCGCCCGGATCTCGTCCGGGGTGTAGCAGGTCCCGAGCTCGGTGGACTGGGTGATGGCCACCACCAGCGGCTGCGCCCGGTGCTGGTCGCCCCAGCCCCAGGCGTGGGTGTCGATCAGCTCCGGTGTCAGCTTGCCGTCCGGGGTGGGGACGGTCAGCAGCTTCAGGCCGCCCATCTTCTCCGGCGCGCCGCACTCGTCGACGTTGATGTGCGCGGTGGCCGCGGCGATCACCGAGCCCCAGCGGGGGCTCATCGCGTCCAGCGCCACCACGTTGGCTCCGGTGCCGTTGAACACCGGGAAGGCCTCGGCGCGCTCGCCGAAGTGCCCCTTGAACACGTCCTGCAGGTGCTCGGTGTAGACGTCCTCGCCGTAGGAGATCTGGTGGCCGCCGTTGGCGACCGCGATCGCCTCCAGGATCTCCGGGTGGATCCCGGCGTAGTTGTCGCTGGCGAAGCCACGGTAGTCGGGGTCGTGGCGGCGCGTGATGGTCACGGGTTCCTCATCAGGGTCGGATCTGCGGCGGTACGGGTTCAGGGGGCGAGCCGGACGCGGGTGCCGTTGACCTCCGCGGCGGGCAGCGTCCACAGTTTCACGATCTCGGCGGCCAGGTCGTCGACGTGGGTGTAGCCGGGGAACTTGCCCTCCGGCTTGGCCTCCCGCATGGCGTCGGTGAGCAGCGCCTTGACGACCAGGATGACCGCCGCGGCGCCATGGCCGTCCTTGCCGAAGGAGTCGGCCAGCGCCAGCGTCCAGGCCTCGGCGGCGGCCTTGGCGGCGCCGTAGGCGGCGTTGCCGGCCGTGGGAGCGGAGGCGGCGGTGGCCGAGATCAGCACGAAGCGGCCGTCGCCGGAGGCCGCCAGCGGCTCGGCGAACGCCAGCGAGGTGTGCTGGGTGGTCTGGATCAGCAGCCGGTGCAGCAGGTCCCAGTCCTCCAGGTTGGTCTCGCCGAAGGTCTTGGAGCCGCGCCAGCCGCCGACCAGGTGGATCAGGCCGTCGACGCGGCCGTACTCCTTCAGCACGCCCTCGGCGAAGGCCCGGGTGGCGTCGACGTCGAGCAGGTCCACCACCGCCGGGACCGCGCGGCCCGGGGCGACCGCCTCCGCGGCGGCGCGCTCGGCGTGCTCGGTGGTGGTGTCGATGCCGATGACGGTGGCCCCGGCCGCGGTCAGCGCGCGCACCACGGCGCCGCCGGCCCCGCCGCCGGCGCCGGCCACCACGACCACGGACTCCTGGTTCAGACTCATGCTGCTGTGATCTCCGATCGGGGTGTTGAAACGAAGCGACCAGGATAGGGCGACGCGGCTCCCTCAGCCGGTGACGCCGCGCGTCGCCTCGACGACCGGGCCCAGCTTCTTGCTCAGGGCCTCGTAGAACATCGACAGCGGGAACTCGTCCGGCAGCACCGCGTCCACCAGCCCCTTCGGCGGCCCGTCCAGCGGCAGCGCCTCGGCGCCGCGGGCCCACACCGACGACGGGTTCGGCGCGACGTAGCTCGCGACCAGCTGGTGCGCGGCCATCCAGTGCGCCGGCTTGGGCCGGTCGATGCCGTCCCGGTACAGGGTCTCCACCTCGGTGCCCAGCGCGATCACCGCGTCGGCGATCCGGGTCCAGTCCACGGCCAGCCGGTTGTCGGTCCAGCGGACGATGCCGTGCCGGTGCAGGTAGGCGAACAGCAGCTGCCCGCCGAGGCCGTCGTAGTTGCGGACCCGGCCACCGGTGATCGGGAAGCGGAACAGGCGGTCGAACAGGATCGCGTACTGCACCAGGCGGGCGTGCGAGGCGCCGGTGCCTCCCTCGCGCTCCAGCTCCACGGCCGCGCGGAACGCGGTCAGGTCGCAGCGCAGCTCCTCCAGCGAGTACAGGAAGTACGGCATCCGCTGTTTGATCATGAACGGGTCGAACGGCAGGTCGCCGTGGCTGTGGGTGCGGTCGTGGACCAGGTCCCAGAGCACGAACACCTCCTGCGTCAGCCGCTGGTCCTCCAGCAGCCGCGCGGCGTCCGGCGGCAGCGACATCTTCAGGGTCCGCGCCGCGGCCGAGGTGACCATGCGGAAACGCGCGGCCTCGCGGTCGCAGAAGATCGCACCCCAGGTGAACACCGGCGTCTCGCGTACGGCGACGGTCTCGGGGAACAGCACCGCGCTGTTGGTGTCGTACCCGGGGGTGAAGCCCTCGCGGGAGGCGAACTCGATCGGCAGGAACTGCGCGTTCGGGTACTTGTCCCGCTCCAGCTCGGCGATCCAGTCCGGCCACACGGCGCGGATCACCAGCGCCTCGAAGACGCGGTCCGGGTTGCCGTTCTGCGTGTACATCGGGAACAGCACCAGGTGCTCGCGGCCGTCCTCGCGGCTGCGCGCCGGGTTGAAGGCGATCAGCGAGTCCAGGAAGTCCGGCACGCCGAAGCCGCCCTCGGCCCAGCGGGTCAGGTCCTTCTGCACCGCGGCGAGGTAGTCGACGTCGTGCGGGAAGGACGGCGCGAGCGCCTCCACCGCGCCGCCGATCCGGCTCGCGAGCTCCTCGGCCCGCGCCCGGTCGTGGCCGGCCCCGAAGTCGATGGAGCCGTCCTTGGACTGCATCGGGCGCAGCTCCTCGACGGCGGCCTTGAGTTCGGCGAAGGCCGGGGACGCCACGACCGCGTGGGGGGCGGCCGTCTCGGCCGCGGGCGCCGGGCGGCGTGAGGCCCAGGTGACGGCGTTGATCCACAGGGCTCGATGGTCGTAGTCGCCGATCGAGTCGTCGCCGAACATGTCCGAGTCGGCGAAGACCACGACCCGGCCCTTGCCGAAGCGGACGCCGACCGCCAGCGGCCGGTCGGCCGGGTCGGCGGTGGCCGAGGAGTTCAGCAGCGGCAGCACGTCGGCGTCGGGCGCGGTGAACAGCGTCCCGGAGCGGTAGAAACACGCCTCGGCCACCCCGGCCAGCAGGTCCTCGGGCTCGATCCGGCTCTCCGGCAGCTTGGCCCGCTCGGCCAGCACCCAGCGGGCGTTGCCCTGGTGGCGGTGGGCGGCGTCCTGCACGGTGAGGTGCTCCAGTCCCACGCCGAACCGCCCGAGCAGGGCGGCCAGGTTGGTGCCGGCGTCCTGTTCGCTGTCGGCCAGCAGCACCAGGCCGCCGCCGCGGGAGACATAGGACTGCACGGCGTCCAGCTCGGCGCCGGTGAACACCGGCGTCCCGATCCCGGTGGTGCGCTCCCGGCCCGGGTCCGCCGGGTGCGCGACCACCAGGACGTCGGTCGCGCTCAGCAGCTCGGCCGTGAAGGCCCCGTCGCGGTGCGCCTCCACCTCGTACCCGCGGGCCCGCAGCAGATCGGCGGCATGCGTGTAGCCGGCGTCCGCCGGGTTCACGGGATTCATCGCGAGCGCGGCCGCCGGATCGATGGTCCAGGCCTCGCTGTGCGCCTCGTCGAACAGGACTCGCAGGAATCCCGTGTGCTGCCGCATAGGTACCTCGCCAGGGGTCGGGGAAGGGGGATGGGGATCTGACGATCTCATGACATGTGGAAGATGTTGTGTGTGATCAGTCTACCGGCGAAAATCCTTCGGAGACAATCCTTGATCGCAGGAGTAAGTTGTGAGCGGCCCGGTAGGCGTCCGGCACCGAGCCTGACCGGCGAATATTCCAGTGGCCCCGGACGACCGGCGCGCATACGGTCGGTTTCCATGGCACTTGAATCTGCCGACGATCTGTCGTGGCGTCCACTCCTTGTCTCAGACGCCGAATACGTGGCGGATCTGCTGAACGCCGCCGAGGCCGCCGACGAGGGCGAGGAGAACTACAGCGCCGAGGACGCGGCCGAGGAACTCGGCGACCCCAACGTGGACCTGGCGCGCGCCAGCATCGCCGCCTTCGATGGAGATCTGCTGGTCGGCTACTTGACGGTGATGGTCCGGCCCTTGGCCACCGGTGAACACCGGGTGTGGGCGGACGGCACGGTCCGCCCGACGCACCGCCGCCGGGGCATCGGGGGCCGGCTGCTGCGGGAGGGGATCGAGCTGGCGCGGGCGGCGCACGAGCGCGTCCACCCGAACCTCAAGTTGATCATCGACGTCGAGCGGCGGGACACCGTGACCGACGCCCGGGCGCTGTACGAGTCGCTGGGGTTCAAGCCGGTCCGCTACTTCCAGCACATGCGGCATCCGCTCGGCGCGGCCATCGCCGACGCCCCGGTCCCGGCCGGCCTGCGGCTGGAGGGCTGGTCGCCGGAGAACGACGCGGAGTTCCACCTGATCCGCGACGAGTCGTTCCGCGACCACTGGGGCTCGACGCCGGTGACCGACGAGGCGTGGAAGGCGCGGTACACGAACCGCAACATGCGGCCGGAGATCAGCTTCCTGCTGCGCGACGAGGCCACCGGTGCGCCCGCCGGAATGGTGCTGACGCTGAGCTGGGACGCCGACACCGAGGCCACCGGGGTCCGGGACGCGCATCTGCTGGTGATCGGGACGATGCGGGACTACCGGCGGCGCGGCGTGGCGGGTTCGCTGATCAGCCGGGCGCTGCGGGCCGCCGAGGAGCACGGGTACGACCGGGCCAGCCTCGGCGTGGACGCGGCGAACCCGACGGGGGCGTTCGGCGTGTACGAGAACGCCGGGTTCGTGCCGCACCAGCGGCGGACCCGGTGGGCGCTGGACGGATAGCGCCCACCGCGTGGCCGGCCGGCCGGGCTTCTCAGCCCTCGACGACGCTCAGCACGATCTTGCCCGCCGTGCGGCCGGTCTCCCCGAGTTCGTGCGCCTTCGCGGCCTCGGCCAGCGGCAGCACGGTGTCCACGACCGGGCGCAGCCGGCCGTCCTCGACGAGCGCGCGGATCGCGAGCAGGCCCGCGTGGTCGGGCTCGACCAGCATGAAGTCGGCGGTGACCCGCCGCTCGTCGGCACGCGCCCGCATCTCGGGCGTGACGTCGTAGCACAGCGCCACCACCGTGCCGCCGGGCTTGGTGATCCGCAGGGAGCGGTCGTAGTAGTCGCCGCCGATGGCGTCGATCACCACGTCCACGTCCGCGACCACGTCGGCGAAGTCCACGGCGCGGTAGTCGACCACCTCGTCGGCGCCGAGGCCGCGGACGAAGTCGTGCTTGGCCGCGCTGGCGGTGCCGATGACGTACGCGCCCAGGGCCTTGGCGATCTGCACCGCGAGGTGCCCGACGCCGCCGGCCGCGGCGTGGACCAGGACCCGCTGCCCCGGCTGGACCTTCGCGAAGTCGGCCAGGGCCTGGTAGGCGGTGAGCGAGGCCAGCGGCAGGGCGGCGGCCTCCACGTGGGTCAGGCCGGACGGCTTGGCGGCGAAGTGGCGGGCCGGGGCGGTGACGTACTCGCTGTAGCCGCCGGGGAAGTGCGGGAAGAGCGGCATCCCGGAGACCTCGTCGCCGGGCTGGAAGATCGTGACGCCGCGGCCGACCGCCTCGACCACGCCGGAGACGTCCCACCCGAGGATGACGCCGCCGTCCGCCAGCACTCCCCCGCGGCCGGCCCAGCCGCCGCCGGCGCGGGTCTTCCAGTCGGCGGGGTTGATCGCCGCGGCGTGGACCCGGACCAGGATCTCGGTGGGGCCGGGCTGGGGCTTGGGAGCCCGCGTGAGGTGGAGGACGCCGGCCGGTCCGGCCTCGGCCGCGACGACGGCACGCATGGTGGTCTGTTCGGTCTGTTCTGTCATGCCTCCAGCCTCGCCGAGCGGGAGGGATCTTCGACAGTGGCCCGATGGCCAACATGTGAAAGGATCGGGCCATGAGCGCACCGGCGAACCCCTGTCACGTCGACCTGTCCGCCCTCGACCCGGACCGCGTCCGGCACCGCGTCGTGGTGCTGGCGCTGGACGGCGTGATCCCCTTCGACCTCGGCATCCCGAACCGGGTCTTCGGGGCCGCGCTCGACGCCGACCTGCAGCCCTTGTACGAGGTCGTGACCTGCGGCCTCACCGCCGGGCCGGTGCGCACCACCGAGGACTACGCGCTGCTGGTCGAGCACGGCGCCGAGGCGCTGCGCACCGCCGACACGGTGGTCGTGCCGCCGGCGTACCCGTTCGTGGACGAGATCGCCGCCGGCGCCCCGCTGCCGCCGGAGCTGACCGCCGCACTCGCCCTGGTCCCGGACGGCGCGCGCAAGGTCGCGCTGTGCACCGGCGCGTACGTGTTCGCCGCCGCGGGCCTGCTCGACGGGCGCACCGTGACCACACACTGGAACCAGGCCGACCGGCTGGAGGAGCAGTTCCCGGCGCTGAGTGTGGATCCGAACGTGCTGTTCATCGACGACGGCGACGTCCTCACCTCGGCCGGCGTCGCCGCCGCCATCGACCTGTGCCTGCACATCATCCGGACCGACCACGGCAGCGCGGTCGCGAACTTCGCGGCGCGCGCCTGCGTGGTCCCGCCGTCGCGCGCCGGCGGCCAGGCGCAGTACATCGAACGCCCGGTCCCGGAGCCGTCGGCCGCCGGGACCGGTCCGGCCCGCGCGTGGGCGCTGGAGCGGCTGCACGAACCGCTGACGTTGCAGGACCTGGCGGGGCGCGCGGGCATGAGCGTGCGGTCGTTCACCCGCCAGTTCCGCACCGAGACCGGCCAGAGCCCCGGCCAGTGGCTCACCGGCCAGCGCGTCGACCTGGCCCGGCACCTGCTGGAGGCCACGGACCTGCCGATCGACCGGGTCGCCGAGCGCGCCGGGTTCGGGACCGCGACGTCGATGCGGCAGCATCTGCGGGCGTCGGTCGGGGTGTCGCCGCAGGCTTATCGCAAGACGTTTCAAGGGGTGGGAGTGTGAGCGGGTTCGTCACGGGGCTGGAGTTGTCCCGGCGGTTCTATCAGGAGGCTGTACTGCCGGCCCTGGAAGGAGTCGCGCATTCCGCCGCGCGGCTGGGCCCGGGATCGGAGGTGCTGGGCTTCGACACGACGCGGTCCACGGACCATGACTGGGGCGCGCGTCTGCAGCTGTTCCTGGCGCCGGACGAGGTGGCGCGGAACGGGGAGCGGATCGCCCGTCAGCTCCCGGAAGTGTTCCTCGGCTACCCGACGCTGGTCGAGATCGCGGACATCGACGGCTGGATGACCGGGATGCTGGGGTTCACGCCGTCGGCGGGGGTGACGACCGTCGACTGGTTGGCGGCGCCGACGCAGCGGCTGGCGGAGATCACGGCGGGCGCGGTGTTCCACGACGGGCTCGGGCGGCTGGAGGAGGACCGCGAGCGCCTGGCTTGGTATCCGCGGGACGTGTGGCTGTATGTGCTCGGCTGCCAGTGGAAGCGGATCTCGCAGGAGGAGGCCTTCGTCGGACGCTGCGGGGAGGTCGGGGACGAGCTCGGATCGGCGGTGGTGGCCGCGCGGCTGGTCCGGGACCTGATGCGGTTGGTCCTGCTGATGGAGCGGCGGTACCCGCCTTACAGCAAATGGCTCGGGTCCGCGTTCGGGCACAGGGAGCTCACACCGCACCTCGCCGGGACGCTGGCCGCGACCGACTGGAGGACGCGCGAGGAGCATTTGGCGCGCGCCTACGAGCAGGTCGCGGACCTGCACAACGGCCTCGGTCTGACCGAGACGATCGATCCGACGGTGCGGCTCTACTTCGACCGGCCCTTCCGGGTGATCGGGGCCGACCGCTTCGCCGGCGCGCTGTTCGCGGGCATCGCGGACCCCGAGGTCCGGGCCCTGCCGCCGGTCGGTGCCGTCGACCAGTTCGGCGACAGCACCGACTTCCTCGGCGGCATCGAGTTCACGCGGGGTGCGGTGCGGGCGACGACCGGCGGTCTGTGACCTGCTGTGACCTGCTGTGACCTGCTGTGGCCTACCGCTGCTCGACCGCGGCCGCCCCGCGTCCGTGCCAGGACTCCCACAGCCCGGCGTAGGCGCCGCCGGTCGCCACCAGTTCCTCGTGGCTGCCGAGTTCGGCGATCACGCCGTCCTCGACCACCGCGACCCGGTCCGCGTCGTGGGCGGTGTGCAGGCGGTGCGCGATGGCGATCACCGTGCGGCCGTCGAGCACCGCGGCCAGGGAGCGTTCCAGGTTCCGGGCCGCGCGGGGGTCGATGAGCGAGGTCGCCTCGTCCAGGACCAGGGTGTGCGGGTCGGCCAGGACCAGGCGGGCCAGCGCCAGTTGCTGCGCCTGGGCCGGGGACAGGGTGTGGCCCTCGGCGCCGACCGCCGTGCGCAGCCCGTCGGGCAGAGCGTCGACCCAGGCCAGGGCGTCGACCGCGGCGAGGGCGTCGCGGACCTGGGTGTCGGTGGCGTCCGGGCGCGGCAGCACCACGTTCTCGCGCACCGTGCCGGCGAAGACGTGGTGTTCCTGGTTCACCAGCGCCACCTGGCCGCGCAGGTCGCCCAGCGGCAGTTCGACGAGCGGGACGCCGCCGACCGCGACCGAGCCCTCGGTGGGCCCGTGGATGCCGGCCAGCAGGCGGCCCAGGGTCGACTTGCCGGCGCCTGAGGGGCCGACCATCGCCAGGCGCTCGCCCGCGCGCAGCGACAGGTCCACGCCGTGCAGGACCTCGCGGCCGGGGATGTACGAGTACCGCACATCCGTGGCCCGCAGGTCCTCGCCGTCGGGCTGCTCGCCGGAGGCCTCGCGGTCGGCCGGCACGCCGGCCACGCCCAGCAGCCGCGCCAGCGAGGCGCCGCCCACCTGGAGCTGGTCGGCCCAGGCCAGCATCTCGTCGATCGGCCCCATGATCTGCTGCGTGTAGATGGTGGCGGCGGTGACCTGGCCCAGGGTGAACCAGCCGTGGACGTAGCCCAGCCCGCCCAGCAGCAGCGTCAGCGCCACCGGCAGGATGTAGCAGGACTCCGCGGTCGGCCAGAACACGCAGCGCAGGTACAGCGTGTACCGCTCGGCGGCGAACTGGCGCCGGATGTCCTCGTCGGTGCGCTCGATGCGCCGCCGGTGCAGGCCCAGCGCCTCGACGGTGCGCGCGCCGTCGACGGTCTCGGTCAGCCCGTCGGTCATGTCCGCGTAGCGCGCGCTCTCGGCCAGGTAGCCGGCCGGCGCGCGCTTGATGTACCAGCGGAACACCACCCAGATCGGCGGCACGATCACCAGCAGCGGCAGCATCGCCCACGGCGTCACCAGGGCCAGCGCGACCAGCGTCAGCACGGTGGTGACGATCGCGACCAAGGTGGTCGGCACGCCGAAGCGCGCGGCCTGGCTCAGCGAGTCCACGTCGCGCGAGGACCGGGACAGCAGGTCGCCGCTGCCGGCCCGCTCCACCACCGACAGCGGCAGCTCCAGCACCCGGGCGACGAAGTTCTCGCGCAGCTCGGCCAGCACTCCCTCGCCGAACTTGCCGGCGGCCAGCTTGGCGTACCGGGTCAGCACCGTCTGGACCACCAGGAACAGGGCGATGAGCCCGACGACGGCGTCGACGTGCCCGGCGGTGGTGCCGTGCTGCACGCTGTCGATCAGCGCGCCGAGCAGCCGCGGGCCGAACAGTCCGGCCACCGCGGCGAGCGCGAACAGGCCGACGGTCAGCCCGAGGTCGCGGCCCCGGCGGCGGGCGACCTGCGCGGCGTACCGGCGCACGTCGGGGTACGCGGCCACCGGCAGCGCCTGCCGGCCGGCCGTGGGGGTCGCCGGAGGTGGGGGTGCCGCAGCCATGTCAGTCCTCTTCCCTGGCCACGGTGGCCCGGTAGGCGGGCACGGTCGCCAGCAGCTCGCGGTGCCGCCCCTCGGCCACGGCGCGGCCGTCGGCGAGGAAGACCACGTGTTCGGCGCGGTCCAGCATCAGCG
The DNA here is from genome assembly GCF_039531675.1 of Catenulispora subtropica. Lineage (NCBI taxonomy): Bacteria > Bacillati > Actinomycetota > Actinomycetes > Catenulisporales > Catenulisporaceae > Catenulispora > Catenulispora subtropica. The sequence goes on from NZ_BAAAQM010000012.1 coordinate 104,476, forward strand.
GGCTGGTGGTGAACACGACGGTGGTGCGGCCGGCCCGGGCCGCGGCCAGCCGGTCGGCGATGCGGGCCTCGGTGTGCGCGTCGACCGCGCTGGTCGGCTCGACCAGGAGCAGCACCTCGGGGTCCGCGAGCAGGGCGCGCGCCAGGCGCAGCCGCTGCTGCTGGCCGCCGGAGAAGGAGCGGCCGCGCTCGGTGACCTCGGCGTCCAGGCCCTCGGGAAGGGCGTCGAGGATGTCCTCGGCGGCGGCGGTGTGCAGGGCCGCGGTGAGGTCGGCCGGCGTGACGCCCCCGCCGGCGGCCGGCGGGGCCAGCTCGTCGGCCAGCCGTCCGGCGAACAGCCGCGCCTCGTTGTCGGCCACCAGCACCCGCCGCCGCAGCCGGGTCAGCGGCAGCTTGTCGACGGGCACGCCGTCCAGCGTGACGCCGTCGGCGGGCCGGTAGCGGCCCAGGCGGTCGGCGAGCTCGATCGCCTCGGCCGGGTCGGTGGCGGCCACCGCGGTGAAGCCGCCGGGCGCGAAGGACACGCCGGAGTGCGCGTCGGCCAGCGCGCCCGATCCCTCGGCGTCGTCGGCCGCCTCGGCGGCGGCGCCCTCGTTCAGCGGGTTGCTCAGCCCGAGCACCGAGACCACCTTGGTGGCCGCCACGTGCGCCCGCAGGAACCGCCCCCACGCCTCGGTGATGGTGCGCAGCGGGATCACCAGGAACGCGGCGTAGCCGTAGAAGGCCACCAGCTGCCCGGTGGTGATGTCGCCGGAGATCGCCAGCCGGGCCGCCAGCCACGTCACGCCGACCACGAACAGCCCGGGCAGCAGCACCTGCGCCGACTCCAGCAGCGACTCCACGCGCGCCACCCGGACTCCGGCCGAGCGCAGCCGCTGGGACTCGGCGCGGTACCGCTCGGCGAACTCCGGCTCGCCGCCGATGCCGCGCAGCACCCGCAGGCCGGCCACGATGTCGTTGGCCCGCCCGGTCAGCCGGCCCTGGAGCGCGCGCACCTCGCTCTGGCGGCGGTGCATCGGCTTCAACAGCGGCCCGACCAAGGCCGTGATCACCGGCACGCCGATCAGCACCGTCAGGCCGATCCGGACGTCGGCGGCCAGCAGCAGCACGGCCACCACGACGATCGACACGATCGCGCCGGTGAACCGCGCCGAGACATCCATCGTGCCGCCGATGCTGGAGGTGTCGGCGGTGCCGATCGCCACCACGTCGCCGGTGGCGATCCGGCTGGGCAGGGTGGCGCCGAGCTCGGTGGCCCGGCGCGCGGTGAGCTGCACGGTGCGGTAGGCGGCGGTGAGCCAGTTGGTGACCGCGCAGCGGTGCCGCAGCACGCCGGCCACGCCGGTCAGGCAGCCCAGCACCAGCACCACCGCCGACCAGCGCCACAGGTCGCCGGGGTCCTTCGCGGTGACCCCGGCGTCGATGGTCTTGCCGATCGCGGCCGGCATCAGCGCCTGGCTGACCATCCAGACCACGCCCCAGAACGCCCCGAGGGTCATCGACGTCCACTGCTTCCGGACCAGCCAGAACAGGAACCGGGTCGCCGAACGCGTGTCGGGGATGCCGGGATCCGGCTCGGGGAGGTGGCGCATGATCGCACGGTAGACCGGCCCGCGCGCGGGCGGCCACCCGTTTTCGGCGCGCCCGGGGCCGGCTCGGCAAGCCGAGTCTGTTCGAGGCTTGACTCAGGTCCCTCACTGCCGCTTGGATGAGCGCACCCCCCTTGCACCACCGGAATGATGCGCCACGCAAGTACCCTGTCAGCCTTTCGCGAGGGGCCGTTTTGAGGATCACGCGCAGGCTCGGCGTCCTGGTCGCCGTCCCGCTGGCCGCGGTGTCGGGCTTCGGCGCCGTCGCGCTCACCGCGTCGGCGGGTGAGACGATGCGCGGCGAGCACCTGTGGTCCCTGATGCACACCGCCACCGCCGCCGGGCAGCTGATCTGCGAGCTGCAGGACGAGCGCACGATGATGGCGTTGCTGCTCACCGGCCCGGACCCGCGGCCCACCTCCGACGTCGAGGCCCAGATAGCCCAGACCGACGCCGCGATCGCCGACTACCGCCGGCAGGTGCGCGCGCTGCCGCACACCCCGCAGGTCACGCGGGACCTGCTGGCCCGGATCGACCAGGAGCTGACCCAGCTGTCGACGCTGCGCGCGCAGGTCCGGTCGCAGTCCGCCCCGGCGCTGTCCGCGGTGGCGTTCCAGTACCGGATCGCGATCGCCGACCTGGCCGCCTTCCGGGAGGCGGTGACCACCGCCGGCAGCGCCCCGCAGCAGATCGCCACCAAGATCCACGCCGCGAACCTGCTGTACCAGGCCGCCGAGTCCACCGGCCTGGAGGAGACCGACGTGCTGCGCTCGGCGACCGGGCAGCCGCTGACCCCGGCCGCGGTGGCGGCGATCGCGCGCGACCGCCAGGGCTACGGCGACGCCATGGAGACCTTCGACATCCAGGCGCCGGCCGAGTGGCACGAGCGCCCGGACGAGGCCATGACCAGCCCGGACATCCTGACCGCCGGACAGTACGAGGACCAGGTGTCGCGGCTGGGCGCCGGCGACACGCTGAAGATCGACAAGGGCGTGTGGGCCCGCTCCATGAGCACCCGCCGCGACGCCCTCGACGAGGTGCGCGAGAACCTGGACCTCACCACCCTGACCGCGATCGCGCAGCTGCGGGACCACGCCCGGCGCACCGCCGAGGCCGAGGCCGCGGCGGTCGCGGGCACCGCGCTGCTGGTGGTGATGATCAGCCTGCGGCTGGGCCGGCCGATGATCCGGGGCCTGCGGCAGCTGCGGGACGCGGCGCACGCCGTGGCCTTCGAGCGGCTGCCGGCCGCGGTCGAGGAGCTGCGCGCCACCGAGTCGCTGACCGGCCGCAGCCCCGAGGAGTTCGCGGACCAGGCCGGGGACGCGCTGACGCTGGGCGGGCGCACGTTCGGCGGCCGCCGCCGCGACCCCATCCGGCCCGACGACGCCAAAGACGAGCTGGCCGCCGTGGCCCGGGCCTTCAACTCGGTACACCGCGAAGCCATCCGCACCGCCGCCGAACAAGTGCTGCTGCGCGCCGGCGTGGGCGCCACGTTCGTGGCGCTGGCCCGCCGCGGCGAGCGCCTGACCGGCGCGCTGACCAGCGAACTCGACCGGGCCGAACGCGCCGAACAGGATCCCGACCGGCTGGCCCGGCTGTTCGTGCTCGACCACCTGGCCGCGCGGATGACGCGGAACAACGAGAGCCTGCTGGTGCTCGGCGGCGAGGGGACGGCCCGCGTCCGCGACCGCGGCGTGCCGCTGCTGGACGTGGCCCGCGCCGCCCTGGGCCGGATCGAGCGGTACACGCGCGTGGACCTGGAGTCGGTCGAGTCCGGGATCGTCATCGCGCCGCAGGCCGTGGACCACCTGGTGCACCTGTGCGCGGAACTGCTGGACAACGCCACGACGTACTCCGCGCCCGGCAGCCGGGTCACGGTCGGCGCACGCCGGATGACCGACCGGGTGATCGTCCAGATCGCCGACCGCGGCATCGGGATGACCCCGGCGCGGCGCGCGGAGCTGAACGCGAGGCTGGCAGCGCCGCGGCAGGTGGACAGCGAGACGGTGCGGGCCATGGGCCTGACCGTGGTGGCGCACCTGGCCGCCTGGTACGGCATCGAGGTCGAGCTGCGGGCCCGGCCCGGCGGCGGGACGGTGGCCGAGGTGGCCCTGCCGCTGACGGTGGTGGCCCCGGAGGCTTCACAGGATTCCGACACGCCCGGGGCTACCATCGGCCGGGTGCACGGGGCCACCGGGGGGATCAAGGACGCCGCTCCGTTGTCGGCACTCGGCGAGCCCGTCGCGGAACCCGATGCCGCGGACTGGCCGGAGCTGCCGTTCCCGGAGACGGAACTGGCGGAGTACCGCCCACCCGCCGACATCGGCCGCCCGGCCCCCGCCTACACCGCCCTGGCTTCGAGGCTGTCGGAGTTCCGGGCGCCGGACGACCGTCCGGCGGCTGTGAACGGCGCCGATCAGCCGGCGGCCGGAACGCCGGCGGCCGTGACGGCCGCGACCACCCCGGCGACCGCGACCACCCCGACGACCCTGAACGGCCTCCCGGTCCGCGTGCCGCAGACCAAGCTCCCCAAGGAGGCCCGCCGCGGCGCCGCCGCACCGCAGGACCCCGACCCGACCGAGACCAAGGCCCCCGCCGACCGCGACCCCGAGCGCGTCGCGGCCACCATGGCCGCCTACGCGCGCGGGCTGACCGGCCGCGGCGGGCCGAAGCCGTAGCAGCATCGCAGTACCCTCCCATTCCCTAACCCCAGGACACCGCCCCATGAGCGAAACCGCAACCGACCAGCAGGCCGACCAGCAGGGGAGCCTCGACTGGCTGCTCAACGACTTCGCGCAGCGCGTCCCGGGGGTGGTGCACGCCCTGGCGGTCTCCGCCGACGGGATCGTGGTGGCCGCCTCCCCGGACCTGGCCGAGGACCAGGCCGACCAGCTGGCGGCGGTGGCCGCCGGGCTGGTCAGCCTGCTGGCCGGGGCCGCGCGGCTGCTGGAGTCGGCGCCGGTGCGCAGCAACCTGACCGAGCTCGGCGACGGTTTCCTGTTCTCGATGGCGGTCAGCGACGGCGCCTCGCTGCTGGTCTACGCCGAGCGCGAGTGCGACATCGGCCAGGTCTCGTACGCGATGGCCGAGCTGATCAACCAGGTGGGCGCGACGCTGACGCCGGCGGCCCGGGCCCGGATGCTGTCCGAGCTGTCCGAGGTGCCCGGCGGCGCCGCCGGGGGACGCTGATGGCGAGCGCGCCCACGGTGGCCGCGAAGATCGTGGTGGCCGGCGGTTTCGGCGTCGGGAAGACGACGCTGGTCGGCGCGGTCTCGGAGATCCAGCCGCTGACCACCGAGGCCGAGATGACGCAGGCCGGGCTGGGGCTGGACGACGTGCACCTGATCCCGGCCAAGCGCAGCACCACGGTGGCGATGGACTTCGGCCGCATCACCATCGCCGAGGACCTGATCCTGTACCTGTTCGGCACGCCGGGGCAGGAGCGCTTCTGGTTCTTCTGGGAGGAGCTCTCGCGCGGGGCGCTGGGCGCGGTGGTGCTGGCCGACGTGCGCCGGCTCGGCGACGCGTTCGCGGTCATCGACTTCTTCGAGGACCGGCGGATCCCGCACGTGATCGCCGTGAACCAGTTCGACGGCGCGCAGCAGTACGGGCACGAGGAACTGCGCCAGGCGCTCGCGCTGGAGGACGACACACCGCTGCTGATCTGTGACGCCCGGCTCCGGGAGTCGGCCAAGGGCGTGCTGGTGGCGCTGCTGGAGCACGCGATCACGCAGCAGCGGATGCGCGGGGACGAGCCCGACGGCCTGGTGAACTGATGGCGGGGCGGTGATGGCGGCGGCTCCCGGCCGGCGACGACGGCGACGGGCCTTCGCCGCGCTGGCGATGGCCGCGACCGCCGCCGCGGCGGCCGGGTGCGGCGGAGGCGGATGGGGCGGCGGCGGGGGCGGGGGCGCCGGCGGCGGCGCGGGCGGCGGCTCCGGTGCGGAGGCGAAGGCCGGCGCGAAACCGCTCGTGGTCGGACTGCTGCTGAGCTCCTCGGGCATGTACGGCTCGATCGGCGCGGACGTGCGCGACGGGTTCCAGCTCTACCTCACCCGGCACGGCGACCGGCTCGGCGGCCGGCCGGCGACGGTGAACTCCGCCGACGAGGGCAGGGGCGCCGGGGACGCCGCCGCCGGCCTGCAGGGGCTGCTGCACGGCGGCGCCCAGGCGATCGTCGGCCCGATCGGGGGCATGGGGTTCCAGGCCGTGGCGCCGATGGCGAACTCGGCGCACGTGCCGCTGGTCGGCGTGGTGGCGCGCCCGGACATGAACGACATCCGGTACGTGTGGAACGTCGCCTTCATGTCCACCGACCCGGGCACCGCTATCGCACCGTATATATACGCGCACATAAAAGGTCCCGTATACGCGATCGGCGGCAACTACCCCGGAGGGTGGGAGCAGATCCGGGGCTTCACCGACTACTACGCCTCTCTCGGCGGAAAGCTGGCCAACGAGTCGGGCCGGGCGGAGTTCACCTCGCCCTCGGACACCGCCGACTTCTCCCCCTACCTGACCGCGATCAAGGCTTCCGGGGCCAAGGCCGTGTACTGCTCTTTCACCGGGCAGGAGGCGGTGCGGTTCGTGCAGCAGTACGCGAAGTCGGAGGTACGGAACGTGCCTCTGTTCGCCGCCGGGTTCGTCACCGACGGCCCACTGCTCAAACAGGAGGGGCCCGCCGCGGCCGACATCACCTCGGTGCTGGACTACTCCCCCGACGTCGACACCGCCGGCAACCGCGCGTTCGTGGCGGCCTGGTCGGCCGGACACGACGGCCAGCAGCCCAGCGTGTACGCGCTGACCGGCTACGACGCCGCGGCGCTGCTGGACGAGGCGGCGGCCAAGGCCGGGCCGCAGGCGGGGGCCGAGGCCATCAACGCGGCGATCGGGGCGCTGGGCCGGATCGACAGCCCGCGCGGGGCGTGGCAGCTGGCGACGGCGACGCACGCGCCGATCCAGAAGTGGTACCTGCGGCGCGTGCAGACCGACGGCACGGCGCTGGCGAACGTGGAGATCCAGGAACTGGCGACGCTGCCGGACTGAGCCCGAATAAGCCGGACTGAGCCGGGCTAAGAAGATTCCTGAGTTTTCGCGGAGTCCGCGGCGAGGTACGGATACGGGGAACAACGGGGACACGGGGAACCAGGAGGATGCCATGACGCGTGCCGCGCGGATCGCGGTCGTCGGCGGGAGCATCGCGGGATGCGCGGGGGCGCTGGCGGCGGCCGAGGCGGCGCCGCAGGCGTCGGTGGTCGTGTTCGAACGCTCGGCCGGGGCCCTGCGCGACCGCGGCGCCGGCATCGCCATCCACCGCGACCGTTTCGCCGAACTCGCCGCCGCCGGCTTCCTGGACGCCTCCCTGCCGGGCTTCCACGCCGAGTCGCGCAGGTGGTACACGCGGGAGGGCGCCGCCGAGGTGCCCGCGATGGGGAAACCGCTCGCGGCGCACCCCTTCCCGTTCACCAGCCACAACTGGGGCCAGTTGTACCGCTACCTGCGCGAACGGCTTCCGGAGCGCGTCGAGTACCGTCCGGACACACGGATCGTCGAGGTGAAGCCGACACCGTCGGGCGCCGAGCTGACCCTGGCCGACGGCGGCTCGGAGTCCTTCGACCTGGTCCTGGGCGCCGACGGCTACCGTTCGGTGGTCCGCGAGGCCATGTTCCCGGGGATCACCCCGGAGTACGCCGGCTACCTGTGCTGGCGCGGCCTCGGCGACATGAACCGGATCAAGGGGCTGCCCGAGGAGGCGTTCTTCACGGTCGGTATCGCCACAGGGCACCTGATCGCGTACCCCATCCCGGCCGACGAGGACGGCGGCACCCGGCTGAACTGGGCCCTGTTCTCCACAGTCCCGCCAGAGCTGACCCCCGACTTCACCACAGCCACCAGCCTCCCACCCGGCGCGGTGTCGGAGTCGCTGCTCGATCACCTGGAAACCCTGATCAGCACCCAGCTACCGCCCTTCTGGGCCGACGCGGTGCGCACCACAGCCCGCGAAGACGTGTTCATCCAGCCGATGTACGACCTCCAGGCGCCCGCATTCGCCCAGGGCCGCCTCCTGCTGATCGGCGACTCGGGCGCGGTCAGCCGCCCGCACGCGGCGGCCGGAGCCCTGAAAGCCCTCCAGGACGCCGCCGCCCTCGCCGACCTCTGGCGCCAGACCCCTGACGCCACTGACGTCGCCGGCCTCGACGGCCTCGACGGCCTCGCACGGCGCTACGACGCCGTCCGCCGCCCCGCCGGCCACGCGGTGGTCGCCCTGTCCCGCCGCATCGGCCAAGCACAGGTCCGGCAGGTGCCGGACTGGGCCGCGTTCGGCGAGGCGGAGTTGTCGGCGTGGCAGGCCGCGCTGACGCAGGCGCCGGACGGGACGATCATGGGTGGGAGGCCTTTGTGATCACCGAACTGGACGGCCTGGACCCGCCGCCCGGGCGGCTGGTGTCGGACGGGGCGGCCCGCCGATCTGGCTGAGCCACGAAGCCCCGACCCGGAGTCGGTGGCTCGGCTGCGAGCCGAGCACGGGAGATCGGGGCTCTGGCCGGTGCCCGTCGACAGCCTCGAGTTCGAGGAGCACGCCGCATCGCTCAGGGGTGCGACGGCGTGGTCTTTCTGGTGGGACTGACTGAATCACGCCGAACTGTCCGACGCCAGGTTTCCCCGCCTTCCCGAGCCCGGCGCGTCGCAGCATTCTGACAGCCAGGCTCATCAGTCTTCGGCCGGCGCGGGACGCCGGCCGCTCGGGAGGGATCGTGATGTCAGCCACCGCATCAGCGCGCGCCGATCTGGGCCGTCCGCCGCGCCGCTTCAGAATCCTGCTGACACTGTTCGCGCTGGTCGCGGGCGTGGTGTCGGCCTTCCTGCCGGTCAAGGCGGCGCACGCCGCGCTGCCCGACGTCTGGGGGTACGGCTACCTGGACCCGGCCGGTCCCCTGCCGGGGCCGCTCACCGACTCGATCACCAGTGCCGGCACGGTGGGGCAGGTGTCGGGGAGCGGGGGCAGCTATCTCGTCCGGTTCCCCAACGTCGCGGCGCCGCAGGGGGTCGTGCACGTCACGGCCGTCGCCAAGACCGGGAATCCGGGGCCGCAGCCGCCGGCGTGGTGTGAGCCGGACCAGTACTTCGTGTCCGGGCCGGACGAGATGGTCAAGGTGAGCTGCTGGGTGCAGGGCGCCGGGACCGTCTCGCCGTTCTCGACCGGCTTCTCCATCAATTGGGTCTCCGCCACGTTCGCCGGGGCGCCGACGCCGGACCTGGCGTACGCGCAGTCTGATGGCGCGGCGGGGCTGCTCTCCCAGTTCGACTCGGTCGGGGCGCCGCTGTCCGTCGGTCACATGGGCGTCGGAGTGTGGCAGATCAAGCTGCCCGGAGTCGGGCCGACCGGGACGACGATCGGCGGTGACCTGCAGGTCACCGGACAGATCCAGGCTTCGGGGGCGCCGGCCCGCTGCAAGGTGGGCGCCTGGGTGAACGCGGGTGGCACGCAGCTGCCGACCGTGTTGTGCTTCGACGCCGTCAGCGGCGCGCCGGCCGACACCCGGTGGACCCTGACGTACCAGTACAAGCTTGACCTGCGCGGCCTGAGCCCGTTCGGCTGGGGCTACTTCTGGCAGCATGCCGGGGCGCCTCCGCTGACCGACTTCGACAGCGTCACGTCCTGGACCACGGTGACCAGCGCGGGGGTGCCGCCGTTCGGGATCACGGTCCTGATGCCCGGCATCGGGGTCACGGCCACGCCGTACTCCGAGGCGAACGTCACCGCCTTCGGCGGCGGCCCCGGCTTCTGCCGGCTCGGTGAGCCCGGCGGCGGGCCGCCGTGGTTCAACTCCGGCGGCACGCTGCAGATCCGTTCAGTGGACTGTTTCACCGGCGCCGGGGCTCCGGGGCCGACCGACTTCTTCGTGACCTACACGTCGAAGTAGCCGGCCGAGAACACCACTACGGGCAGGCGATGACCTGCCCCGCGTAGGAGAGGTTCCCGCCGAAGGCGAACAGCAGCACCGGCGCCCCGGCGGGGATCTCCCTGCGCTCCACCAGCTTCGCCAGCGCTATCGGGATCGACGCCGCCGAGGTGTTGCCCGAGTCCACCACGTCCTTGGCCACGACGGCGTTCACCGCGCCGAGCCGGGCCGCCAGCGGTTCGATGATCCGCAGGTTGGCCTGATGGAACACCACGCCGGCCAGGTCCTCCGGGGTCACCCCGGCCCGCTCGCAGACCTGGCGCGCCACCGCCGGCAGCGCCGTGGTGGTCCAGCGGAACACGGCCTGTCCCTGCTGGGAGAACCGGTTCGGGCTGCCCTCGATCACCACCGCGCGGCCCTGTTCGGGCACCGAGCCCCAGAGCACCGGGCTGATGCCGGGCCGCTCGTCGGCGGTCACGACGGCCGCGCCGGCGCCGTCGCCGACCAGCACCGCGGTCGAGCGGTCGGTCCAGTCGGTGACCGCGCTCATGAAGTCGGCGCCGATCACCAGCGCGGTGGCGGCCTGCCCGCAGCGGATCGCCTGGTCGGCCAGGGCGAGGGCGTGGGTGAACCCGGAGCAGACCACGTTGACGTCGATGGTGGCCGGGGCCGCCATGCCGAGCCGGGCGGCGACCCGGGCGGCGGTGTTCGGGCTGGCCGCGCCGGCGGTGCTGGTGGCGACCAGCACCAGGTCCACCTGCACGGGTTCGACCCCGGCCCCGGCCAGCGCCTTGGCGGCCGCGGCGGCGGCGAACTCGTCGACGGTCTGGCCGGGGTCGGCGATCCGGCGGGTGCGGATGCCCACGCGGGACGTGATCCACTCGTCGCTGGTCTCGACCAGCTGCGCCAGGTCGGTGTTGGTCACGACGCGGTCGGGCTGGCTGTGGCCGAGGGCCACGATCCGGGAACCGGGCACGCGGGCGCTCCTTGTCTCGGGGACGGCTTGCTCCCTACGATCCTTGCGCGCTGACCTACGGCGCTCCGGTCACGGAAGCCCCAAGCCGCTCGTGTCGGATCTGGAGGGTTCCGCCATAGGCGCCCCCGGCGCGCGGCCGGATACGCCGACGACGGCGGGTCATCGTGACGACCCGCCGTCGAAGCGCGGTGAAACCCCGCTTCATGCGCGCTCGCGCGAGCGGCCCTACGCGTATTCCGGCGTCATCGCCGCGGCCATTCGCAGATGCGTCTCGGCCTCGGCGCCCCGGCCCAGACGCTTGAGCGTCTTGCCGAGCATCACCCGGGCGTAGGAGTCGTCCGGGTGTTCGGCGAGCATCTCCTCCAGCACCGCGCGGGCCCGCCCCAGCTGCGCCGAGCCGAAGTAGGCCGCGGCCGCCACCCGCCGGATGTTCGGATCCTGACCGTGCTCGGCCAGCAGCGGCTCCAGCAGGACCAGCGCGCCCAGCGGGTCGCCGACGCCGACCAGGGTGTCGGCCCAGCGCAGGCGCTCGACCTCCTCGGGCAGCGCCCGCGCCGGCGCGGCCGACGCGCAGGAGTCGAGGAACTCGGTGATCGCCGCCGCCGACAGCGCGAACTCCAGCTGCCGGTCACCGACCGCGAGGGTCGGCGACACGCCGATCCCGCGCGCCTTGCCGATCAGCAGCAGGTCGCGCAGGCGCTCCCGGCCGGCGCCCGAGGCGAGCAGGCGCCCGCCCTCGGGGAACCCGGCCCGGACCGCGACGGCCGCGAGCTCGGCGGCGTCGCGGAGGTCGTGCGAGGCCAGCAGCTCGTGGACGACCCGGCCCTGCAGCGCGTGGCCACCGTGCTCCTCGGCCAGGACGAGCAGGCGCAGGGCTTCGCGCGGAGCCTCGGGATCGGTGGGATCGGCGATCAGAGGGCGCCAGACGGCTTCGACCGCCGAGCTCTGCCGGGCCGCCAGGGCGACGCGCAGACGCTCGGCGGCGACATGGGTCCACGGGTTGGCGATGTCGGCCCAGATCTCGATGCGCATGGCCGGGACAACACGGAGCAGAAGCGGAAGATTCCCGTGTGACCTGGGCCTCAGCGCACTACAACCGCGCCGGCTGCGTCCCCGAGAACCGCGCCTCGACCGCCGCGGACACGGTCTGCCGCTGCGGCTCCAGATCCAGCGCGGGAGGCCCGGCGTAGGAGGATCCGCCGGGTGCCGCCGCCATCGCGTACATCGCGCGCCCCTGCGGCGCGCCGCTGGAGGACATCCCGGTGTCCGCCAGCTCCAGCAGCTCGATCAGCGTCGAGCCCACCGCCTCGGCGTACTCGTGGGCCCGGCGCACCGCCTCGCCGACGGCCTCGTTGCGGGCGCGGCGGTACACGTCCGAATCGCGCCGCAGGCTCCAGTACGGGCCGTCGACCGAGCGGCCCTCGCCGTCGGCGAGTTTGGTCACCATCTCGCCGAGGACCGCGAAGTCCTTCACCACGATCCGGACCCGCACCGAGCCCTGATACGGTCCGATCTTGTCCGACTTCCGGCTGCGCCACTCCGGGTACACACTGAAGTGCCCGGTCTCCAGCTTCTCCAGCGCGCCACCGTACTCGGCCTTGACCTGGTCGAGCAGCTCCTTGTTGCGCTGCGTGAGCTGCTCCAGGGCGTCGCGGTGGTCGCGGGCGCGCGCGGTGACGGTGACCGCGAACTCGCACAACTCCGGATCGGCCTCCAACGTGGCCTCGCCCCGGACGCTGACGACGATGGGGGTGCCGGTGGGCGTGGGCTTGTCCGCCTGCTGCGTCATACCCGCCAGTCTGCCGCAGCCCCGGTGTTTCCGCGTCCGCTATGCATCCGCAGGGCCCTGAAGCGCCTCAGGACCGCACCAGCCGCGCGATGGCCTCGTTGGCCTCCTTGACCTTCGCGTCGGCCTCCGGGCCCCCGGTGGCCAGCGCGTCGGCGACGCAGTGCGCGACATGCTCCTCCAGCAGGCCGAGCGCGACCGACTGCAGGGCCTTGGTCACGGCGGAGATCTGCGTGAGGATGTCTATGCAGTACTTGTCCTCCTCGACCATCCGCTGCAGGCCGCGCACCTGTCCCTCGATGCGGCGCAGCCGCTTGTTGTAGTCGTCCTTGCGGTCGGTGTACCCGTGCATGGCCCGCTTCCCCATCCGTCGTCTCGGCCTGAAACTGTACCCCCATGGGGTAACCAGCCCGCCCGCGTCCCTGTTCCCGGGGTATCTACCCACAGTAACGGGCTGAAGTGCGCCGACCCGTAAGATTAACGCCATGAGCCACTCCGGAAGCGGCACCGCCCGCCCCATCACCATCGTCGGCAACCCGGTGCTGCACCACCCCTGCGCCCCGGTGGAGAAGTTCGACGACGAACTCGCCGCGCTCATCGACGACATGTTCGCCTCGATGTACGCCGCCGAGGGCGTGGGACTCGCCGCGAACCAGATCGGCGTGCCGTTGCGGGTGTTCGTCTACGACTGCCACGACGACGACGGCGTGCAGCACGTCGGCCACGTGGTCAACCCGGTGCTGGCCGAGCTGCCGCCGGATCGCCGCCAGCTCGACGACTCCGCCGAGGGCTGCCTGTCCGTCCCGGGCCCGCATCACGAGCTGGCCCGCCCCGACTACGCGGTGGTCTCCGGCGTCGACCTCAAGGGCGAACCGATCACCGTCGAGGGCACCGGCTACTTCGCCCGGTGCCTGCAGCACGAGTCCGACCACTTGGACGGGCGCCTGTACATCGACCGCCTCAGCAAGCGTCAGCGGAAGAACGTGCTGGCGGAGATGGAACGGATGCAGGCGGAGAAGGCCGCGGCGACAGCCGGCGACCTGTAGCGGCCCCGGCCCCGGACGGGCCGGGCTCAGCACAGGACCCGGGCTCGGCACGGACCCGAACCCGGATCACAACGCACAGCCCGACACGACGCAGAGCCGGATCGCAACGCAGAGCCCGACCACGACGCAGAGCCCGACCCCGCCGCAGAGCCAGGCGCCGGGCAGGCGGCCGTCAGCCGCGCCCGCGGTTCTGCACCGGCCCGCCCGAAACCGGCCCCGAGCCCGAAGACCCCGTCGGTCCCGGCGCGCTGGGCCCGGTCGAGGACGTCGTCGACGTTCCCGACCCCGTCCCGCTCGGCGCCGACGGGCCCGTGGACTCCGACCCCGACGGCCCGCCGCCGGGCGTCCACGTCCCCTGCCCGCCGGTGGACGTCGGCGTCCCCGGCTGCGAGCCGTCGGTCGGCTGCGGCGGGCTCGGCAAGTCGGTCTGCCCCTGGTTCGGGTCCTGCTGCGTGCTCTGGTCCGTCGGCGCGCCCTCGGTCGACGTCCCCGGGTTCATTTCCTGCGGCAGGTTCTGCGCCGCGGTGAGCGTGAACGACTGCGCCGGCGTCCCGGCCACCGCCTTGCTCATGTACGCCGACCACAGCGGCGCGGCCAGCGCACCGCCGCCGACCGTCTTGCCGGCCATCCCGTTGATCGCGGTCAGGCTGCCGTCGTCCTTCTGCCCCCACACCGCCACCGCGGTCGACAGGCCCGGGGTGTAGCCGACGAACCACGCCGACCCGAGCTTGGTGCCGTCGCCGGGCAGGTCGGTGGTGCCGGTCTTGCCGGCCACGTCGCGGCCGTCGGCCAGGGCCGCCCCGGCGCCGGAGCCGTCCACCACCACGTCCTGCAGCGACCGGGTCACCTGGTCGGCGACGTCGGCGCCGAACGCCGGCTTGGCCTGGACCTGGTGGGTGTAGACGGCCTTGCCGCCCTGTTCGACGCTGGTCACCGTGTACGGCTCGGCCTGCTGGCCGTGCGCGGCGAAGGTGGCGTAGGCGCCGGCCATCTGCTCGGGGTTGGTGGACACCACGCCCAGCGGCAGCGCCGGCACACTCTGGTTCTTGGCGTCCACCGGGATGCCGGCGGCGCGCGCCGCGTCGGCGACCTTGGTCATCCCGATCTTCTCGCCCAGCTCGACGAACACGGTGTTGATCGACTGGTTCAGCGCGTACTGCACCGAGACGTCGCCGTAGCTCTGCCCGCCCTCGTTGGGGATCTGGGCGTTGCCGCCGGGGACGTGGTACGGCGAGTTGCCGTCGAAGACGTCGTCCACCGTGCCGCCGGCCTGCAGGTAGGCCGCCAGGGCGAAGGTCTTGAAGGACGAGCCCGGGGACAGCGTGCCCTGCCAGGAGGCGTTGAAGGCCTGCTTGGCGTAGTCGTCGCCGCCGTACAGCACACGCACCGCGCCGTCGCCGGGCACGACCGTGGCGATCGCGGTGTGCACGTACTTGTCGACGTCGCGCACGCTCGGATCCAGCTGGTCGGTGATCTGGCTCTTCACCGCGGCCGCCGCCTGGTCCTGCATCTTGGCGTCGAACGTGGTCTTGACCGTGTAGCCGCCGGTGACCAGCTGCTCGCGGGTCAGGCCGGTCTTGGCCTGCGCCTCGGCGATCGCCGCCTCGACCAGGTACGGGTACTGCGCGTCGAGCTCGCTGGAGGGCCGCGGCCAGGGCGAGATCGCCGGGAACCGCGCGGCGTCGCGCTGCTCCTTGGTCAGCTTGCCCATGGCGACCATGCCGTCCAGCACGTAGCCCCAGCGGGCCTTGAGCCGGGCCATCGCCTGAGGTTCCTTCTGCGCCGTCTCGAAGTACGAGGGCGCGTTCACCAACGAGGCCAGCACGGCGCCCTCGGCGACCGAGAGCTGGTCGATGTCCTTGGCGAACCAGGCGCGGGCGGCCATCTGCACGCCGGAGGCGCCGCGTCCGAAGTAGACGGTGTTGAGGTAGCCCTGCAGGATCTCGGCCTTGGACTGCTTGTCCGAGATCTTCATCGAGATGACGGCTTCCTTGATCTTGCGTGACAGGGACCGCTCGTCGGTCAGGTAGGCGTTCTTCACGTACTGCTGCGTGATGGTCGAGCCGCCCTGGGTGTCGCCGCCGCCGAGGTCGTTCAGCACGGCGCGCGCCGTGCCGGTGACCGAGATCGCGCTCTCGGACCAGTAGTTGCGGTCCTCGGCGGACAGGAAGGCGTTCTGGACTGGCTCCGGGACCTTGGACAGCGGCACGTCCTGGCGTATCTCGGGGCCGCGACGGCCCAGGACGACGCCGTTCTCGTCGACCACGGTCAGGTGCTGCTGCGTCACCGACTCGTTCATCGGCGGGATGGGGATCGAGGCGTAGACCGCCCAGGCTCCGCCGGTGACCAGGATGACGAAGGACAGGAGGACGGCGCCGACCAGCCGGAAGGACGGGATCCAGCGCCTCAGCCCCGTCCTGCCCCGGCGGGGATAGTCGATCAGTCGTTTTCCACCCAGGGCCATCTCCGTCGACTCCTTCCGGACCGTCCGGCCCCCGTGGCCGCCAGGTGTCCCGCCGTCCATTCTGATCTGTTGTCAATACATCAGACCATCCCCGTCTCGGTGAATGCGGAGGAAACGGACGTGACACCAGTCGCATCACCGTACGCGACCGGCCGCCGACTCAACGACTAGTTGCAAACTCTTCGCAACTGCAAAATAATCGCGTCTGAGAACCGCACACCGACCGAGGGGGGCGCCACGCGCCATGACAGCCACCACCGCGAGCGCGACGGCGGGCGCCGCCGGCACCTCCCGGCTCGCTCGGCTCCGGGCCAGCCTCACCCCCGCCGAGTGGTACCGGGTCGGCGGCATGTTCGGCTTCATCGCGCTGCTGCACGCCATCGGCTGGGGCCTGCTGGTCGCGGTCGTGGTGCCGGGGCACTACAAGGTCGGCGGCGGCCTGTTCGGCGTCGGCACCGGTGTCACCGCCTACACCCTGGGCATGCGGCACGCCTTCGACGCCGACCACATCGCGGCGATCGACAACACCACCCGCAAGCTGATGGCCGACGGCAAGCGGCCGCTCAGCGTCGGGTTCTGGTTCTCGCTGGGCCACTCCACGATCGTGTTCACGCTGACCCTGCTGCTCTCGCTCGGCCTGAAGGCGGTCGGGGTGCAGCTGTCCGACGACAACTCGACGCTGCACAGCGTCGGCGGCGTCATCGGCACCACGGTCTCCGGCACGTTCCTGTACCTGATCGCGATCTTCAACCTGGTGATCCTGGTCGGGATCATCAAGGTCTTCCGGCAGATGCGCAAGGGCGACTACAGCGAGGCCGAGCTCGAGGAGCACCTGAACAAGCGCGGCTTCATGAACCGGTTCCTGGGCCGACTCATGGAGTCGGTGAAGGCGCCATGGCAGATCTACCCGATCGGCGTGCTGTTCGGCCTGGGCTTCGACACGGTCACCGAGATCAGCCTGCTGGTCCTGGCCGGAACCTCGGTCGCGGCCGGCCTGCCCTGGTACGCGATCATGTGCCTGCCGATCCTGTTCGCCGCCGGCATGTCGCTGCTGGACACCATCGACGGCTCGTTCATGAACTTCGCCTACGGCTGGGCGTTCTCCAAGCCGGTCCGCAAGGTCTTCTACAACATCACCATCACCGGCCTGTCGGTGGCGGTGGCGCTGATCATCGGCACGGTCGAACTGCTCGGCATCCTGTCCGACAAGCTGGGCTGGACCGGCGGGTTCTGGGACTGGGTCGGCGGCATCGACCTGAACACCATCGGCTTCGCCATCGTCGGCGTGTTCATCGCGACCTGGGTCGTGGCCCTGGCGGTGTGGAAGTTCGGGCGGATCGAGGAGAAGTGGACCGCGGGCCTGGCCGGCGGGCCGGTGGGGCCGGTGGGGCCGGTGGCCGAGGAAGTTACCGGCGAGTAGGATCACCGGCATGGTTGATGAGACAGCGGCGCACAGCGCCTCGACAACAGGTGACGGTGGGCGACGGGCGGGCGAGACCACGGCCGCTGAGGCCGAGCCCTTCGACATCGGCGCGTTCCTGACCGCCGCCGTGCCCATGGTCGGGACGCTGGGCCTGGAGTACGTGGAGACGACGGCCGAGCGCGCCGTCCTGAAGTTCCGCGACCAGCCCGAGTACCGCAACCACGTCGGCGGCCCGCACGCCGGCGCCATGTTCACGCTGGCCGAGTCGGCCTCCGGCGCGGTCGTCGTGGCGGCGTTCGGGCACCTGGCCGCCGAGGCCACGCCGCTGCCGACCACGGCCACCATCGACTTCAAGAAGGTGGCGCGCGGGGACGTCACGGCCACCGCGACCCTGGGCCGGCCGATCCCGGAGATCCTCGCCGAGCTCGCGGGCGGCACCCGGCCGGAGTTCCCGATCCACGTGCGGATCCAGCGTGACAACGACGAGGCCGTCACCGGGGAGATGACGATCGTCTGGACGCTGCGGCCCAACAACTAGAACGGGAAGAACCGAGAACCCGCCACGGACGCGTGGCGGGTTCCTCCATCTGCGGAGCAGCCGGCGGCTCTCCGGTCAGGCGACGGACAACACCGAGCCCTGCGCCACCGCGACCAGCGAGCGCGCGCCGTCCTCGCTGACGGCGACCAGATCGCACCGGCACACCGCCTGCCGCCGCCCGGCGTACGTGACGCTCGCCTCCGCCTCCAGCGTGGCGCCCGAAGCGGGCCGCATGTAGCTGATCGTCACCCCGCTGGTGAGCACCTCCGCCCCGAGCTTCGTCCCGGCCGCGAAGGTGATCGCGTTGTCGGCCGCGTAGGCGAGCACCCCGCCGTGCATGAAGCCGTTCTGCTGCTTCAGGTCCTCCCGGATGTCGAGCGCGAGCACCGCGCGGCCCGGCTCGAAGGCCATGAGACGGGCGCCCACCAGGACGCTGAACGGCTGCGCGGCGAGGACCTTCCGCGCCGATGCGAGGTCGAGGGTGATCATGGAGCCCCATTCTCCCGGTCGGGCCGCCCCGCACCAAGGGGACCCCTCCCCCGCACCCTGCGAGCCCTTACTCGGCCGCCTTCAGCTTCCGCCACCCGCCGGCCCGGTTGTTGGCGATGATCTGCGCGAACATGGCGGCCAGCGGCTCGGCGGGCAACTCCTCGCCCTCGTACACGGCGACGGTGCGCGCGGTCTTGTTCTCGTGCCCGGCGGTGATGATGCCCTCCGGGTCCGGCACGATCGCGCCGTCGTAGAGGAACACGTTGACGTGGTCCTTGGTCCCCATCAGAGCGCAGATGTTGCCCTTCAGCACGAAGTAGGGCTGCACGGTGCGCTTGACGGTCTCCTCGACCTCCGGGTCGGCGGCGTGCACCAGGTCCCGGACCTGATGGCACACCGCCTGCTGCCAAGCGGGGAGCGCATCGATGTAGGCGTCGACGCGGGGATCCTTGGTGTACGACATGGAGCCATTCTGCTCCCGCAGCTTCGCCATCTCGGTGTGGTCCCTCGGTGTCCGTTCACGCACGTGATGATCAGCGTCTTGCGACTAGCCGGCGCGCCTGGTGCGCCTAGCGCGCAGAAGGAGGTTGACATCCCCGAACTCGTGCCACAGATACCGGTTCGCCAGCGCCGCGTCATAGCTCGCCCGGAGCAGGCGCGGCCCCGCGATCGCCGTCAGCATCAGCAGGTGCGACGCCTCCGGCTCGTGGAATCCGGTGATCAGGCCGTCGACGGCCCGCACACCGCGCTCCGGCGTGATGATCAACTCGGTCCACCCCTGGCTCGGGTGGACCGTCCCCTCCTCGTCGACCGCCGACTCCAGGGCGCGGACCGCGGTGGTGCCGACGGCGATCACGCGACCGCCGTGCGCGTGCACGTGGTTCACCAGGTCCGCCGTCACCGCCGGCACCGAGTACCACTCCGCGTACGGCTTCTCGTGGGCCTCGGGCGATGCGACGCCGGTGTGCAGGGTGATGGGGGCGATGTGCACGCCCAGGGCCACCAGGCGGGCCACCACCTCCGCGGAGAACGGCCGGGCGGCGCTGGGCATCTCGGCGCTGCCGGGGACCGCGGCGAACACGGTCTGGTACGCGGAGATCGGCCAGTCGCGGTCGACGTAGTCGTACCGGATCGCGCGCCCGTGGCGGCTCAGGTAGGCCGCCACCGACTCGCCCAGGTCCAGGCGTGCCACCCAGAGGCGGCTGGTGTACGGCCGCAGCAACGTCACCGTCGCCCCGCCGGTCACCCGCAGGCGCAGGCCCGGCCGGGCGGGGCTCGCGGGGCCGGCCGAGTCGGGGTCCAGGGCGAACGGCTTCGTCGCCCCGTCCGGCAGCGGCCGGCGCAGCTCGACGATCCAGGCCTCCGGCGCGTCCGGGGTCCCGGTGGAGACGTGCAGCACCAGGCGCTCGCCGGTGTCCGGGACCTCGGCGTCCAGCGCCGCGGGGAGCGTGCCGGAGTTGTTGACCACCAGCAGATCGCCCGGCTCCAGGAAGTCCGGCAGGTCCGAGAAGACGCTGTGCTCCACCTCGGGATCGTCGTCCCCGGTATCCCGGGCCACCAGCAGGCGGACGCCGTCCCGGTCCAGGCCGCGCGCCTCGGCCGGCTTGCGGGCCAGCAGGTCGGAGGCGACGCGGAACCCCTCCCCCAGCGGGCTGTCCGGACCCGCCGCCGAGGCGGCCGCCCTCACGGCCGCCGGTTCGTACAGCACCGCCGTCATCTCAGGCCACCTCCGCGTCCGCCACGGCCGCCGGCGCTGCCGGCAGCAGATCGGAAGCCTGATAACGGCCCGAGGGCCGCCGCTCGTCGATCAGCCGCAGGAAGCCCGGCACCACCGTCTCCGGCAGCGGCAGGTCGCTGATGTCCTCGCCCGGGAAGGCGTCCTGGTGCATCTGGGTCCGCAAGTCGCCCGGGTCGACCGCCCACACCCGCACCTTCGGCTCCTCCAGGGCGAGGATCGCCGAGGCGTGGTCCAGCGCCGCCTTGGACGCGCCGTAGCCGCCCCACCCCGCGTACGGCTCGACCGCCGCGTCGCTGGAGATGTTCACGATCTCGCCGCCGTGCTCCCGCAGCTGCGGGAGCAGCAGCTGGGCCAGGGCGAGCGGGGCCAGCACATTCACCTCGAAGGTGGCCAGCAGGTCCGGCAGCGGGAAGGCGGCCAGCGCCGGCATCGGCGAGCCGCCGAGGGCGGAGGCGTTGTTCACCAGCAGGCTCGCCCCGCCGAGGTCGGCCGCCGCCTCGGCGAGGTCGGCGCGGTGGTCGTCGTCGGTGACGTCGCCGGCGAGGGCGATCACGGTGGTCAGCTTCGACAGCTCGTAGTCGGCCGCGGCCAGCTTGTCCGGAGTCCGGGCGTCGATGACCAGGGACCAGCCGCGCTCGGCCAGCCCCCGCGCCAGGGCCAGGCCCAGGCCCTGCGAGGCGCCGGTGATCACGGCCACCGGGTTGCCGCTCCAGCCCGCGGCCGGGGTGTTGTGCGTCGTGGTGTCGTTCATGCCCTTCACCCTGCTCCGCGCGGCGGCGCCGGGGATCGGGCCCGAGACCGGAATCGGTCAGGGCCGTTAGTCCTAGGACCAGCGGCCTAGGCCCCGCCGGTCCGCGGCCCGATGGGGCCCGGCGATCTTTGGAGATACCCTGCGGACATGACCCCCCAGAATCCGCTGGACACCATCCGCCGCTTGTCGGCGGCGGTGCTCGCGGTCAGCCGCCACCTGGCCACCGACGAGGTCCTGCAGACCATCGTGGCCACCGCGCGCGAGCTGATCGGCGCCGAGTACGCGGCCCTGGGCATCCCGGACGGCGCCGGCAGCTTCGCGCAGTTCCTGGTCGACGGCGTCTCCGACGAGCAGTGGGCCGCCATCGGGCCGCTGCCCCGGCAGCACGGCATGCTCGCGGTGATGCTCCAGGACCCGGCGCCCCAGCGGCTCCCCGACATCCGCGAGGACCCGCGGTTCGGCTGGTGGCCCAAGGCCCATCCGCAGCTCGACGCCTTCCTCGGCCTGCAGATCCGCGACGACGACGAGATCCTCGGCGCGATCTTCCTGGCCAACAAGCCCGGCGGCTTCACCGCCGACGACGAGGAGCTGCTCGGCGTGCTGGCCGGGCACGCCGCCATCGCCCTGCGCCACGCCCGCCTCTACGAGCGCGAGCGCGAGCTGGCGATCACCCGCGAGCGCAACCGCCTGGCCCGCGAACTGCACGACGCGGTCGCGCAGAAGCTGTTCGCCCTGCGCCTGACCTCCCAGGCCGCCGCCGACCTCCTGCGGCGCGACCCGGAGCGGGCCCACGCCGAACTGGACCAGGTCGCCGCCCTGGCCCGGGAGGCGGCCGAGGAACTGCGCTCGGTGGTGGTCGAACTGCGGCCGGCCGAGCTGGAGGAGGACGGCCTGGCGGTCACCCTGCGCAAGCACGTGGAGGTGCTGGACCGGGTGAACCTGACCGCCGGCGGCCCCCGCGTCCGGTTCGAGGGCGCCGACGTCAAGGCCCTGTCGCCGGCCGCCGAGGAGGTGCTGCTGCGGGTCGCCCAGGAGGCGCTGCACAACGCGCTGCGCCACGCCGGCGCCACGACGATCATCGTGAAGCTGGCCGAGCACTGCCCGGCCGGCACCGGAGCCTGCGGCGGCGCGCTGCTGGAGGTGGCCGACGACGGCGCCGGCTTCGACCCGGCCGCGGTCCGCCGCGCCGGCCGCAGCCTGGGCCTGGTGTCGATGCGGGACCGCGCCAAGTCCGTGCGCGGGCGCCTGGACGTCGCCTCGGCGCCCGGGCAGGGGACGACCATCCGGCTGGAGGTGGACCGTGGCCGCGCGGCCTGACGTCACCACGGCGTCGAACATCCGAGTGCTGATCGCCGACGACCACCGCATGGTCCGGCAGGGCCTGCGCACGTTCCTGGAGCTGCAGGACGGCATCGAGGTGGTCGGCGAGGCCGCCGACGGCGCCGAGTGCGCCGAGCGGGCCGCCGAGCTGAGCCCGGACGTGATCCTGCTGGACCTGGTCATGCCGGGCGTGGACGGCGTGGGCGCGATGGAGCTGCTGCGCGAGGCGGGCTCGAAGGCCCGCGTGCTGGTGGTCACCAGCTTCACCGACCGCCGCATGATCGTCCCGGCCATCCGCGCCGGCGCCCGCGGCTACGTCTACAAGGACGTCGACCCGGCGGCCCTGGCCACCGCGGTGCGGTCGGTGCACGCGGGCCACGTGCTGCTGGAGCCGGAGGTGGCCGCCGCGCTGCTGGAGTCCGGCGGCGGCACGGCCGAACCCGGCCCGCCGGCCGCGCCGCTGACGGCACGCGAGCGGGAGGTGCTGGTGCTGATCGCGCAGGGGCGGGCGAACCGCGAGATCGCGCGGACGCTGGTGCTGGCCGAGAAGACGGTCAAGACGCACGTGTCCAACATCCTGATGAAGCTCGGCGTGGCGGATCGGACGCAGGCCGCGTTGTGGGCGGTGCGGCACGGGATAGCGCCGCAGGACGAGCGCTAGACGCCGCTTCTCGACTTTACGGAGCAAGCAACTGCGGGATCGCGGTACGCAGGTACAACCGGGCGCCCGGTTTGTAGTAGTGGACGCCGTCCCAGCGATAGGCACGGCTGGCGGAGATGACCGGGTCCTGACAGAACTCCGGCGGCGGATACAGGGCGCGGACGTGGTGTGCCGGAGCCTTCGCGTACGCCGACAGCAGAGAGTTGACGTGCGCGGTGCGGGAGTCGTCACCGCGCTCCGGCCACAGCCCGCCGGAGGCCCCTGAAGTGCGGACCGGGCGGTAGCAGGGCAACAGAGCGAGGTCGAGGCGAGGCAGGCCGGTGGCCTTCAGCGCCGTGACGGCTGCCGTGAGGCGGTCGGTGAAGTAGGCGTCCCAGTCAGGGGTGCCGAACGCGAGCGTCTTGCCGTCGACCTTCTCGTCGAACAGATCCCAGGCTCCGATCATCAGCACCGCGTCGTCGGCGCGGTCGCGCTGGATGCGCTTGGCCCACGACGCGAGTGTGTGGCCGCATTCGGCGTCCAGGTCGCGGCGATCGCCGGCACTGCTGCTGATGCGGCCTCCGAGAAGACCGCAGCCTTCGGTGGTGGCGTCGAGGAGGGTGAGGTAGGCCGAGGTGTCGGGCGGGCTGTTGAGGGCCAGGGTCATGCCCTGGGAGTCGCCGATGAGGGCGACGCGCGGCGGGTGCGCCGGGGGCGGGGGCAGGGCCGTGGGGTACGCGGGGACCTCGCCGGGAGCGGCGGCGTGGGGTCGGGGCTGCGGCTGGGGCTTCGGTACCGGGGCCGCGTCCTGAGCCGCACCGGCGAGCGCGGCGGCCGGGCCCCTGTCGACCGCGACGGCGCGGGCATCGGCCGGATGCGCGGCGGCGGTGACGAGGAGGGTGTCGGTGAGCATGGCGGCCGCGGCGACGACGGCGAGCACGGCTCCGGCGGTCGCGACCGGAACGGCGGGACGGCGGTCGTCCAGGGCGGCGCGGGCTCGCGAAGCGGCGCGGCCGAGGGCCCCGTGGCGGACCGGGGTCTCGATGAAGCGGTAGGTGAGGGCGGCGAGCAGGACGGAGAGCCCGATCCGCAAGAGGAGGACGGCGTCCGGAGGCCAAGCGAGATCGGTGCCGGGGCGGGTGACGTCGAAGATCGGCCAGTGCCAGAGGTAGAGGGCGTAGGAGCGTTCGCCGAGCCAGACGAAGGGTTGGGAGGCCAGCAGCCCCGCGACGGCGGTGCCCGTGACCAAGGTCCTGATGAGGACGGCCGCGGCCAAGGACAGGGCGATCAAACCGGCCGGATAGAGGATCGAGGCATTCGCGGGGACGAGGGTGAAGGCGCAGAGGATGGCGGCCAGGGTGAAAAAGGAGGCTGATTCGGTGGCGATGCGGCGGACCGCCTGCACTCGGCCATGGGGTTCACGGGGTTTGTGAGGTTCACGGAGCTCACGGGGTTCACGGAGCTCACAGTGCTCAGCCCGGGCGATCTGGACGAGGGCGGCGATCACCCCGATGAGCAACTCGAAAGCCCGGGTGTCGGCGCCGTAGTAGACCCGTGAGGGGTCGTGCCACGGCGAGTAGAGCAAAGTCGTGAGCCCGATGGAGCACGCGGACAGCAGGGTCGCCCATCCGACGGCTCGCCACAGAGCGCTGACTCGCTCGGCATGCACGGTCGCCCCGTGGCTCGCTCGGCCCAAGGCGACCAACAAGAACATCGGCCACACAAGATAGAACTGCTCCTCGACGGCCAACGACCACAGATGCAGGAGCAGACTCGGCCGCCCGGTGCCCCCGAAGTAGGACTGGCCTTTCCCGACAAACCACCAGTTGGTGACATAGAGGAGGGAGGCCGTGGCGTCGTCGCGGAACCCCTCCGCTTCACCGGGCAGCCATAGCACCACAAAGGCACAGACCCCTGCGATGACGGTGAAGAGGGCGGGCAGCAGGCGCCGCGCCCGGCGGATGTAGAAGCGGCGCAGCGCGACCGCGCCCGCCGCGATGTACTCCCGAGCCAGCACGCCGGTGATGAGATAGCCGGACAGCACGAAGAAGACGTCGACGCCCAGGAACCCGCCCCGGACCCGCGGGATCCCCGCGTGGTAGAGCAGCACTGCGACCACCGCCACGGCACGCAGCCCATCCAGTGCCCGGATCCGCGAACCCGCCGCCCGCTCGGTCCCCGGCGCCGTGGCACCACCGCGCGCGGCACCGGCACCCGCCCCGAAGGCCGGCAACGCCACGAACCTGAGACGCGGAAGCAGCCGCGCACCCTCAGCAGGCTCCATGTCCGCCACCTCAGTAAAGGCACTGATCCGGCGCCCGGGGGAACGCCCCGCCCCTCCCTGGGGGCATACCACCCTATGTCCCAATTGTCGCGAACCGTCAACCCCAAGGTGACGGAGATCGCCGGGGAATCACCCGTCCGGACCAGTAGTTTTCAGACAGTCGGCACGGCCGGCACCGGGAATCCGTCCGAGGCGTCCGCCGGCCGGCCGACCTCCCAGACCCGCTCGAACTCGCCCTCGAAATGGGGATACCACTGGCCGTCGCGCTGCGGCACGAGCGCGAAGACCGCGTCCCCGCCGGCCGACTTGTGCGAGTAGACGTCCACATAGATGCGGCCGTTCGCGCGCTGCGAGTCGAGCAGCACCAGGCCGAAGGCCGGGACGAACGGCAGGAAGCGCACCTCGACCCGGCCGGTGGCACCCGGGGTCCGCGCCAGCTCGATCAGCAGGTCGATGGTCGGGCGGAGCCGGTTCTCGAAGACCTCGGGCTGGTCGGAGATGGTGCTGCGGGCCGCGGCCTGGGCCGGGGCGTCGGTCCGGGCGTCGATGAGCACGACTTTGATCACGGCTCCGTCGCGGGCGGCGTGCTGGAGCTCGTCAACGAGGTTGCGGATGGTCCGGGACAAGGTGACGCCGAGGATCCTGATATCGCGGGCGGCCCGGACCTGTTCGCCCAGACCCGGTTTGTCCTTGGTGAAGAAGTCCTCGGCGGACAGTTCGCCGGCCTTCCGGCTGCGGACGAGCGCGGCCAGGTCCTCGACACGCCGACGGCTGGTCAGCGTTCCGGTGGCGAGCAGGGCCAGAGTCGCCAAAGTGGCGGCGGCCAGGACTTTGGTACCGACGACGTCGAAGACCCCGAGCGCACCGAGCGTGAGCGCGAGCAGAACCGTGCTGTACAGCTCAAGGTTCTCGCCCATGGACAGGTCGGCGCGCATCCGACGCAGGAGGCGCATGAGGTCATCCTTCCGGGCCGGCCGCCCCAGCGTCAATGCTCTGTGATCACGCCTGCGGCCGATCGCAAGATCCTCATCCCCGCCGCAAGCGCCGCAGCGTCCACCCCCGTCCCTCTTCGTCCAGCTCCCGCGTGGCCTCCCCGAACACCTCCGCCGCCCGCCGGTACGACAGCCGCGCTCGTCCCGTCACGGCGCACCGGTTCCTCGCGGGCGTCCCCGCCGGCGCGCGCCGGTCCGTCAGGAACAGCGGCCCTGAGGGCCGGCCGGCGGCCAGCAGGGCCAGCAACCGTCCCGTCGCCGGGCGCCAGTGCAGAGCCGGACCCGCCGCGCCGGGACGCGTACGACGGCCGGAGGGATCCAGGTCCGACACGTCCAGCGCCAAGATCCGCTCGATCCCGCCACCGCTGTCGTACACGGCGTGCCACAGCGCCTGCTCCCGCAACGGCGCCCGCAGCCGCAGCACCGCCCGCGCCTGCTCCTCGCTCAACGGCTCCGCGCCGGCCCCCACAGCGGACATCGCCCG
The DNA here is from genome assembly GCF_039531675.1 of Catenulispora subtropica. Classification (NCBI taxonomy): domain Bacteria; kingdom Bacillati; phylum Actinomycetota; class Actinomycetes; order Catenulisporales; family Catenulisporaceae; genus Catenulispora; species Catenulispora subtropica. The sequence continues at coordinate 130,899 of NZ_BAAAQM010000012.1, forward strand.
CCTTCGAATTCCGACCGTCGGATCCGACGCCACCCACCCCCGGGCGCGCCACCACGACAGAGCGCTGCGGAGGATCGCCAGTTCCCGGTTGGCCGTCCGCGCGCCCACCGCCGTCTCCCGAGCGGCGAACCCCGCCGCCAAGCGGAAAGGCGCCGCATCGCTGTCGACCAATCCCAGCGGCACCACCGGCGCCGCCGCCCCCCGCCGCGACTCACCCACCGGGGACTCCCGCTCGACCAGCATCCACGCCCACGTCGTCAACGCGATCCGGTACACGCGCTGCGACGCCGCGCTCAGCCCCGCCTCCGCGAGGAACCGGTCCACCGCGACCGCGTATTCCACTGGCGGCGCGATGGGCGTCCCGCTCGCGGAAGCTGATTCTGCCGCAGTAAACACCCTTCACGACCTCCCCTTGAAACACGACCGAAGAAGTCTATCCCCCCAGGATGAGCCAGCTGTTTACTGCGGCAATAACCTCTCTCTGCAAAGTTAATGCAAAGAGACTCAACTTCGGCGCAGAAAACCATTGAGCCGCCCTCCGTCCGGCGGCCACGCTCCCTCCGTGTCACGAATGTTCTCCGCTCTCGCCGACCGCGACTTCCGCTGGTTCTTCACCGGCTACCTCACTTCCAAGGTCGGGACCGCCATGGCTCCGGTCGCCACCGCCTTCGCGGTCCTGCACACCGGCGTCGGCCCCGCCGGCCTCGGTTATGTCATGGCCGCGCGCATCGTCCCCGTCGTCCTGCTCCTCCTGCTCGGCGGCGTCTTCGCGGACCGGCTCGGCGGCCGCACGGTGATGATCGCCTCGGACGTCCTGCGCTGCGGCGCCCAGGCCGCCTTCGCCCTCCTGCTGCTCACCGGCCACGCCACGCTCCCGGCCATGACCGTGGCCGCCGTCCTGTCCGGCATCGGCGAAGGCGTGTTCACGCCCTCTCTCCAGGCCCTGATCCCCCAGCTGATCCCGGCCGACCGCCTCGGCGACGCCAACGCCCTGCTCAGCGTGGCCGTCTCCAGCGCCGGCGTGGCCGGTCCCGCGATCGGCGGCCTCGTCGCGTCCCTCTGGCACGGCACCGCGGGCCCGGCCGCCGTCCTGCTCGTCGACGCCGCCAGCTACGCGGTCAGCGTCATCGTGCTGCTCCGCCTGGCGCACGTGCCGCAGCCGGAGCCCGGCGAAGCGCCCTCCGTCATCAGGGAGCTGCGGGACGGCTGGCAGGAGTTCCGCTCCCGGACCTGGCTGTGGGCCACCACCCTCCAGTTCTGTCTCTTCAACGCCCTGGTCTGGGCCCCGTATCTGGTCCTGGGGCCGGTGGTCGCCGACCAGAGGCTCGGCGGCGCCGGCGCCTGGGGCCTCGTCCTGGCCGCCAACAGCGCGGGCTCGATCCTCGGCGGGCTGGCGCTGCTCGGACGGCGGCCCCGCCGCCCCCTGCTGGTGACGGTCCTCGCCGCCTTCGGGTACGTCCTCACCCCCGCGCTCCTCGCCAGCAGCCTCCCGCTCCCGTGGGTCTGCGCCGCGGCCGCCGTCACCGGAGCCGGGGCGGCGATCGGCGGCGCGCTGGAGAACACGGTGATCCAGCAGCGCGTGCCGCCCGAGGTCCTCGGCCGCATCACCGCGTACCAGACCGTCGGCGCCTTCGCCCTCGGACCGATCGGACTGGCCGCGGCCGGACCCCTGGCCTCGGTGTTCGGGCTCGCGGCGTTCCTGGCGTTCGGCGCGGTCTTCCAGTTCGTCTCCAACCTCGCGGTGCTCGCCGTGCCCGATATACGCCACTTCCAGCAGGAAAATCAGAACTTGTCGGACCCCTCGGCTACGGTGATCGAAACAGTGATCGAACCCGAACCGTCCGCACCATCAGGGGGTTGACCATGACCGCCGACGCCGTCTCCCGGGCCCCGTCCCGCCTGTGGACCAAGCACGCCGACCAGGTCGCCCGCGCGGCCGGCCGAGCGATCTGGGACGCCGCCGAAAGCGTCCCGGACCCGCTGGCCGCCATCGCCGCCGCCCGCCGCCTGGCCGGAGACCTGCTGGACCGGCTGGCGCGCACGGCGGCGACCGGCGAACACCTGGCCACCTGCCTGGCCCGCGGCGACGACGGGACCCCGGGCCTGGCCGCGGACCTGGCGATGTCCCGCCGCGACCGGCGCTGCCTCACCGACCGCGCGGGCGCCGGCACCACCTTCGGCGCCCTGCTCCTGCTCGGCGCCCTCACCGGCGAGCCGATCGGCATCGTGCTGCGCAGCTGCCGCGACCCGTGCCACACCGTTCCCGGCCACCAGTCCGCGGTCCGCGGCTGGCTGCTTCGCGAGGGGTACGCGCACCCGCTCAGCCGGGGCGCCATCCGGACCGTCGTCGGCGGCCGGACACCGCATCCCGCACTACCCGACCACCCGGAGGAGGGAACACGGTATGAAAAGGCTTATTCGCTGTACCCGCCGGGGGATGAAGCCTGATACGAAGGCTGCGAAGGCTGTGCCGGCCCAGACGGCCCAGACGCGGCAGCGGAGGCGAGGAGGTGGCGCGCGTGGCGCCGGAGCCCTCACCCCGGGCGCGCCCGACCGCCACCCCCGAGGACCCCCGCGCCGCCGGCCTGCGCGAAGCCCTCGCCGATCGCCTCGTCGCGGAAGGCGCCGTGTCCACGCCCCGGCTCGCGGCGGCGCTGCGCGTCGTGCCCCGCCACCGCTTCGTGCCGGGGCTGCCGCTGGAGCTCGCCTACGCGAACCAGGTCGTCTTCGTGCAGCGGGATCGCGCCGGAGTGCCGACCAGCTCGGTCAGCGCGCCGGACATCCAGGCGATCATGCTGGAGCAGGCCGAGATCACGCCGGGCGCGCGCCTGCTGGAGATCGGCTCCGGAGGCTACAACGCGGCGCTGATGGCCGAACTCGCCGGGCCCGACGGCGAGGTCACCACGGTCGACATCGACCCGGACGTCGCCGCGCGGGCGCGCGCGTGCCTCGACGACGCCGGATATCCCGAGGTGCGCGTGGTCACCGCCGACGCCGAGGACGGCGTCCCGGAGTACGCGCCCTACGACCGCGTCGTCGTCACCGTCGAGGCCTGGGACCTGCCGCCGGCCTGGATCGGACAGCTCACCCCGGACGGCCGGATCGTCGTCCCGCTGCGCCTGCGGGGGCTGACCCGCTCCCTGGCCTTCGACCGCGTCGGCGAGCACCTGGTCAGCCGCTCGGCGCGGATGTGCGGGTTCGTCAAGATGCGGGGCGCGGGCCGCCACGCCGGCGAGGAGTTGACGCTCCACGCCGGCGACCTCGCACTCGAGGCGGACGACGTCGACGCGCTCCCGTCCGCCGAACACGTCGAGGCACTGCTGCGCACCCCGCGCGCCGAGCGCTGGTCCGGCGTCCGGGTCTGGCGCTGGGAGCCGTGGGACACCCTTCCGCTGTGGCTGGCCACCGCCTATCCCGGCTACTGCCAGCTCACGGTCCACCTCCCCGGCGCCCCGGCCGTCCCGGGCCCGCCCGGCGCCCCCGGTTCCGAGCCACTCGAACCGGCGCTGCGCTCGGGCACCCCGGCGGTGGCGACCGAGACAGCGTTCGCCCACCTCACCGCCACCTCGCTGCCCGACGGCCGCGTCGAGCTCGGCGCCCACGCCTTCGGCCCCGACGCCGCCACCCTCGCCGCCGACCTCGTGGAGCGCATCGCCATCTGGGACCGCGACCACCGCCGCGGCCCGTCCCCAACCATCACCGCCTGGCCGATCGACGCACCGGCGCCGGAGGCCGATCTCGTCGTGGCCAGAAGGCACGTACGGATCACGGTGGATTGGCCACGGCCCGACAGCGCCGGCCCCCGCGCCTAGCGACCCGCGGCGACCTGCTCCAGGATCGCCGCCGCCCGCTCTCCCGGCGCCGCGACCGGGATGTCGCAGAGCTCATACCCGAGCTCCCCGTACACCTCGCGGTGCACCCGCTCGAAGACCAGTGCGTCCTCGAAGCTGATCCGCCGCGCCGCGGTCGGCTCGACGAATCCGAGGTTCGCCAGAAAGAACACGGTCCGCTCGTACGTCCCCGCACGCCGGATCCGCTCGATCTCAGCGGTCAACGCCCGGCTCGGCCTGCGTCCCAGGTACCGGCTCAACGCCAGCGTGCACACCGGCGACCGGTCGAAGAACCACACCCCGCCGCCGCGCGCCGCAACTTCCCGTTCCTGCTGCATCGCCAGGACCCGGTCGACGAACCCCGGCCCCTCCCAGGGCGCCGCCTCCCCTGCCGCCTGACCACGCGCGATCACCTCGGTCGCGGCCTCGCCGACGGTCGGATGCCCGAGCCGCCGGAGTTCGTCGATCACCGTGGTCTTGCCCGCGCCTGGTGTGCCTGTGAGCACGTAACGCTTCATGCTGAGTCCTCACCTCGACACGCCTACCCCGGCTCAAGCCACGAAGCCCGAAAGCCGCCACCGCTTCATCGCCGGCCCGCCCATCAGGCCGAGCTCCTCGAAGAAGGGCACCACCTTCGCCGCGGCGCGCCGCTTCACCTCGATGTGGTGCTCGTTGCGCTTGGCCAGGTGTCGGGCCGCGGCCGGGTCGGTGATCCCCACGCGCCGGTAGACGGCCGGGTTCACCATGAACTCGCTGACCACGACCGCGCTCTCGGCCGCGACCAGGCGGGCGTGCTCGCGCTCGAGGCGCCCGGCCCGCGGGATGCGCCGGGCCAGTGCCTCGCGCGCGTACTTGACGTGGCGCGTCTCCTCGATGACGTGGATCTTCGAGACCTGGCGGACTAGCGGCTGCACCCGCTCGTCGCGGATCATCTCGCGCTGCATGACGTCGACGATCTCCTCGCCCATCAGGGTGCCCACCCACATCGGGGCGCCCTGCAGCAGCACCGGGACGTAGCGGCCCAGGGTGTTGAGGTAGCCGGGGCGGCCGTAGGGGCGGGCGCCGACGGTCTCGATCATCCGGATGAACATCAGCGAGTGGCGGCACTCGTCGGCGACTTCGGTGTAGGCGTACTGGACGTGGCGGGACTCCGGGCGGTGCCGCTCGTAGGCCATCTTCAGCAGCATCCGCATGAGGATGGTCTCGAACCAGATCCCCATCGACATGATGTTGACGATCTCCTGTTTGCTCAGCTCGATCCGCTGCTCGGGCGTCATGCGCTCCCACAGCGGCGTGCCGTACAGCGAGATGTGCTCGGGGGTGGCGTAGAAGAGATCGGAGGGTTGGGGCTGCTCCCAGTCGACCTCGTGCACCGGGTCGAACGAGTGCTTGGCCGAGGCGTCCAGCAGTTTGGCCGCCACCTGCTCCTTGTCCAGTCGTTTCTGGTCAAGCGCCGTCGCGCGCACCATCCCGCCCCTCCCCTTGCTCTGCGATCCGCACCTCGGCAAGCCGGGGTTACCAGCGGTAACCCGAGGTCCATGATTGACACGGGAGTCTTGCGTGTCAAGGGGCGCTCCCATCGCCGGGCCGCCGCCGGCGACGCGACCCGCGCGATCCCCCGGCGGATCGGCTCGAACAGCGGCTGGGACGCACGACGGTCGGCGCGGTCCCGGTCACGCCGTCGACCGTGACGCTGATCGTCGCGGTCCCGTCGCCGACCGCCCGCACCAGTCCGGTGGAGCTGCCATCACGACGGTTCTGCCGGCCGGGAGGCGCATCCTTCGGCTTCCGTCAGATCGGGACGGCTCATGATGTGCGAAAGGCCCCCGGGCGCCCGGGGGGCCTTTCCTGCCTCGGCGAGCTCAGCCCGCCATCATCGCCTGGAACTCGGCCAGGCTGATCTTCCCGTCGTGGTCGGCGTCGCCCGTGCCGATCCGCTCGGCCGCGTCCTCCACCGTGACGTCCTCGCCGAGTTCGGCCAGTGCGGCCTTGAGCTCCTCGGGCGTGATCTGGCCGTCGCCGTCCAAGTCGAACGACTGGAACACCTTCTCCACGTCTTCAGGCGTCTTCCGATGCTGCCCCACAGCCGTACCTCCCACGATCTTTCCCCGAGTCGATGTCCGGCCACGATACCGACTCGCTCACCCGCCCGGCTTCAGCGCCCCGACGGTCAGCAGGATGTTCGCGAAGTGCCGCTGGTCCCCCGTCGCCACCGTGGCGTCCAACAGCGGGTCCAGGCAGGCCCGGTAGAACTGCTCGCGGGCCAGCATCCGCAAAGGGGTCTCGGCTGCGAGGTGCTTGCGGTAGTCGGTGTCCAGCGTGAGCACGCTGCCGTCGTCCGGCTGCATCATCGCCGCCTCCTCGATCGGCACGGCGTCCGCCAGCACCTCCAGTACCTGGTCGACGGTGACCAGGCCCGGGCGCAGGTTCAGATGGATCACCCGGGCCCGGGCGTGGCTGTTGGCCCGGTGCGCGTAGTTGCCGTCGGCGATCAGGATCCTGCTGCCGTGGCCGGCCGCGGCGAGGACCTCCAGCAGGGGCGGATGGATCAGCGGATAGCGCAGCATGGCGAGCTCCTCCTGCTCGGTTCGACGGAGAGGGTGGCGCGCCGTGCTCAGGAGCGGACGCGGCGGGTGGTGAGCCACCGTTGGGCGACCACGACCACCAGCAGGAAGCCGCCGCTCACCACCGACTGGTAGTTGCTGTCGAGGGTGCCGATCTGGTTGATGATGTTCTGGATGACGTTGCGCAGCAGCACCCCGACGAGCGTGCCGAGCACGGTGCCGGCCCCGCCGGCGAGCAGCGTGCCGCCGATCACCACGGCGGCGATGGCGTCCAGCTCGGTGCCCACGCCGATGACGGTGACACCGGACTGCACGTAAGCCGCGGTCATGGCGCCCGCGAAACCGGCCAGCGTGGCGGACAGCCCGTACACGACGACCTTGTCGCGCGCCACCGGCAGACCCATCAGCCGCGCCGACGACTCCGAGCCGCCGATCGCGAACAGCGCCTGCCCGAACCGTGTACGGCGCAGCGTCAGCGCTCCGGCGCCGGACAACGCCAGCGTGAACCACACCGGATGGCCGATCCCGAACCAGGTCCCGCGCCCCAGGTTCAGGAACACGGCCCCGGCTCCGATCTTGTACGTCTCCGCACCCTCGTGGGTGATGGCCAGCAGCAGCCCGCGGGCGAACAGCATCCCGGCCAGCGTCACGATGAACGGCGCCATCCCGGTCCGCGCGATGATCAGCCCCTGCACCACGCCGAGCGTCCCGCAGACCGCCAGCGGCAGCAGCAGTGCGCCGAAGAAGCCGCCGCGTGCCCCGTAGGCGGCGAGCACACCACCGAGTGCGTAGACCGAGCCCACCGACAGGTCGATGCCGCCGGTGATGATGACGAAGGTCATGCCGAGCGCGACGACCGCCAGGAACGAGCTCTGGAGCGCCAGGTCGCGCAGGTTGTCGCCGGTGCCGAAGTGCGGATAGGCGATCCAGGCGTAGACGCACAGCAGCACCAGCACGACCGCGGCGCCCTGCCGCTGCAGCACCGAGGCGGCCAGCAGCCGGCGGGCCTCGCGGGCCCGGAACCGGGCGGCGCGCGACCCGGGATCCGTTCCCGGCGCCGAGCCGGACGGTGGGGAAGCCGGCTCGGACAAGGGTTCTGACACCATGCTCACCGAGTACTCCGTTCCCGGGCCGTGTACACCGCGACGACGATCAGCGCGGCCTGCACCATCTGTGCCGTCGAGTCCGGCAGGTCGTGCTTGATCAGCGTGGCCCGGACCAGCTGCATCAGCAGGGCGCCGGCGACGGTGCCCGGCACCCGCACCCGGCCGCCGGTCAGCGGCGTGCCCCCGACCACCACCGCGGTGATCGCCGAGAGCTCCATGAGCTGACCGGTGTCCGCCGGGTCGCCGGCCCGCAGCCGCGCGGTGGCCAGGACGCCGGCCAGGGCCGCGAGGACTCCGCAGAGCACGTACACCGTGATCAGGATCCTGCGCACCGGAAGCCCGGACAGCGCCGCGGCCGACCGGTTGCCGCCGACGGCCACCAGCTGCCGGCCGAACGTGGTGCGGCCGACCAGCAGCCCGGCCGACGCGGCGGCGCCGGCGGCGAACCACACGATCACCGGAATCCCCAGCAACGCTCCGCTGCCGAGGTCGAGCAGCGCCGCGTCGTGGACGTCGACCAGCTGCCCGTGCGCGATGACCAGCCCCAAGCCGCGCAGGCCGACCAGCAGCGCCAGCGTCGCGACGATGGGCTGGACCCCGAGCACCGCGACCAGGGTCCCGCTGAGCAGGCCGGACAAGGCGCCCGCCACGAGCGCGACCGCGAACGCCGCGGCCACGCCGTAGCCGAGGTACAACGGGATGAGCGCGGCGACCAACGCCATGACGGCGCCGACCGAGAGGTCGATCCCCTCGGTCCCGATCACCAGCGCCATCCCCACCGCGACGATGACCACCGGCGCGGCCTGGACCAGTTGGGTGCGCAGGTTCGCGGCGGACCAGAAGTTGGCGGTGAAGGCCAGGTTGAACACGATGAGCACGGCGACAGCGAGGTACACGCCGTACTCCTGCAGCACGGCGCCTCGCGCGCCGCTCATCGTCCGCGGTGCGGCGGCAGCCTCAGCCACGGTCGGCCTCCTCGGGCACATCAGGGTCCTGAGCGACGTCGGGATCCTCGGACACGTCGGGCTCCTCGGCGGCCAGCGCCGCCAGCAACGCCGCCTCGGTGACGCGCCCGGGCGGAACCTGCCCGGACACCGTGCCGTCCCGCAGCACCACCAGGCGGTCGGCGCCCTCGATCAGCTCCTCGGTGTCCGAGGAGATCAGCAGCACCCCGAGCCCCTGCCCGGCGAGCTCGTCGATCAGGGCCTGCACCTCCGCCTTGGCCCCGACGTCGATGCCCCGGGTCGGCTCGTCGAGCAGCAGCACCTTCGGCTCCAGGCACAGGGCGCGGGCCAGCAACACCTTCTGCTGGTTGCCTCCGGACAGTTCGCCGACCTTCTGCTCGGCGCTGGAGGCCTTGATCCGCAACCGCGTCATGAACGTCGCCACCACCCGGTCCTGCCGCGCACGGCTGACGACGCCGCCCCGCGACAGCCGCGGCAGCGCCGCCAGGACGATGTTCTCCCGGATCGACAGGTTCGGGATGATCCCGTCGGCCTTGCGGTCCTCGGCCAGCATGCTGACACCGGCCCGGATGGCCGCACCGGGGCCTCCGGCCACGCGGGTCCCGGCCACCTCCACCGATCCGGCCTGCCGCGGCGCGGACCCGGCGATGGCCCGCGCCGTCTCACTCCGTCCGGATCCGAGCAGCCCGGCCAGGCCCACGACCTCGCCGGGGCGGACCTCGACCGAGACCCCGGCCACTCGCGGCCGGCTGACCAGCCCGGACGCCCGCAGAACCGGCTCGCCGTCGGCATGGTGCTCGCCGCTGAAGGCGGTGGCACCGTGCGCCCTCAACTCTCCGCTGTCCCGGCCGAGCATCAGCGCGACCAGGTCCACCCGCTTCAGCCCGGCCAGCTCCCCGGTGTGGACCCGGCGTCCGTCGCGCAGGACCGTGACGTCGTCGCAGAGCCGGTAGAGCTCGTCCATGCGGTGGCTGACGTAGCACACCGCCACGCCGTCTTCCTTGAGCCGGTCGACGACCTCGAACAGCGTCGCGACCTCCCGCGGCTCCAGCGAGGACGTCGGCTCGTCCATGACGACGACCCGCGCGTCGAAGGACATCGCCCGGGCCAGCGCCACCATCTGCTGCGTGCCCAGACCGTAGCCGCCGAGCGGCCGGCGCACGTCGGCCCGCACCCCGTAGCGCGCGAGCAGCTCGGCCGCGGCCGCGTTCAGCGCGGCGCCGTCGATCAGGCCGAACCGGTTGCGCGGCTCGCGCCCGAGGAAGACGTTGCGCGCCACGCTCATCAGCGGGATGAGATCGACCTCCTGGTGGATCGTGGAGATCCCGGCACGCTGGGCGTCGGCGGGCCCGGTGAAGGCCGTCTCGGTCCCGCCGAGCCGGACGACGCCGGAGTCCGGCCGGTACACCCCGGTCAGGACCTTGATGAGCGTGGACTTGCCGGCCCCGTTCTCCCCGACCAGGCCGTGGGCCCGTCCGGACCGCAGCCCGAGGGACACCCGATCGAGGGCCCGCACTCCGGGGAACCCTTTGGAGACGTTTTCGACATCGAGCACCACGGGCATGGCGTCAGTACGACTTCGCCACGTCGGCGGCGGCGTTCTTCTCGTCGTACCGGCTGTCGCTGATGACGATCGACGCCGCGACGCCCTTGCCGCTCTCGAAATCGCTCAGCGCCTGGAACGCCAGCTGGCCGAAGCGCGGGTTGGACTCGATCACCGCGTTGTAGTCGCCGTTGACGATCTCCTGCACCGCGTTGTGAGTGCCGTCCACGCTGACCAGCTTGACGTCCTTGCCCGGGTTCTTGCCCGCGGCCTTCAGGGCGTTGAGCGCCCCGACGCCCATCTCGTCGTTCTCCGCGTACACCGCGGTGATGTCCGGGTGGGACTGGATCAGCTGCTCCATGGTGGCCTGGCCCTTGGCCCGGTCGAAGTCGCCGGTCTGCTGCGCCACCACGCTGAGCCCGGGGGCGGTCTTCAGCTCGTCGACGAAGCCGCTGGTGCGGTCGGTGGTGACGTTGTTGCCCGAGCTGCCCAGCAGGATCGCGACCTTGCCGGTGCCGCCGGTGACCCGGATCATCTCGTCCGCGGCGCGCTTGCCCTGGGAGGCGAAGTCCGAGCCGATGAAGGTCACGTAGTCGGTGCACGGGGTGGAGGTCACCTTGCGGTCGATCGTGACCACCGGCACCTTCTCGGCCTTGGCCGCGTCGAAGGCCGGCTGCAGGCCGTCGGAGTTCAGCGGTGCCACGATGAGCAGCTGCACGCCCTGGTCGAGCATCGACTTGATGTCGCTGATCTGCTTGTTGAGATCACTCTGCGCGTTGGTGGTGACCAGGTTGCCGGACGGTATGCCCAGGGCCGCCGCCTGGTCCTTGATGGACTGCGTCTCGGTGATGCGGAAGGGGTTGGCCTCCTTCTCCGACTGGGAGAAGCCGACCTTGGCCGTCTTGAGGTCCACCGTCGGATACCCGACGGACGAGGCGGTGCAGCCGGCGGCGGAGGACGACGGCTGGCTGCTGGCGGCCACCGCGGCCGGGCCGGAGGAGCCGGTGGCCGCGACGGGCTTGGACTCGGACTTCGAGCAGGCGGTGGCCAGGGCGCTGACGGCCACGGCCGCGGCGGCGAGGCGCCGGAAGCGATTACGGGACACGGCGGATTACCCCATTCTTCGTCGGGTGCGATGACGTATGCGGGTTTCAGCAGCGGTTCACGGGGCCGCGGCCCGGCCGGGCCGAGCGGCGGCGTGCGGTGGCGGTGCTCGGAGACAACGTGCGCGGGACCCGCCGGCGGCCGATCATCAGGGGCCGTACTCCACCGGCCTATGGCGACTTTTTACATCCTTGGAACGACGTTGTAAAGAGGCTAGGCTGCCGCTGCCGGTTGCCTCGGTGGCGCGCCGTTCCCGGAACCAACACACTCGTCACAGGAGGCTCACATGGCCGCAACGCTGAAGGACGTCGCCGCTCTGGCCGGCGTCTCGATCAAGACCGTGTCGAACGTGGTGAACGGCTACGGATTCGTCAAACCCGAGAACCGCCGCCGGGTCGAGGAGGCGCTGAAGGCCACCGGGTACCGTCCCAACCTCGGCGCCCGCAACCTGCGGCGCGGCCGCACCGGGTTCATCGCCATGGTGGTCCCGGAGCTCAGCGTGCCGTACTTCGGTGAGCTGGTGAGCCTGGTGATCGGCGCGGCCGCGGACCGCGACTGGACCGTGCTGATCGAGCAGACCCAGGGCGTGCGCGACCGGGAGCGCGAGGCCCTGTCGGCACTCGGGCCGCACATGGTCGACGGCGCGATCCTCAGCCCGGAGGCCCTGACCGCCGAGGACCTGGCGGTCCTGGACCCCGGAGTGCCGTTCGTGATGCTCGGCGAGCACGCGGTGCACACCGCCGCCGACCACGTGGCCATCGACAACGTGGCCGCGGCGAAGGAGGCGGTCGCGCACCTGGCCGGCCTGGGCCGGCGCCGCATAGCCGCGATCGGCGCCAACACCGCGCGCGGAACCGCGGCCCTGCGCCTGCGCGGCTACCGCGAGGCGCTGGAGGACGCGGGCCTGCCGTTCGACCCCGCCCTGGTCGCCCCGGCGGCGAAGTACCACCGGCGCGAGGGCGCGCAGGCCATGGCCGCGCTCCTGGACCTGCCCGAACCCCCGGACGCGGTGTTCTGCTTCAACGACCTGCTCGCCGTGGGCGCCCTGCGCACCGCCGCCGACCGCGGCCTGTGGGTGCCGGAGGACCTGGCGGTGGTCGGCTTCGACAACATCGAGGAGGCCGCCTACGCGATACCCCGGCTGACGACCGTGGCCCCGGACAAGCAGGCGATCGCCGAGACCGCGGTGCACCTGCTGCACAGCCGCGTGATCGACCGGGACGAGCGGGAGCCGCAGGCGGTGCAGGCGGCCTTCCGGCTGGAGGTGCGCGGCAGTTCGCGGCCCCGGGACGCGGCACGGGGACCGCGGCCCTGAGCACGGCGGGTCCTTCCCTCATCGCAGGCCTCTGCGCCAGATCCGGCCGCATCGTCAGCCGTTCGCCGCCACCGGGTTTACAAGTCGGTGGCGCTGTGCTGTCATGAGACCCGTTTCAACGTTGTTTCGCCGTCCGCCGGCCTCGGACGCCCCGTCACCCGCGCCCGGATGATCGGCAGTTCCGCACCGTCGCGGCCGTTCGGACGGCGATGCTGTCCAGCACGCTCCTCCGGCCCTGATTTACAACGTTGTATCAGGGGTCTCCCCCGCCGGGCACCACCAGTCCTCGGAGCACGCCATGGCCTTGTCCCGCCGCGCCTTCGTCCGCACCGCCGTGTCCACGGCCGTGAGCGCCACCCCGCGTCGACGTGATTCGACGACGGACTCGGCGGACGTCGTGCAGTTCGACGACACCGGCACCGCCGACCACCTGTGGCGCGTCATCCGATGAGGCCGCCGGGCCGCGCGTCCGGAGCCCGGAAACGATTCCGCAGTCTCGGCCCGGGCTGGGGCCGGGCGCCGCCGGGACAGTGCCCGGTCCGTCCGCATCCTCATCGTCAGCGTCACCCCCACCAGCTCCGAACCCCACTACCACACAGGAGCACATCCCCATGCCCAGACTTCGCAGGACCCTGCTGTCCTTGCTGTCCCTGTGCGCGGTGCTCGTCGTCGCCTTCGGGACGCTCGTCGCCCTCCCGGCCGCGGCCCGGGCCGCCACGTCGCAGCCGTGCGACATCTACGGTGCCGCCGGGACGCCGTGCGTCGCCGCGCACAGCACCGTGCGGGCCCTGTTCGCCGGCTACAAGGGACCGCTCTACCAGCTCACGCGCGTCTCCGACGGCGCCACGCACGACATCGGCCTGTTGAGCGGGGGCGGCTACGCGAACGCCGGAGACCAGGACGCGTTCTGCAACGGCACCACATGCACCGTCACGAAGATCTACGACCAGACCTCGCGGCACAACGACCTGCTGCGGGGTCCGGGCGGGACGGCGAACACGAGCGCCGACCGTCCGGCCGACGCCGGTGAGATCGCCGTGAGGGCCGGCGGTCACAAGGTGTACGGCATCTGGATCTCGCCGGGCGTCGGCTACCGGACCCCCGGCGCGGGCGCGGGCATCGCAGTGAACGGCCAGCCCGAGGGTGCGTACATGGTCGCCAGCGGCACCCACGTCGGCTCCGGATGCTGTTTCGACTACGGCAACGCCGAGGCCGCCGCGGCCGACGACGGCAACGGTCACATGGACGCCGTCAGCATCGCCACGACGTGCTACTTCAGCCCGTGCACCGGCTCCGGGCCGTGGGTCGAGGCGGACATGGAGAACGGCATGTTCCAGGGCGCCGACGGCTCCAACCCCGCCAACCGGGGCGACAACAGCACCTTCGTCACGGCCATGCTGAAGAACGACGGCCAGACCACCTACGCGCTCAAGGGGGGCGATTCCCAATCCGGGGGCCTGTCGACCTGGTGGAACGGGCCCTTGCCCAACCGGGGCGGCTACATACCGATGCACCAGGAGGGCGGCATCATCCTGGGCACCGGCGGCGACAACAGCAACTGGAACATGGGCACCTTCTTCGAGGGTGTCATGACCGCGGGCTACCCGACCGACGCCGCCGAGGACGCGGTCCAGGCGAACATCGTCGCGGCGGGCTACGCGGGCGAGACGAACGTCCCGAACGGCCCGGCGGGCACCGTCGCCGCGCCCGGCGGCAAGTGTGTCGACGTGGGCGGCGACGACACCGGCGGCGACTACACCGCGGTCCAGCTCTGGGACTGCCAGAGCTACGCCGAGGACCAGCACTGGACCCACTTCGCCGACGGCTCGCTGCGCACCATCGGCCGCTGCCTGGACATCGACGGCGACGGCACGGCGGGCGGCACCCAGGTCGAGCTCTGGGACTGCAACGGGGTCGGCGGCCAGAAGTGGATCCAACGCGCCGACGGCTCCCTGTTCAATCCCCAATCAGGACGCTGCCTCGACGATCCCAGCGGCGACACCGCGAACGGCGTCCGTCTCCAGATCTGGGACTGCAACGGCAGCGGCGCCCAGAAGTTCGCCGTCAACGGCGGCGGCCCGGTCGCGGGCCCCGGCGGCAAGTGCGTCGACGTCGGCGGCGACGACACCGGCGGCGACACCACCGCGGTCCAGCTGTGGGACTGCCAGAGCTACGCGGTCGACCAGCACTGGTTCCAGAACGCGAACGGCTCCCTGCGCACCCTGGGCCGCTGCCTGGACATCAACGGCGACGGCACCGCCGCGGGCACCCCGGTGGAACTGTGGGACTGCAACGGAGTCGGCGGCCAGGTATGGCAGCAGCGCTCCGACGGTTCGCTGTACAACCCCCAGTCGGGACGCTGCCTGGACGACCCGGGCGGCAACACCGCGAACGGAACGCGTCTGCAGATCTGGGACTGCAACGGCACCGGCGCTCAGAAGTTCACGCTCAGCTGAGCCTGTCCACGCCAGGAGCACGGCAGTGGTCCGGCCACGTAACGTGGCCGGACCGTTACCATCGGAACACCGTCGGCCGGTCCCCGTCGCCCTCGGACGCTGGAACCGGGGGCCTGCTCCGCGCCCACGAAGACGACCGGATCGCCGAGATGAACGGAAGGTGAACAAAAAGCGTCTTGGGGGGCGAGACGATCCGTCGTGATGCACGTCACATGAGCCACTTCCGCGTCCGGCGCGACGCCGACGGGCAACCCAGGGGCGACCTGACCCGAATCTCCCGGGTCAAACCGTGACAAAGATCACAGTGGTTCGCACCGCCGCAGGTGAAGGCCATGAAACCCCGATGACACGGCCGGGTCGGCACATTCGGACACCGAACACGTCGGGCCCTTAATACCCACTCACCGCCATACGTACTCAAAAGTTGCGTATACGGAGACCCATGTTCACCCATTGTGCAGTGGTGACCATGCCGCACAGACTGGAGGCGCATCGTCCACCCAGGCCGTCGAGCTTGGGCTTTCACCGGGCGAAGGAGGCATCCAGCCATGAACGTCGTCGACCAGGGAACGGGCAGCGCCGCGTACCGGCCGCCCTGGACCTGCCCGCATCAGCCGCCCTGCCCGGGGGCGGAGGCCGCGGACCGCGACCTGGCGCTCATCCGGGTCGCTCATCCCGGGCAGGGGTGGACGCTGCTGTGCAACGGCGTCATCACCTTCGACGACACCGGCGAGCTGATGCCGGACGGCCGAACCATCCCGCCGCAGCGCTCCAGGCTCCGCCTGGCGATGTGACGCATCAGGTTCGGGACAGGACACCATGCTCTCCCTCACACTTGCCGCGTTGACGCTTCTGGCCTGCGGTTATGTTCTGGGACGTCTCCGTGCCCGGGCGCGATGCCGACGGCTGCGCCTGGACCTC
Organism: Catenulispora subtropica; assembly: GCF_039531675.1. Lineage (NCBI taxonomy): Bacteria > Bacillati > Actinomycetota > Actinomycetes > Catenulisporales > Catenulisporaceae > Catenulispora > Catenulispora subtropica. Next base: position 146,703 of record NZ_BAAAQM010000012.1, read on the forward strand.
GCCATGGCCCGGCACCTCGCGGAGCACGACTCCCTCACCGGGCTCATGAACCGGTCCGGCGCGCAGCACTTCTACGAGACCCGGACGGCCGCGGGCACGACGCTCGCCGCCGTCCTCGTCGACCTCGACGGGTTCAAGGCGGTCAACGACACCTGGGGCCACCAGGTCGGCGACGCCCAGCTGATGGCCGTCGCCCGCCGCCTCACCGACGCCTGCGCGTCGATCGGCGCGGTGGCCAGCCGCCTGTCCGGCGACGAGTTCCTCCTCCTGGTGCCCGACGCCGACGCGGACCTGGTCCAGGAGCAGGTGATGGGGATCCTGGCCCAGCTCGGCACGCCGATCACGCTGCTCGCCGGCGACGCCCTGATGGTCAGCCTCACGCCCGGCGCCTCGGCCGGCATCGCGGTCCCGCAGCGGGACGAGCCGTGGTCGAACCTGCTGCGCCACGCCGACATCGCCCTGTACCAGGCGAAATCCCTGGGCGGGCAGGCCGTCCTCTACACCTCCGGCATGCAGCATCCCGCACGCCGGGACCTCCCCGGAGTGAGACTCCGCAACTCGCCGCTCGTGAACTACGCCTGAGACTTGGCGGCGGCGAGCACCTCCCCGACGTCCTTGCGGCTCGTGTCGAGCTTCCGCAGGACGTTCGCCACATGGGTCTCCACCGTCCGCGGGGACAAGAACAGCGCCTGAGCGATGTCTCGGTTGGTGGCGCCTTGCGCCAGCAGCTCGGCGACCTGGCGTTCGCGAGGGGACAGTTGGCTTCCGTAGCCGTGCCGGCCCCGCGGCGCGTGCCGGAACAGTCCCAGGCTCCGCAGAGTGCTCTGGCACCGCGCCGCGTCGTAGGCGGCCCCGAGCTTGGTGAAACCGGTCATCGCCTCGTCGAGCCGCGCGTAGCCCTGGCCGGGATCGAGTTCGGCGAGCGCGACACCCATCCTTTCGACGGCTTGGGCGTGGCTGTACGGCCGTCCGATGTCGGCCCACAGCCGCCGCGCGAGGTCGAAGTGGTGGACGGCCTGCTCGGACGCGCCGTGCAGCAGACCGCGCGCCACGTGGAGTTCCGCGGTCGCCGCCGGGGCGTCCCGGTGCTGGAGCCCTTCCTCGGCGTCGTCGGCGAGCCGCTCGGCGAAGGCCCGATCACCCCGGGCCAGAGCCGTCTCGACGGCGGTCGGCACCAGGCCCGTGCCCCTGGCCCAGGCCGCGGCCCCGCGCAGCGTGGCGACCGCCGGCTCGACGATCGACCAGGCCTCGCCGAGGGTGCCCTCGCTGAGACCCGTCGCGGCCAGCGCCGAGGCGGCGCGCAGGTTCATCGTCACCTGCGACTCGGTCCTGCCCAGCCTGGCCGCGAGGGCGAACTGCTTCACCGCCTGCCGGCGATGTCCGCGCGCGTCGGCGATCAGCCCGAGCAGCATCGCCTGTTCCATGTGGAGCATGGCGATGTCCGGGTACTCGTAGGCCAGCGCGTTGAAACGCTTCTCGACCTTCTCCCAGTTCCCGCGCAGTCCTTCCAGGCGGGCCAGCACGATCCGGTTGTAGGACACCAGGTAGGGGATGTTCGCGCGGTGGGCCAGGACGCGGCTTTCCGTGAGCAGGGCCTCGGCGCGGCGGTCGTGCCCCACCTCGACGGCGATGTCGCCGACGTTGTAGAGGGCGCGGGCGGTCTGGCGGAGGATGTCGACGTCGTCGGGGTGGCGCGGCAGCCGCTCCAGCATGCTCCAGACCGCGGGATCGCCTTCCCGGGCCATCAGCGTCAGCCGCGTCGCCTCGGCGGTCGCCAGCATCGCGGCGTTCGGGCTGCGGCGCAGGGCCGCGTCGGCGCGGTGCATCCACTCCCAGGCCCGGCTCCACGCGCCGTCCTGTTCGTCGAGGGCGAGGGCGATCATCGCGCGGGCGGCGCGCTCGGGCCGTTCGGCCAGTTCCTCGGCGGCGTGCTCGATCTCCAGGAACCCGGCCCGGTCGCCGCCGTGGTTGGTGATCAGCAGGCCCAGGGCCAGCCGGATCTCGCCGCGGGTCGCGGTCGGCAGCTGCGGGTCGGCCAGCAGGCGGCGCAGCAGCGCGGCGTCGGCGATGTAGTCGACGCCGTTGGCGGCGATCAGGGCCAGGGCGATGGCGACGCGGGACCGCACCTCGGGAGCGAGATCCCGCTGGTCCAGGATCTGGTGGAACAGCGTCGCCGCGGTTCCGGCGTCGCCCAGCGCGACCGCCTTGTTCGCCGCCGCCTCGGCCCGCTCCAGCCAGGCCTCCTTGTCCCCCAGCGCCAGCGCGTGGTGGGCGACCTGTACCAGGGGCGGCGACGGGAGGGATTCGAGGACCGCGACGGCCCGCCGATGGAGCCTGGTCCGGCGCGGACCGGGGATCTGCTGATAGACGACCTGCTGGGCGAGGACGTGCCGGAACGCGTAGTGCGCGGGACTGTCCTCGACCAGCACCGCGGAGTCCAGCGCTTCGGTCAGGCCCTGGGCTTCGTCCTCGTCGGGCAGGTCCGCGACCTGGGCCAACAGGACCTCGGTGGCGGGCACCGCGAGCACGGCGGCGGCCTCCACCACCGCCTGGCCCGCCGGCGACAGGGCCGCGAAGCGTTCGGTGAGCGACTCGCGCAGGCCGTGGGGGAGCTCGGCGCGCTCGAGGTCGGCGGCGAGGTCCGCCGTCTCGGCGGCGGCCGCGCGCCGGGTCTTCTCGAGCAGGGTGATCAGGTCTTCCTCGGCGACCAGAGGCACACCGGCGCTGCGTTCGTACAGCGTGCGGCCCACTGTCGCGTCGGCGCTCGCGCCGAGCGCGTCCTGCGTCAGCTCCCACACGTCCTGTTCGGTGAGCGGAGCGAGGTGGACGACGAGGGCGCGGGTCCCGGGCTGTCGCCGGAAGGCGGAGCCGAGCAGGGGCGATCCCGGCGGCAGATCCCCGGCCCGGAACGTCAGCACCAGGCTCAACGTCTCCGGCATGTCGCGGCTGAGCAGCAACAGCAGTTCACGCGTCACCTCGTCGGCCCAGTGGACGTCTTCGATCACCACCGTCACCGGCCCGATCGCCGCCAACAGCGACCGTACGCCCCGCATCCTCCGGTCCCGCTCCTGGCCGGCGTCGTCCGTGGCCGGCGGCGGGACCGGCAGCTGATCGGCGATGTCGGGGAGCAGCGACGCGAGCGCTCCGGCCGTGCGCGGGATCTTGTCGCGGGGCGGCAGCAGCTCCCCGGCCTTGCTCAGGGCGTCGACGACGGGCCCGAACGGAACCGGCTCTCTCAGGGGATGGCAGAATCCCGTGACCACGTGGCATCCCTCAGAGGTCAGCGCCATCCCGGCCTCATAGGCGAGGCGGGACTTGCCGATGCCCGCCTCGCCCTCGACCAGGACGATGGCGGGCGGGTTCATCAATGCGGAGACGATGTCCGTCAATTCGTGCCGTCGTCCGACGAACACGAAGCCCCCGTCATGCCGTGTTCCGTCGTGACCAGGGGCGTCGCTCATGTGATCACCTGCTCATGACCACGCTAAGCCACGCTTCGAACAGGCGGCAACCTTTGCCTGGGCCAAGGGCGCCCCGGCCGGATGCAGCGTCGCGACGAAGTCCCGGACGATCCCGCCCTCCGGGATCCGGGGTGGTGAGGGCAGACCGTCTACCGGGTGAGGATTCCCTGGATCTCGTCGTCGACGACCATCGTGTCCTGAGGGTCGTAGTTGCTCAACTTCACCGCGATCCAGTCCGACGACGGGTACCACTCCAGCAGGGTGGAGACGCCCGCGCTGCCGCCGTTGTGGCCCACGGCCCACTTGCCGTTGCGCAGCGTCGCCATCGGGCCGTAGGCCTCGTAGAGCGCCTTCGCGGGCAGGCCGGGCTTGGCCGGCAGCGTGGCCACCGGGAACTTCGCGCCGACGACCAGGTCGATGTACGCCGGTTCGAGGAGGCTGCCGCCGAGCAGCGCTTTGGCGAAGCGGACCATGTCCGGCGCGGTGGCGAATGCGTCGCCGTCGGGCCGGCCGATGAAGAGTCGCTCCTGGTCCACGATGTCGACGCGGGGGCCGGGGACGGGCCGGGAGTAGGGATGCGCGATGCGCGGGTCGGACTGCCACTGGGGTTTGGTGAAGAAGTCTGAGTTACTCATTCCGGCCGGGCCGAAGATGTGCTGCCGGATGTAGTCGTAGTACGACTGTCCCGAGACCTGCTGCACGATCCCGCCGAGGACGGTGTAGGCGGAGTTGCTGTACTGGTGGCCGGTACCGGGAGGAAAGATCAGCGGAGCCTTGCGGATGTAGTCCAGCGTCCCGTTCAGGACCTGCTCGGCGCTGTTCCAGCCGGCCGCTGCCTTGAAGTAGTCATCAGTGAAGTAGTCGCCCATGCCTGAGGTGTGAGTCAGCAGTTGGTGGACGGTGATGTAATCAGCTGCCGCGGACGGGAATCCACCCAGGTAGGCGCCCAGCTTCCCGTCGTACTTCACCGTGCCCTGCTGCACGAGCTGTGCAATCGCGACAGCCGTGAACAGCTTGGTGACCGAGGCGAGACAGTAGACGGTGTCAGTGGTGTTCGGGATGGATTTCGCCTTGTCGGCCATGCCGTAGTTGCGCGCCAGCACTGTCCGTTCGCCGTGCACCACCAGCACCGTGCCAGAGAACTGGTCCTTCTCCGCGAGCTGCCTCAGGTATTGGTCGAGCTCTCCTTTGAGGGGCCGCGCCGGGTCGGCGGCGACGGGGGTCTCGGACAGCGTCCACGCGCCGCCGGCAGCCAGCGGAGCCGCGCCGAGGATCCCGAGAAGTGAACGCCGGCCGAGCGGTCCCCGGGCCGGGGTCGCCGTTGAGTCGTGTCGTGTCATGGGAACACCCTGCGACCTCGGCGGCGCTACCCGCGTCTGTCGCCGGGCAGAGGCGGCAGGCACCTGATATCTGTCTTGCGACAGACGCGTCGGCGCGATCGGTGAATCTAGACTCACGTGGTGATGACCTTGCCGCAGCTGTCGTGGGTACGTCAGCCCGCCTTCCAGGACGCGGCGTTGGCCTGCGGCCTGCTCGCGGTGTGTCTCGCGGTGAACAACCCCGTCGCCGTGCTGCGGGCCGTCGGCGCCGATCCGGTCATCAGCGGCCTCGGCGGTGCCGCCATCGCGTGGGGCTGGTGGACGGCGACGGGGTTCGCCCTGGTCGGCGTCGCGCTGCGTCGTCGGTGGCCGCCGGCCATGCTCGGCGTGTGCACGGCGGCCGCCGTCGTGCACGTGGCGGTGCTGTCCGTGGTGCCCACCGTGGTGGATCTGTCGGCGGTGGTGCTCCTGGCCACCGTCGCGTCCCGCCTCCCGCGGCCGGTGTCGCTGGCGGCGCTGGCCGGGATGCTTGTGGTGGTCGCCGGCTGGTGCCTGGACGGCGCGCGGGTGGGCCGTCCGGTCAACGGGCTGCCCACGTTCAGCGTCGAGGTGGTCCACCACCTCGGCCCGCCCCGGGGGACCGATGACGACACCGTCGTCAATCAGGCTGAGAGCTCGAACGTCTGGAGCGGGCTGGCCCTGCTCGGCTCGGTCCTGGTCGCCGCGTGGGCGATCGGGTCGGGTGCTCGAAGCCGGCGGGAGTATCTGCACCAGTTGCACGTGCGCGCCGTGGATCTGGAGCGGGAGCGGGACCAGCGGGCGGCGCTGGCGGTGGCCGCCGAACGGGGCAGGATCAGCCGCGAGATGCACGACGTGGTGGCGCACGGCCTGTCGCTGATCGTGATCCAGGCCCAGGGCGCCGACGCCGCGCTGGACAACCGGCCCGCCGACTCGCGGGCCGCGCTGCGCGCCATCGTGAAGACCGGCCGCGACTCGCTCGCGGACATGCGCCGGGTGCTCGCGGCGCTCGGCGAGGTGGAGGACGCCTGGCATCCGCAGCCGGGCCTCGAACAGCTGCCCGGGCTGCTCGACCAGGTGCGTCAGGCGGGCACCACGGTGCGGCTGCGCGTGGAGGGCACGCCGGCGGCGCTGCCCTCGGCCGTGGACCTGTCGGCGTACCGCATCGTGCAGGAGGCGCTGACCAACGTCATGAAGCACGTCGGGGCCGGGGCGAGCGCCGACGTCGTGGTCTGTTATTCGGACACCGAGGTGGGTGTGGAGATCGGCGACGACGGTCCGGCGGTGAACGGACATCGCGGCGACGGCGGCAACGGCCTGCGCGGCATGACCCGGCGGGTGCAGCTGCTCGGCGGCGAGTTCGGCGCCGGACCCCGGCCCGGCGGCGGGTTCCTGGTGCGGGCACGGCTCCCCATCCAGGAGCGGCGCTCGTGATCCGGGTGCTCATCGCCGACGATCAGGCCCTGGTGCGCACCGGTTTCCGGATGATCCTGGAGAACGCACCCGACATGGAGGTGGTCGGTGAGGCGGCGGACGGCGCCCAGGCCGCGGCGCTGGCGCGGGAGCTGCGGCCGGACATCGTGCTGATGGACGTGCGGATGCCGGGGACCGACGGCGTCGAGGCGGCCCGCCGGATCTGCGACGGAGCGGAAGGGGGAACCAGGGTCCTGATGCTGACCACCTTCGACCTCGACGAGTACGTCTACGCCTCGCTGCAGGCCGGGGCCAGCGGGTTCCTGCTCAAGGACACCCTCGCCGCCGACCTGCTCTCAGCCGTCCGCGTCGTGGTCCGCGGCGACGCCGTGGTCGCCCCGAGCGTGACCCGCCGGCTGGTGGAGCGGTTCGTGGGCACCCGTGCGGACGCCGACGCGGGAACCGCCGGCGCGCCGCTCGCACCGGCACACGCGGCCGCCATGTTGACCGACCGTGAGCGCGAAGTGCTGACACTGGTCGCGCGCGGCCTGTCGAACGCCGAGATCGCAGCCGCGCTCTATGTCGGGGAGGGCACGGTCAAGACGCATGTCAGCCGTGTGCTGGCGAAGCTGGAGCTGCGCGACCGGGTGCAGGCCGTGGTGTACGCCTACGAGTCCGGCGTGGTTCGAGTCAGCGGCGGGCGCGCGCCGAAGTAGCCGTCCGCGGTCGCTGTGCGGACTTGGACGGATTCCTCGATCTTCACCTCTCCTTCTCCCAGCATGGTCTGGCAGGAAAGCCTGATCCCAAGGGATGGAGACGAAGATGTCGATGAGGAAAACAGCCGCTGTGGCCGCGGTGCTCGCCGCCAGCGGTGGTCTGCTCGTGGCCGCGCCGGCCGCCGGGCACGCCGCTGTGCGCCCCGCCGCCACCAACGCGTGCGGCGGCGACGTGGACTTTCACACCTCGAACGGACTCGACCTGTGTCTGAAGGGCGGTTACGCGCGCACCGTGTACTTGAACACCTGCGGCATCACCTCGGTCAACACCGGTTCCAACTGGGTGGACTGGACCTGGGGCATAAACCTGTCGCTGGGCCACCAGCAGCCGGGGACGGCGCCGTGGACGACCTGGACCCCCGGGATGTCGGTCTGCATCGGCAAGGTCGACATCGACACGTGACAGCGGCGGCGCGGCGCTGAGTTCTGGGCCCAGCGGCCCGGTCCGGAGAGGCCGAAGGACCCTGACGCGACGGGCCGAGCGCTGGCGACGGTGGATCCATGCCAACGATCGCGATCCCTGCGGGCGTCGACCTCCGCGACGTGCTGAACCTCCGGGGGCCCATCCAGTCCGTCTACTTCCGGCAGCCATCGGGCGGTGAGAGCACCGCCGAACGACGGCACGCCGTGGTGACGTGTCTGGCCGAGCAGGGTGGCGGGGCCGAGGGCCTGCGGGCCGTCGACGAGGTGCTGTGCGACGTCCCGCCGGGACGCGGTGCCGTCGCCCTGTTCGTCGGCGACGGCGGCGAGCACCGGCTGATCGTCATGCCGAACGCCGGCGTGTCCGATCAGGCGGGCTCATCCGCTCTGCCGAATCTGCTGCCGCTGCTGGCCTGGCAGCAGGGCCGTGCGCCGCGCGAGGGCGATCGCGATGCCGAGGCCGGCATCCGGAACGCTCTCGACGAACTCGCCGCGCACAGCGGCCCGGACGGTCTCGCAGTGCAGGGTGCCCCGGCGGTGCTGCACGCTCTGGCCCGCGGCCGCGTCCGCACGCTGCTGGTCACAGACTTCGGAGACGACGAGCGCGTCGTGTGGTTCGGCGAGCGTCCCAGCGAGCTGGCGGGCCATCGCGGCGAACTGGGACAGGCCGGGGCCCATGCGCGGCACGGCCGCCTGGTCGACGCCGCGGTGCGTGCCGCGGTCCTCACCGGCGCCGACATCCGCGTGCTACGGCCCGGAACGGCGGGCGCACCGGCGCAGGGGCTCGGCGCCCTGTGCCGCTCCCGCTGAATCAGGCCTCGAAAGCGCGCATGGTGGAGCCGTGGGCGGCGTCGACCCGACGCCCTTACCGCCGCCCCGCCTCGTCAGCGGCCCCGATCCGGGCCAGCTCCCGCAGCCACGCGTCCGCCGTCCCGTCGGACGGCGCGCGCCAGTCGCCGCGCGGCGACAGCGACCCGCCCGCCGACACCTTCGGGCCGTTCGGCATCGCCGAGCGCTTGAACTGCGCGAAGGCGAAGAAGCGGCGGCAGAAGACCTCCAGCCAGCGGCGGATCTCGGCCAGGTCGTAGGCCGTCCGCTTGGCCTGCGGGAAGCCCGGCGGCCAGGCGCCGGCGTCCGGGTCGTGCCAGGCGTGCCAGGCCAGGAAGGCGATCTTCGAGGGGCGGAAGCCGTGGCGCAGGACGTGAAAGAGGGTGAAGTCGTGCAGGGCGTAGGGGCCGATCTTGGACTCGGTGGACTGCAGCTCCTCGCCGGGGACCAGCTCGGGGCTGATCTCGGTGTCGAGGATCGCGGTGAGGACCTCCCCCGTGGGCTCGTCGAACTGCCCGCTGCTCACCACCCAGCGGATCAGATGCTGGATCAGCGTCTTGGGGACGCCGGAGTTCACGTTGTAGTGGCTCATCTGGTCGCCGACGCCGTAGGTGCACCAGCCCAGAGCCAGCTCTGACAGGTCGCCGGTGCCCAGCACGATGCCGCCGCGCTGGTTGGCGAGCCGGAACAGGTAGTCGGTGCGGAGCCCGGCCTGCACGTTCTCGAACGTGACGTCGTACACCGGTTCACCGGCCGCGAACGGGTGCCCCATCTCCTGGAGCATCAGCCGCGCGGTCGGGGTGATGTCGAGCTCGGCCGCGGTGACGCCGAGGGCGCGCATCAGCTCGTGGGCGTTGTCCTTGGTGTGGTCGCTGGTGGCGAACCCGGGCAGGGTGAAGGCCAGGATGTCGGTGCGGGGGCGCCCCGCGCGGTCCATCGCCCGGGCGGCGACGATCAGCGCATGGGTGGAGTCCAGACCGCCGGAGACCCCGATGACCACCTTTGGGTCGCCGATGGAGGCCAGCCGCTGCTGGAGCGCCGAGACCTGGATGTTGTAGGCCTCGTAGCAGTCCAGGGCGAGGCGGTCGGCGTCGGCCGGCACGAACGGGAAGCGCTCGACCCTCCGCCGCAGCCCCAGGTCGGCGGCCGGCGGGGAGAGCAGGAAGGCGACCTCGCGAAAGCGTCCGGTCGCGGCGGCGTGCGCGCGCCGGTTGTCGTCGAACGTGCCCATCCGGGCCCGCTCCTGGCGCAGCAGGTCGAGGTCGACGTCGGCCACGGCGTAGGCGTCGCCGAGCGGGAACCGCTCGGTCTCGGCGAGCAGCACGCCGTTCTCGTAGATCATGGTCTGGCCGTCCCACGACAAGTCGGTGCTGGACTCCCCCAGACCGGCGGCCGCGTAGATGTAGGCGGCCAGGCAGCGCGCGGACGCCGAGCGGCACAGCAGCCGCCGGTCCTCGGCGCGGCCCACGGTGATCGGGCTGCCCGAGAGGTTGACCAGCACGGTCGCGCCCGCCAGCGCCGCCTCGGCGCTCGGCGGCACCGGCACCCACATGTCCTCGCAGATCTCGGCGTGCAGCACCAGGCCGGGCACGTCCTCGGCCGCGAAGAGCAGGTCCACCCCGAACGGCACGCTCTGGCCGGCGACGGTGATCGTCCCGCCGCGCTCGTCCTCGCCCGAGGCGATCTGCCGGCGCTCGTAGAACTCGCGGTAGTTCGGCGGATAGGACTTCGGGACCACGCCCAGGATCCGGCCCCGGTGCACGACCACGGCGCAGTTGTAGATCCGGTGCCGGTATCGCAGCGGGGCGCCGAGCACCATGACCGGCAGGAGTTCGGCCGAGGCGGCCACGAGGTCCCGCAGCGCGGTGTCGACCTCGTCGAGCAGCACGTCCTGCAGCAGCAGGTCCTCGATCGAGTAGCCGGACAGGCAGAGCTCGGGGAACACGACGACCGCCGCGCCCTCCTCGGCGCACCGGCGGGCCTGCCGCAGCACGGACTCGGCGTTGGCGCGCGGATCGGCGATGACGTTGTGGCCCACGCACGCGGCGACGCGCGCGAAACCGTGCTGGTAGATCGACCAGAAGTTCAACGGGCTTCCCAGGGTGCGGCGGACGGATCAAGAGAAGATTACGCGCACCGGCGGGACACGGGGCGAGGCGGAAAGCGGTGCCGGGTCACCTGTCGGCCTGCTTCCCGAGGAAGAAGCCGTCGCGCCGCCGGCGGCACTGACGCAGCCGATCGAACACGAGACCGAGCCTGCGCAGGCTTGCGGTCGCGGCCACAATGATCGGCATGCAGTCAGCCGTCGAACGCGAGTATCGGACCCTCAGCCCGCTGAACGTCAGAATCCAGACCCACCGGCTCTACAGCGAGTTCGCCCACGACGTCGAAGCCGATGTCATCGCTGCCGCCGCCGTCTCCCCCGCGGACGCGTTGCTCGACGTCGGCCCCGGCACCGGCAGCTTCCTCGGCCGTCTCGCCGGGCGCGACGCGCCGCTGACCGCGCTGGACCACTCCGCCGAGGCCGCGAGCGCCTGCGCCGCCGTCCCCGGGGTCAGAGCTGTGCGGGGTGACGCTCAGCGCCTGCCGTTCGCCGACGGCTCGTTCGACGTCGTCACCGCGCGTCACATGCTCTACCACCTCGACGACCCGGGGAGCGCCGTCGCCGAGGCCCGCCGCGTGCTGCGTCCCGGCGGCCGTTTCGCCGCCGCCGTCAACCGTGAGTCGCCCTACCCCGCCATGACCGCCCTGCTGCGCGAGGTGCTCGTGCGCAACGGCGTCGCCCCGGCGCCCTCGCCGGGCGACCGCGTCCACGGCGGCAACCTCCCGTCGATGGTGGCGCTGAGTTTCGACTCCGACAGCATCAGGATCCTGCGACGTGACAACACCCTCGTCTTCCCCTCCCCCGAGCCCGTCAGCGCCTACCTGGCCTCCACCCTCACGCTGCAAGGCGTGCCCGACGACGGCGCGCTGCGCGCGGCGATCGTGGCCGACCTCGAGGCTTCGGCGCGCGCCGCCTTCCGCACCCTGCCCGGCGGTGTCTGGCGCGAGCCGAAGGGCTACGTCATCGTGACCGCTTCGCTTTAGTGCGGCCCTGTGCCTGCCCGTCCAGCGGCACCGCCGCCTCCGCCGTGTACGGCAGGAACGTGAACGACTGCGTGAAGTACAGCCGCACCTTGTCCGCGGTGTGCGACTCGTATCCGATCGACAGGTCCTGCCCCAGCTGCAACTGGTAGTCGCCGCCGCGCCCGGACAGCAGCACGCCCCCGGTGATGGCCGGGGCCCAGATCACGTCGCCGTCGATCAGGCGGGCGACGTGGGCCGCGACCGGGTAGCCGTGGTCGACGGCGTCGGAGAGCGCCTGGTAGGCGTCGGCGCCGAGCAGGAGGTGGTAGGGGCCTTCGACCCCGGCGAGGCGGAGCTGGGTGGACATGCGGGCGACCAGGGCCGGGAAGTCGGCCGGGTCTGCGGGCTGGCTCATGGTGGCGTTGCTGGAGAACGGGCGGAGGCCGACGATGCCGGCGGCGGCGTAGCCGTCGGCGATGGCGCGGTCCTCGGTGAAGGCGGCGATCTTGGCCGCGTCCTTGACCGGCTGCCAGTCGCTGTCCTGGGCGCCGCGTTCGGCGTCGTCGACGGCCCGGCGGTCGAGTTCGAAAGGGATGCGGATCTCGACCAGGGGGCGGGCGCCGCGCAGGCGGGCCTCGACGCCGGTGCCGGGCGGGTCGACCGGGGCGGTATGGCCGTCGCCGACCGCGCCGAGGCCGGTGCCCGCGGGGCCGCTGACGTCCACCACGCGCCGGAACGCCAGGTAGCGCAGCACGGTGCGGCGCGCCTCCTCCTCGATCTGCTCCCAGGCGGTGTCGCTGACCGGGGCGAGGTCGCGGTGCAGGTTGTCCATGGTGGGTCAGCTCCGTTTCAGGCTTCCGATGCCCAGGGATCCGTCGGTGGGGCGGGCGGTCGCGGCCGGCGGCGGGGAGGGCGCGGGCGGGGCCGCGCCGGGGGCCGGGGGCGGATCGTCCAGGAAGGAGGTCGGCGGCACGAAGAACAGACCTCCGGTGACGGCCGTGCTGAAGTCGAGGATCCGGTCCCGGTTGCCGTCCTCGTCGCCCAGGAACATGTTCCGCAGCATCTGCTCGGTGACCGCCGGGGTGGCGCAGTAGCCGATGAAGTAGGTCCCGAACTCGCCGTCCTTGAAGGAGCCGAACGGCATGTTGGCGCGGAAGATGTCCTGCTCCTCGCCGTCCGGCCCGACGACGGTGTTCCGGTCGACGTGCGAGGTCTTCGGCAGCTGCGCGTCCGGCAGCTGCACGTTGCCGGCCTTGGTGCGGCCGATCACCAGTTCCTGCTCGTGGTCGGTCAGCGCGTTCCACGCCGTCATGTCGTGCAGGTACTTCTGCACGATGACGTAGCTGCCGCCGACGAACCCCGGGTCGCGCTCGGCGTCCACCAGCGCGGTGTCCACCGCCTCGACGCCTTCGGGGTTCTCGGTGCCGTCGACGAAGCCCAGCAGGTCGCGGACGTCCTTGTAGCGCCAGCCGTGCACCTCGTCCACGATCTTCACGGCGCCGCCCAGGCGGGTCAGGACGAGGTCGGCGAAGTCGTAGCAGGCGTCGTGCGTCTCGGCCCGCAGGTGCAGCAGGATGTCGCCGGGGGTGGAGGGCGCGCGGTGCTGCGGGCCGTCGAGCGCCACGAAGGGGTGCAGCTCGGCCGGCCGGGGGCCGCCGAACAGGCGGTCCCACACCGCCGAGCCGAACCCGGTGACGCAGGCGAGCCGCGCGTCCGGCCGCCCGAATCCGACGGCGCGCACCAGGGCGGTCAGCTCCGGCACCAGCTCGCGCACCGCGGCCTCGCCGCCGTCCTCGACGGTCAGGACCAGGAACATCGCCGCCTGGGTCAGGGGCCTGATGACCGGCTGCGCGGCATCGGACGGGGCAAGCTTGGGCATCAGGCGGGTCACCTTCCGGCTCGGCGGTCCCCACCATCCTTACCGAACCCGGCGCGCGAGCAGCGCCGTGCCTGGTCCGGATGGGTGAACGGAGGCCGGAGCGGCCGGAAGGACGCGGAGGCCCACACCGCGCGGGACCCCACAACGATCGCCGCGTGATCTTGTCGACATGCGCGATGACCGTTCTCAAGCGGCGCGGGCCAGGATGGAATCCATGACTTCGTTCTCTGCGACGCTCGACGACTTGTTGTCCACGCTGGTCTCCGGTGCCCTCCAGCGGCGGCTCCCGACCCGCGACCAGGCCCTGGCGCTGCTGGCCACCTCCGACGACGACGTGCTCGACGTGGTCGCGGCGGCGAGCAGGGTCCGCCGGGCGTTCTTCGGCCGGCGGGTGAAGCTGAACTACCTCGTCAACATGAAGTCCGGGCTGTGCCCGGAGGACTGCTTCTACTGCTCGCAGCGCCTGGGCAGCGAGGCCGGGATCCTGAAGTACTCGTGGATCGCGACCGAGGAGGCCGCCGGCCTGGCCGCCAAGGCGGTCGAGGCCGGGGCCAAGCGGGTGTGCCTGGTCGCCTCCGGACGCGGGCCCTCCGACCGCGACGTGGCGCGCGTCGCGGACACCGTCGCGGCGATCAAGGACGGCACGCCGGACGTCGAGGTCTGCGTGTGCCTGGGCCTGCTCAAGGACGGTCAGGCCGCCCGCCTCGCCGCCGCGGGCGCCGACGCCTACAGCCACAATCTCAACACCGCCGAGGAGAAGTACGCCGACATCTGCACCACCCACACCTTCGCCGACCGGGTCGACACCCTCCGCGGCGCCTCCGCCGCCGGCCTGTCGCCGTGCTCCGGTGCCATCTTCGGGATGGGCGAGAGCGACGAGGACGTGGTGTCCGTGGCCTTCGCGCTGCGCGAGCTGGACCCGGACTCGGTTCCCGTCAACTTCCTGATCCCGTTCGAAGGCACCCCCCTGGGCGACCGCTGGGACCTCACCCCGGCCCGCTGCCTGCGGATCCTGGCCCTGTTCCGGTTCGTGTTCCCGGACGTCGAGGTCCGTCTGGCGGGAGGCCGCGAGATCCATCTCCGCGCCCTGCAACCGCTCGCCCTGCACCTGGCCAACGCCGTCTTCCTCGGCGACTACCTCACCAGCGAGGGTGCCCCCGGCAGCGCCGACCTGGCGATGATCGCCGACGCCGGCTTCACCGTCGAGGGCCGTGACGAGACCACCCTGCCCACGGTGCGCGCCGAGCAGGTGGCGGTGCGGCGCCGGGGCGCGGGGACGGGGCTGCCGGCGAACACCTGAGCGCTCGAATTGCGCGATCGGCACCGCCGCCTACCGTGGACATATGACCACAAAGCTGGGCGTCACGCTCTTGATCGTCGGCGGCTACGTCATCGCGCTCGGCATCGGCGGGATCAACGCCGCCTCGGGCGGCACGAAGTGGCTGTTCGCGCTCCTGCTGGTGATCGGGGTCGTCGTGATGGGCTGGGCGATGATCCTGCCCTGGGACGGCGGCGAGCACGCCGAGGCGGGCGCGCCCTGAACGCCCGTGAACGGTAAGCAAAGGCCCACCTGGAACCACCAGGTGGGCCTTACCGTTTGCCTGATCGCTCACATATGCGGCCGCACGACGACCGACACCGGCATCGAGCGGATCGGATCGGTGCGCACCCCGCTGCCCGGATGCGGCGAGTCGACGACGAGACCGTTGCCGATGTAGATGCCGACGTGGTGGCGGCTCGGGTAGAAGACCACGAGGTCACCGGGCTGGGCTTTGTTGAGGGGGACGGGAGTGCCCGCCGCGGCCTGCTGGCGGACGGTGCGCGGGATCTTGACGCCGGCGGCGGCCCAGACGTGCTGGGTGAAGCCGGAGCAGTCGAAGCCCGCGCGGGTGGTGCCGCCCCAGCGGTAGGGGACGCCCATCAGGGACAGTGCCTCGCGAACCGCCGTGGCCGCCTTGGCGTTGGCGGGTGGAGGCAGGTGCGTGAGGAGGGCGGTGTGTGTGACCGCCGGTTTTCGATGGAGGGTGCCGCCCTTCTTCGGCGGGGCTTTCTTCGCCGGGGAGCTCTTCGCCGGCGAGCTCTTCGTCGGTGGCTTCTTCGGCGCGGCCTTCCTCGCCGCTGCTGGGTTCCCGAGCCTCTTGCGCACCTGAGTGCTCAAAGGTTGGACCCTCTGAGCGGAGGCCGTTTCGGCTACACCACCCGGTGGTGGAGCCTGGGGAATCCCCACGGCCGCCAGGCCGAGCTCGGGCCGCGAAGGCGCCCCGGCGAAGTGGTCGGCGGCGGTCGCCAGCAGCGCTCCGGCTGCCAGCAGTGCGGATGCGCACCGTGCGGAGGCACGGTGCTCACGTATATGACATTCCATCCCGTTCACTTCCCTCGGTTCGGCGCAGGACAGGTTCCTGCGATGATCCGCAGATCGTTCTACCGCTCTGAAAGGCGGCGCACGCCTGCTCCCACCCGATCGGCGCAGCGGTGGTCGGATCCACCTGGGACGGAAGCAGCGATCGGGGTGAGCAGTGTTCTCACTGACAGGAGGTTGTCAGAGGAGGGAAGTGTTCGGACACGCGTTCGGCGGGAAGCGCCCCCCGACCGACCGCTCGCCCAGCCCCCCGCGGCAGGACGAACGGTCGGTCCTCATCGGGTGCCGTGCCCGGCCGGGTCGAAGCCGGCCGGGCACGGCACGTCATCGGTGTTGTCGGTGGATGCCTGGCACGGCATCCGCGGCCGCGGCCGAAGCGCGGCGCCGGAAGCCCAGGCCGTAGCCGGCGTGGGCGGCACTGGTCTGACTGTTCGCCGGATAGTCGGTGTTCACCATGCGACCTATGGGAGCACGGGACCGGCGGGCCCCCTCCCCGTGACGAAGCCGTACGCTGCATGGTGGGCTGTACCGCTGTCCCCGCGGACGAGCGGGCCGCCCGCAGACCGCCGACCACGAGGGAAAAGGGCCGCTCCATGCAGATCCGGGACTTCATCCCGCAAGTCCTGCCGCAGAACCTGCCGAGCCTGGCCGGCGGGGTGCCGCCGGCGCCGCCGGGAACCATCTTCGTCAAGGCCGGGCCCAGCGGCTTCGCCGTGCCGCCGCGCAAGTTCACGCTGCACTTCGGCCGGGCCGAGGCCGACGTGCACGTGGTGATCGGCGGCGACGACGAGTTCGTCAGCCGCCTGGCCGGCATCTTCACCTGCGACGGCGAGGAGTGGTGGCTGCGCAACGAGGGGCGCCGCCCGATCCTGATGCCGGGCGCGGAGCCGGTGCTGCGGCACCACGAGGTCTCGGTGAACCCCGGCTTCACCCCGATGACCATCGAGACCCCGAACCGCCGCACCCACCTGCTGGAGGTGCACCTGGTCGGCAGCCAGCGGCACGCCTCCGGAGGCGTGGCCCAGTCCCGGACCCTGACCTCCGACGTCACCGATCTGGCGCCGGTGGAGCGGCTCATGATGATCGCGCTGGCCCAGCGCTACCTGCGACGTGAGCCGTACCCGGCGCCGGTGACCTGGAAGCAGGCCGCCGACGACCTGAACGCGGCCGCGCCGAACCCGCTGCACCCGTGGACCGCCAAGGCGGTGGAGCGCCGCATCTCCGAACTGCGCGCCCGCCTGTCGACCGGCCCCGGCGCGATCCGCGGGATCGTCAAGGAGCCGGACATGGTCGAGCCGCTCGGCAACACCCTGAACGACAACCTCATCAGGGCCCTGCTGCGCAACGCGACGCTGGTCCCGGAGGACCTGTACGCGCTCGGCGAGGACGTGTGACGGGCTCTGACAGTGGTCTGACGGACCTCTGACGCCTCTGACGCCTCTGACCCCTCTGACGGCCACCGGCCGCCCGCCCGACGGCGCCGCGTCACGCCTCGCGCGGACCCCACGCCACCGGCAGCCGGCGCAGCGCCCTGACCCGCGTGCCCTCCGTCCACTCCAGCTCCTCGGCCGGGACGGTCAACCGCAGGTCCGGGCACGCGTCGAAGAGCACCGAGAACCCGATCCGCAGCTCCATCCGGGCCAGCGGCGCCCCGGCGCAGAAGTGCGGGCCCTGACCGAACGACAGGTGCCGCCGGTCCGGGCGGTGCAGGTCGAACCGCTCGGGCTCGGGGAACCGCTCCGGGTCGAAGTTCGCCGCCGCGAGCTGCCCGATGACCGCGGATCCGGCGGCGAGCCCGGCGCCGGAGGGGAGCACGACGTCCTCCACGACGCCGCGCGTCATGCCGCCGGTGGAGGTGGAGTCGTACCGCAGGATCTCCTCGACCGCGGCCGGCCACAGCGCCGGGTCGGCGCGCAGCTCGGCCAGCGCCTCCGGATGCCGCAGCAGGGTGAGCGTGCCGCGGGCGAGGACCGCGGCGGTGGTCTCGTGGCCGCCCACGATCAGGGCCAGGACCAGGCTGACCAGTTCGTCCTCGGACAGCCGGCCGCCGTCCTCGGCGCGGGCCCGGATCAGATCGCCGACCAGGCCGGTCCCGGGATCGGCGACGCGCGCCGCGACCATGGCGGTGACGTGCGCCCGGAACTCGTCGACCAGCCGCAGCCGCTCGGCCGCTGGCATCCCGGTGCTGGTGACGACCGCGCTGGTCCACGTCCGGAACCTCGGCAGCTCCGTGCGCGCCACGCCCATCAGCTCGCAGATGACGCGCACCGGCAGCTCCAGGCAGAAGGCCGGAACGAGATCGCCGGCGTCGCCGCCGGCGCGCAGGGCGGCAACCACCTCCTCGGCGGTCCGCCGCACCATCGGCTCCCAGGCGGCCACCCGGCGCGGCGCGAACGGCGCGCCGACCAGGGCCCGCAGCCGTGTGTGCTCCGGGGGATCCATCGTGGTCAGCGAAGTGCCGGCGTTGTGGTTCTCGCCGGAGAAGAACTCCGCTCCGGCGGCGACGGCCGCACGCCGCGACAACGCGCGGTGCACGAACTCGACGTCGTCGTAGCGGGTCGCCACGTGCACCTCGGTGCCGCTGGGCGCGCGCAGCCGGGCCACCGGGCCGGCCGCGCGCAGGGCGCTCCACGCGGGCGACGGCGCGCCGTGCGGGCCGCCGTCCAGCGGGAAATCGGGCAGGGCGGGGGTATCAGAGGTCGTCACCGACCCAGGATGGCAAATCAGCGTGCTGGTACGCATCCCGGATCCGGGAGGGCCCGCGCCGCCCCCGGCACCCGCCCGGTCCCGGCCGATCCCGCCCCGTCCCGCCCCGTCCCACCCCGCCGGTCTCACCGGCTCACACGTGCGCCGAGTGCCCCTGCTCCTTCAGCACGTCCACGATCTGCTTCACCTCGTGCGCCCGCTCGCGCGGGCACACCAGCAGCGCGTCCTCGGTGTCCACGACCACCACGTCGCGCAGGCCCACCACAGCCACCACGCGTCCGGTCGTCGACACCACCACCGAGTCCTGGACCGAGCGCAGCGTCGCCACCGCGGCGTCGGTGAGCACGACGTTGCCCGCGGCGTCGCCGTCCAGCGACTCGCCGAGGGAGTGGAAGTCGCCGATGTCGCTCCACGGGAAGTCGGCCGGGACGGTCGTCACCAGACCGGCCGCCGCGGCCCCCTCCATGACACCGTAGTCCACTGAGATCTTCTCCAGGTGCGGCCACGTGGCGCCGAACACCGTCTCCTGGTCCGGACCGTCCCAGGCCTCGGCGATGGCGGCGATGCCGGCGCGCAGCTCGGGGCGCTGGCGCTCGAGCTCGGCCAGGAAGGCGCGGGCCTGGAAGACGAACATGCCGGCGTTCCACAGGTACTCGCCGGAGGCCACGTACGCGGCGGCCGTCTCAGCGTCCGGCTTCTCACGGAACTCGACTATTCGGTGCACACCGGGCGAAACCTCATCAGCCAGGTGCAGATAGCCGAAACCGGTCTCCGGGCGCGTGGGGCGGATGCCGACGGTCACCAGGACGCCGGTCTCGGCCGCGCGGGCGGCGATGCCGATGAGCTCCTCGAAGCGCTCCTGGCGGCCGATCAGGTGGTCGGCGGAGTAGACCGCCATGACCGCCTCCGGGTCGCGCTCGGCCACGACCGCGGCGGCCAGGGCGACGGCGGCCAGGGAGTCGCGGGGCTCGGGCTCGACCAGGATGTTGCGCTCGGGCACATGCGGCAGCTGGCGGGCGACGGCGGCGGCGTGCGCGACCCCGGTGACCACGTAGACCCGGTCGGGGTCCGACATGTCGGCCACCCGGGCCGCCGTGGCCTGCAGCAGCGACTGGTCGGTGCCGCCGAGGCGGTGCAGGAACTTCGGACTCGCAGCCCGCGACAGGGGCCACAGCCGGGTTCCGCTCCCGCCGGCCAGGATGATCGAGTACACGTGGTGCCGCCTTCCGAGGTGGTGAATCGTCGGATCATAGTGCACGCGGGCGGACCGGTAGATTGCCCCTGGATGAAGGGAGTGATCAGTGACCGAGCCGACACGCGACGACGCGGACGCCGACCAGCGGTCCCCGCGGACAGTCGCCGATCCGTCACCCGAGCCCTTCCCCGATATCCCGGCCGGACCCCTTCTGGTCCGCCGCCGCTGGTATCGCAGGATCCTACGTTCTGCCGGGCGGTGGGCCGCAATCGCCTTCGTGCTGCTGACGATGCTCTCGGTCCCGTACAACGCGTACACCTCCGGACGTGCGGATCCGCCGCCCGGCCTGAGCTACGCGACCGCGGACGGCATCCGCACCCGCTACGAGCAGTGGGGCACGACCGGCTCGCCGGTGGTTCTGGTGCACGGCGCGTTCGAGGACTCCGACACCTGGCAGCCGCTGGCCGCGCTGCTGGCCCGCGACCACCGCGTCTACGCCCTGGACCTCACCGGCTCCGGCTACAGCGCCCGCGTCGCCCCCTACACCACCCAGCATCTCGCCGCGCAGCTCACCGGCCTGGTGACGACCCTGGGCATCGACCACCCGGTGCTGGTCGCGCACTCCAGCGGCGCGGCGGTGGCCGCCGAGGCGGTGCTGGAGTCCCCCCACGCCTACAGCGGCCTGATGTTCCTGGACGGAGACGCCCTGCCGATCCCCCACGCTCCCGTGACCTGGGTGCTGGGCCCGCTGCGCACCTCGGTGCTGCGCCTGGCCCTGCGCTCGGACTGGGTGATCCGCACGATCTACGACGCACAGTGCGGCCCCGCGTGCCCGCGCCTGGACGCCGCCGGAGTGGACCGCTTCCGGCGCCCCTATCAGGTGGCCGGAGCCGAGCAGGGGCTGTGGACGATGGTCGACTCGGTCGGCGGCCCCGGCCTGCCGGAGTCGCGGGTGGCGCAGCTGACCGGAGTGTGCCTGCCGAAGGCCGTGGTGTTCGGGAAGCACGACGACGTGTTCCCGGCGAACGCCGGGTCCACGGTGGCGGCGCGGATCGGAGCTCCGGCGCCGACGGTGATCGACGGCGCGCACCATTTGTCGTTCATTTCGCACCCGGCAGTGGTCGCCGCAGCGGTGGAGGAGTTGGTGGCGCGCGCCGGCGCCGGCGGTTGCTGAGGACGCCGGCGTCCGGTCGCGCGAGACGATCGCGCGGCCGGTCGTCAGGTGTCGGCCGGTCGTCAGGTGTCGGCCGGTCGTCAGGTGGTCGTGGTCGGACGCCGACCGGCCGTCAGTCCCGGATCACGGCCTCCGGCGCCACGCCCGTGGGGCGCGTCCCCGCCGGCAGCGGCGAGCCGTGCGCCTGGTCGACGACGACATGGCCGGGCGTGCCGATGCGCGCGGCGATCTGTGCGCTGATATTCCCCGGAAGCGCGGCGGTGCCGCCCAGGACGTCCACGGCCAGCAGCGTGTCGGCCCGAGCGGACAGGAAGTCCGCGGCCGGTCCGTACAGGCCGGCCGGGTCGGTCAGCAGCAGCGGTCCCCCGCGGTGGCCGACCATGGCGCCGCCGGACAGGGCGTCGGGCCAGGAGGATCGTGGCCGGCACGGCGAGAGCTGTGTCAGCCTGCGAAGACGTACCGGCCTTCGGCATCACGTTCGAGTTCGGCGCCGCCGGTCACGGCATCGACGTTGAGCGGTCCGTAAATGTGCGGGAACGGCTTGTCGGCACCGGGCACCGGGTCGTACTTCAGCGAAGCGGTGAGGCGTTCGGGATCGATGACGAGGACGACGAGCGCGTCGTCGGCGACATCCGCGTAGAACGCGTTGGCCACACCGGCGACCTGCTCGGCGGTGGAGGCGTGGATGAAGCCTTCCTCCTCCACGGTGCGGCCGCGGGTGGAGACACGGTACTCCCCCACGGCCACGGCGTCGGCCCAGTCGGCCCGGAAGGCGATGTGGTAGATGGTCATGGGACCAGTCTGCCGGTCGCCTTCCGGGCCGAGCGGGGTGGTGCGATGCCGGTGATCAGTAGGTGAACCGCTGGATCTGGGTGCCGTTCGGAGCGTAGGTCCACCCGCTGCGGGTCGCGGGGTCCAGCTGGACCATGGGTGACACGCCCGGGAAGGCGCCCTGCGAGGTGTAGCGGAAGTTCTGGGCCGCCAGGGTCTTGAGGACCTTGCCGGTCGCCAGGTCGACCACGTCCAGCTGGCTCATGGAATTGGTGTCGGTCAGCACGCCGCCGGGCACCCCGAACACCACCTTCGCCTGGGGCGTCGGGTAGGCGACGACCGCCACCTGGTGCGCCTCGTCCACGGCCAGCGTCATCGGCCGCCCCTGGCGCTGCGACGCCGGGGACAGCGGGACGCTGAGCGTCTTCTCGTCCAGGCCCAGCAGCCGCGTGGTGCCCGGGAAGTTGACGCTGATCGAGCTGTACACCAGCGTCCAGGCGTCGCCGCCGGTCTGCGACGAGGCCAGGTGCACGCCGCACGCCGACCCGGCCTTGGACGGTGTGACCGTCCTGGCGTCCAGGTCCACGTTCGCCACGTCCCCGGCGCCGCCGCCGATACAGATCCCGCCGCCGCCGAGGTGGGCGACCTGCACGATGCCGGTGGCAACGTCCAGGTCGACGCCGTCGAACCAGAACTTGTCCTGCTTCAGCCCGGCGTCCAGGGCGATCGGCGCCGCGGCCGCGCCGGTGGCCATGTCGATCGGCAGCAGGGTGTCGGCGCCGCCGGGCATGGTCCAGGTCAGCAGCGCCGCCCGGTGCCGCCGGGCGTCCACGCGTCCGCCGAGCAGGACGTCCTGCGAGGGAGGCAGGGCGATCGGCGTGCCGATCTCCTTGCCGGTGGCCAGGCTCCACACTTCGAAGGTGACGGTGTCCGCGTCCTTCCAGTGCACGAGCGCGACGCTGTGCGCCTCGTCGTCGACCCCGATGACGCCGTACTGCGCCGTGTCGGCGGGGTCGGATGTCAGGATCATGCCGTAGTCACCGGTCGCCGGGTCGTAGTGCCGGACCGCCGTACCGGGCTCCCCGGCCACTGCGGCGGTCACCGCCACCGAGTCGGCACCGGCGATCGCGAAGTCGCCGATCCCCCCGCCGCCGGGCGCCAGGCCGTCGTCGATCTCCAGCCCCGAGGACGGGGAGGCCTGCCCCGCCGGATTCCCGGCCGCGTCCACCGGCACCACGCGCACGTTGTAGGTGACCGAGGTGCTCAGACCCAGCTTCAGCGCGTCCAGCTGCGCGGTCCCCTCCTTCCCGGGCAGCTTCTGGTAGACCACCGAGCCGGAGTCGAACCCGTCGTGGTCGCGGCCGGTGCCGTTCTGCGCGGTGAAGGTGTTCAGGGCGTTGTAGAGCGTCGGGCCCGGTGCGGAGATCTCCAGCATCGCGCCGCGCGCGCCGTGGACGTCGTCGACCGAGTACCGGACCGAGAACGCGGGGTGGGCGCGGGTTATCGTGGCCTGATGCCCCGGCCGCTGACCGACCGCCGCCAGGGTCGGGGCCGGGGCCCGCGTGTCGGCCGTGCCGCCGGCGATGCGGATCGGTGCGGACTCGCCGTAGACCGGGTTGGCGGCATTGGTGCCGTTCTGCACGATCGCGATGCCGTAGATCCCGCCGCCGGAGGTGAACGCCGAGGCCGGGATGGTGATGTCGCCGCCGGCCGCCGTGAGCGGCGTGGACCAGGCCTGGTTGAACAGCGGGGCGAGGGTCGGGTTCCAGTGCCCGACCGTCGACACCACCAGCGAGGGCTTGGCGACGCCGCGCACGCTGCTCAGGTCGTAGTGCACGGTGACGCTCTGGCCGGCGGCCGCGGTGGCCGGCGCGGTCGGGGCGGCGGCCTCGACGTTGGTGCCGTCGGAGGGTCCGAGCGTCAGGGTCTGAACGGTCGAGACCGGGGCGGCGCCGTGCTTGCGCACCGTGAAGGTGACCTGGACCGTGCGCGGGGCGGTCGAGGCGACCGGCAGTCCGGCCGCGGTGAGCAGCTGGGTCGGGGTGACCCGGATCGCCGGGGTGTCGGAGGTGAACGTCGTCGTACCGACGGTCAGCGAGTACGCGGCTTTGGTCCCGGCCCCGACGACGTCGGCGGCGAACGTGATCGGGCCGACCAGGCCCTCGCCGGTGGCGTAGCCGCGGCCGTTGAGCGGTCCGGCCAGGTCGATCGCGCCGGGGTCGGTGTATTCGACGAACGCGCCGCCGAAGTCGCCGAGCAGCTGCCGGTGCGCGATGCCGAGGCGCACGATCCGCGGGGCCGCGGCGTGGCCCTGAGCGTTGTCGGCGCCCTGGCCGTCGACGCCTTGGGTGTCAATGCCCTGGGTGTCAGTGCCCTGGGTGTCAATGCCCTGGGTGCCAGTGCCCTGGGTATCGCTCGCGCCGTCGGTCGTCCCGTCGCCGTGGACCCTCGGCAGCACCGACTCCACCGCCGCGGTCACGTCCAGCTGCGGTCCGACGTGCAGCTGCCGGTCGATCTGCCCGGGCGTCGGGACCGCGCGCGCCGTGCGGACCAGGGTGTCGCGGATCTGCGCGGGGGTCAGCTGCCGGCCGGCGAGCTTGGCGGCCTGGTCCAGCACGGCGGCGGCCGCGGCGGTCTCGGGCGCCGAAGCCGATGTGCCGCCGGTCAGCACGACGCCGACGGACTGCGCGGTGCCCCCGGCGTGGACGAAGGACGGGATGTTGTCGCTGGGCGCCGAGAGGTTGACGCGGTCGCCGAAGCCTGAGGAGAAGTCGCCGCCGCCGCTGATGCGGGTCTCGGCGACCACCGGCGTGCCGGACACCCCGCCGGCCAGGACGTCGTCGGTGGTGCTGCCGCCGACGGCGATGGCGCCGCTGTCCACGATGCGCGAGGGCGTCGTCGACAGTGCGTCGTCGTCGATGGACGTGGCCTGCTTCGCGTCATGCGCGAGGTCGGTCGGCGTGCTGCCGCCGTCCGGTCCGACCGCGGCCGGGGTGTACAGGCGGGTGCCGTCGTTGGCGGCGACGGTCACGGTGATGCCGTACTGCCGCACGATCGTCGCGATCGTGGACTGCAGGACCGGGTCGTCCTCCAGATAGCGTCCGGGGAAGCCGACGGTGTCGGTGCCGAAGCCGAGGGAGGCGTTGATGACGTCCGGCCGCGGGCTCTGCTTGGCGGCGGCCAGCAGCGCGGTGGCGATCTGGTCCATGGTCGGCGTCTGGGGGACGACCAGCCGGTAGGTGGCGCCGGGTGCGATGCCGAGCAGATCGGTGAACTGCGAGCCGGTGGCCTCAGGACGCTGCTTGTCGTGCGGCAGCGGCGCCATGACGCCGAAGTCGAGGAGGATCTCGCCGTTCTGGGCGTCCTGGCCCTCGGTGGAGCCCAGCGGGTCCAGCGTGCCGGCGGCGTCGGAGACGTAGGTGGGGATCAGCGGCATCGACGGCAGGTCGAGGTAGCGCTGGCCGTCCCTGACGACGGTGGTGGGGCCGTTGGCCTGGACGTAGTCGTCGGTCATCGAGGCGTCGGTGAGGTCGCCGACGCAGACGTTGGTGATGATCTCGCCGGCGCCGGGCAGCTGGTGGTAGCGGCTGCCGAGTTCGGAGTAGGCCGCGAGGGCGTCGACCCCGCCGGAGTTCAGGTAGCTCTGCAGGGAGGAGGTGATGCCGAAGTTGGCCGGGAGCGCGGCGGCATCGGCAGTGGGGGCCTTGGGCGCGGTGGTCCGTTGCGGAGTCTTCGCGACCGCGTCGGTCAGCGTCTTGGGCAGCGGAGTGGAGCCGGAGATCATGCTGCTGACATAGCGGTTCGGCGCGGCTTGCAGCACGCCGGGGACGGTGGCCAGCCGAGCCGCGGCGGCGACGGTGTCGGATGTGTCGAGCGTGGCCACGACGGTGTCGGGCGCCACCTGGCGCACCTTCTCGACCTTCACGCCCGGCAGCCCGGCCGGGCCGGCCGGCCCGGCCAGCACGGTGTCGGCCGGGACCGTGAGCCGCAGCACGACCTCGCCGGGGACGAGGCCGCCGTCGGGACGGGCGGCGGGCAGGCCGGTCCTCGGGTCCTGCGGCTGCCAGGTGTCGCCGAGCGCCGACTGGCCGGCGCTGCCGGGGAGGGTGAACGGCGTCGCCGCCGGCGCCTTGGCCGCGCGGGAGTCGGTCGCACCGGACGCGGCCTGCGCGCTGAAGCCGGTGCCGGCCGCCGCGACGGCCAGGGTGCCGGTGAAGGCGAACACCGCGACGGTGCGTATTCGCCGTATCGACTGGGGGCCTCTCATACGGTTCCTTACTCACGAACTGCAACGGGGGTGAGATCGAAATTGGCAGCCCCCTGCCAAAGGGCGCAAGATGGCCAGCGGGCGGGTTGTCGCCAGCTGGCGGTGATACGCCAGACCGGAAGCGAGGGAGGGCACGGTGTTCGAGGCACTCGGCCTGCCGGATCCGTGCGGCGAGGTCTACGCCGCACTCGTCGCGGCACCGCACGCGACCGCCGCGGAACTCGCCGAGTCCTGCGGCATACCGCGGCCCACGGCCACCGTCGCCCTCACGCGCCTGGTGCGCGCCGGGATGGCGGCGCGCACGCCGGGGCAGCCGCCCCACTACCTCGCCTCGGCGCCGGACGCCGCGATCGGCACGCTGATCGGCCGCCGCGAGGACGAGCTGCGGACGGTGCGCTCGGCGATGTTCGCGCTGATGGCGACGTACCGGGAGACGTCGCAGCGCACGCATCCGGCGCTCGCGGTCGAGGTGGTGCTGGGCCGGGAGGAGATCGGGCGGCGGGTCGCGCAGCTGCAGGCGGCCGCGCGCGAGCGGATCTACGGCTTCGACCGGCCGCCGTACGTCGAGCCGCCGGGCACGAACGAGGCGCTGGCGGAGCGGCAGATGCGCAAGGGCATCACCTACCGGGTGATCTACTCCCGCGAGGCGGTGGCCTGGCCGGGCCGCCTGGAGAACGACATCCGCTACTCGGTCGCGCTCGGCGAGCTGGCACGGGTCCGTCCCGAGGTGCCGATGAAGCTGCTGGTCGCCGACCGCCGCCAGGCCGTGATCCCGATGGCCGCGCCCGGTCAGGCGGTGGAGTCCGCGTACGTGATCCACCCGTCCTCGCTGCTGGACGCCCTCATCGCGCTGTTCGAGGCCGAATGGGACCGCGCGCTGCCGCTGGACACCCTGCGCGGCGCCGAGGGCGCCGACAGCACCGACAGCACCGACAGCACCGGGACCGACACCCCGCGCTCCCCCGCCCCAACCTCAACGCCCGACGACACCACCCGGCGCCTGCTGGTGCTGCTCGCCGCCGGCCTGACCGACGAGGGGATCTCGCGGGCACTGGGCTGGAGCTTCCGCACCACGCAGCGGCGTATGCAGGCCCTGATGCGCGAGTTCGGGGCGACGACTCGGTTCCAGGCCGGGGTCGCGGCGCGGGAACGGGGCTGGATCTGACGCCTAAAACATCGGCCGAGCGACTGTCGCTCCCGGCGGCGGACTGGAAGCATACGCCCCATGGACATCAGTGAGTCGCCGCTGGCCGAGGCCGGCCGTCGTTTCTTCAGCCCCGAGAACGCGAAGACGTGGATCGGGCTGTTGCGTCCCGGGTACCACCTGCGGGAGCAGCAGGCGGGCGAGCCGCTGGTCGCCTACCTGGGCGGCGAGCCGATGCTGCCGGGCGACGCGGAGTGGCCGGTGTGGGAGGGCCACGGCCCGTTGTCGTTCGTCGCGGCGTTCGACTGCGAGGAGGTGCCGCCGGGCCAGCTGGACATCCCGCTGCCGGAGGCCGGAATGCTGCTGTTCTTCTACTTCAACGGCGTCGGCGAGGACGCCGTGCAGTACCTGGACCCGGAGAGCATCCGCGGCGGCACGCGGGTCATCTACGTACCGGAGACCTCTGACGACGTCGCCCCGCGCAAGACCCCCGAAGGTCTGGAACCGTTCCCCCGGGTGATGCTGACCGGCGAGTTGATAGCGACCGCCCCGGACAACGAGAACGCGGCCCTGGTCGCGGCATTCGGCGACCCGTCGGGGGACCCGGCCGCCGACGACGACTACACGGAGTACCCGACCGTGGGCGACGCCGACGGCGACGGTTTCTACGACGCCCTGACCACGTTCCGCCGCGACCACTCCCCGCACCACCGGGTCGGCGGCCACTCACTGCCCAAGGCCGGCTCGGTCGAGAAGGAGGCCGCGCACGCGATGTTCCCGGGCGACGACGCCGCCGCCAAGCAGGCCCGTCGCGAGCTGCTCAAGGACCTGGTGATGCTGATCCAGATCGACAGCGACGCGCGCGCGGCGATGGAGTGGGGCGACACCGGGCGCTTGTACTGGCTCATCCGGCGCCAGGACCTGGAGGCCCGCGAATTCGACAAGGCCACGTTCACGTGGCAGAGCGAGTAGGGGCTCTGGTCCAGGGCCGGCCGACGTCGGGCGATCGCGGAGGAGTCGGTACTACTTCGCGATCGCCCTTCCGAGCCGGGCGGTGGGGGGCGTCAGCCCTCATCGATGATCAGTGGTATCAGCGGATGGGAAGCGGACCGGGTTCGAGCCCGGTCCGCGTAAGGGCATGGGTATGGGTCACCGTCCCATCGGCGGCCCGAGCTTCTCCCGCAGCAGCCGCTCGTGCAGTGCCACCAGCGCGTCGTAGCGGGTGATCACGTCGGCCAGGTCTCCGGGCTCGACGATGGACTCGTCGGCGGAGCGCTTGATCATGTCCGCCTGCTGCCGCAGCACCGCGTACTGCTCCGGCCGCGGAGCCTGCGCCATGATGTCCGCCAGCGCCTGCAGTTCGCGGATCATCACCGACGGCATGCCGCGGCTGGACTGCCGCACCTTCTCGAAGCCGCGCTGCACCAGGCGGTCATACGTCGCCTGGGTGCGGATCAGGCGCACGTAGCCGTCCTTGTCCCGGTGCACGACCTGCGGGTGCCAGCCCAGGGCGACCTCACGGAGACAGTCGCCGATCCAGTCGATGCAGGTCAGCGCGGTGAACGTGTCGTTGATCGCGGCGGACAGGGCCCGGGAGGCGATCTCCACGAGCTGGTCGATGCCGAACGAGATGTCCTGCGTCAGCGACCGGTACGGCCCGCTCAGGTGCGCGCGCCGCAGCGCCTCCGCCACCTGGGGCACGGCCTTCGGCGGGGTGACGGTGGCCAGGGTGCGGCCGGCCACCACGAAGTGGCCGGGACGGTACAGCAGGTGGATCACCGCGTCGGCCTCGGTGGCGATGCGGACCAGCTTGCGATGGGTGACGTACTGCAGGTAGCCGCTCTCGGAGGAGGTCACCTCGCCCTGCTCCTCGGCCATCGCCCGCAGGATCGCCTGGGGTGACGGCCCGGCCTCCGGGCCGCCCGGTGGTGGCGCGGTCTCGTCCGCGATCGCCTTCGACACGTCGGCGGCGATGGAGGCGATGACGTAGGGCAGCTGGATCTGGATGGCGATGTGGTGGATGAAGTAGATCAGGATCAGGACGTCGAGCAGGGCCAGGGCGAGCGCCAGGCTGATCGAGGCGTGGGGCACGAAGTCGCCGTGGCGGCCCGGCCCGATGGAGATCAGGACCAGTATGGCGTAGGTGAAGGTGGCCACGAAGGTGCCCAGCGTCCACTGGGTGCCGCGGTCGCGCATGAAGTTGCGCAGCATGCGGGGGCCGAGCTGGTTGGCGGCCAGCGTCAGGGCCACCAGGATCACCGAGAACACCACGCCGACGACGGTGATCAGGGCGGCGGCCAGCGCGGCCAGGATCTGGCGCGAAGCGTCGGCGGTCCCGCTGATCACCCAGGACGGCAGCTTGATCGTGCCGTTGTAGGCCGCCCGGTCCAGGGCGTTGAGGATCCAGAACAGCGCCCCGGCCGCCGCCACCTCCAGCGTCGGCACAAACCACAGGCTGGTGCGCAGCGCCTCGCGGCGCCACCCCTCGCGCAGCTCGACCTGCCTCATCGCTGCCCCTTGTCCCGGTCCGAGCGCACATGCGGCGGCCATTCTCCTCCGGAGCATGTCCCCGTGCGCGCGTCTGACGCCTGTCCTGGGCCATCCGGGTGGTGCCGACGCGCCGGACGGCACGCGTGGACCACGAGGCCGGCGGTCGCGCCCTGGCCGAGGCGTCTCGCCGCGGCGCCCGGATCTTCCACGTCAACCCCCTGATCGAGGCCGCGGCCACGCGGACCATCGTCCCGCACGAGTTCCTCCAGATGGCGCTCTCGCGAGCGGCTCAGACCAGCACCCTGAACATCCAGCCCCGCATCGCCCCTCCGCGGACTGTGCACCGAGGCTCAACACCGAGGCCCAGCGGCGTCTCGCCGAGGACGTCGAGCGGGGCGTCCGCCTCACGCTACGGTACGAGTTCTCAGACGCCTTCCTGACGCGCCTTCTCGTCGCGATGGAGCAGCGATCGTGGCCTTACCTGCTACTCGTGCTGGACCTGGAGATGTGCCGCCTGCTCGGGGTTCGGCGGACCGATTGCGCGAGATCAAGGCGCACGGCTTCCCGGACACCTCGGCGATTCCCTCGCCCTGTCTGGAGACGGGAGCCCGGGTGCTGGTCGTGCCGGACGGGATGCTCGAACTGATGGGCGGTGTGGCTGCCGGTGTGGCTGCCGGTGTGGCTGCCGTACTGCGGTGTTGCGGTACTGCCGTACTGCGCTACCGAGAGCGTCCGCGCCTTCGCCGCTACGCTCCCAGCGCCTCCAGCATGTCGGCCGCGATCTGCGCCGAGGACTGCGGATTCTGCCCGGTGTGCAGATTGCGGTCCGTCTCGGTGTGCGACTGGAACGGCGGCCCCTTCACGAAGTCGGCGCCGAGCCCGACCAACTCGTCCTGCAGCAGGTAGCGCATGTTGCCGGCCAGCCCGCCCTGCTCCTCCTCCTCGTCGGTGAAGCCGGTGAGCCGATAGCCGGCGACGACCGGAGTTCCGTCCGGGCGCCGGGCGGCGAGCAGGGCGGCCGGGCCGTGACACACCGCTCCCACCGGCTTGCCGGCGGCCAGGGCGGCGGCGATCATGTCGCCGGACACCTTGTCGGTGGCCAGATCCTCCATCGGGGCGTGCCCGCCGGGGACGAAGACCGCCTCGTATCCGTCGACCTCGACGTCGTCCAGCACCAGCGGGTTCTGCAGGTCGAGGATGCTTTGCAGGTCGGCGTCCTGGTGCGCGGACAGGCTCCGCGGATCCGGCTGCGGCGCCAGCCCCACCGGCGTCGCGAACTCGACGTCGTACCCGGCGTCCGTGAACGCGTGATACGGCACGAGCAGTTCCTCGGCCCAGTAGCCCGTCGTGTGGAGGCTGCCGTCCTTCATGGTCAGCTGGTGCGCGCGGCTGACGATGAACAGCACCCGGGGCCGGGCGGCAGCGGCGGTCTGGTCGGACATGGCGTGACTCAACTCCCTGCTGGCTCCGCTAGCGATCTCCCAGCCAGACTCGCAGGCCGGGTGGCGCGGGCAACCCCACGGCGCCGTCCGCGTGACACGCTTACGCCGCTCCGACCGCGAGCAGGCCATCCTCTTCTGGGGCGCCTCACCGGCCGCCTTCGCAATCTCCCCTCATCACCTCAAGCCGTGACATCGGCTGATTCCGACCGGACGCACACTCGGCCTGAATCAGAGTTCTGATTAGAGCCCGGGCCACACCGGCCGGGGCCCGCCCCAGAGGGAGAATCCATGCGTCCACACCCCCGGCTCCGCCTACCCGCCGCCCTGGCGGGCTGCGCGCTGACCACCGTCGGCCTGGCCGCCGCCGGCGCCGCCCAGGCCCAGGCCGCCACCGCCCCGCTGGCCTTCACGTCGCACGTCTGCGAGGGCCAGGGCGCCAGCGTGGTCCGAGATCTCCGCGCGCCGCGCCACCAACAAGGCGGACTCGGCGACGGTCACCATCACCGACACGGCCGGATCGCAGATCCAGGCGACCATGAACTTCTCCTGCTACGGCGGCCCGCCGCGTTGATCTCGCTGGCCCGCACCGACTGCTCGACCTGAGACGCACGTAAGCGGGCCGGCCCCCAGCAGCCGGCCCCCTCACGTGCGTCTCCGCCCTCCTGCCCGCCCTACAGCGTGTCGTCGCCGTCGTCCTCGGTCGGCAGCGGGTATTCGGTCGCGGTGGCGCTCTGCGGCGCGGACCGGACCCGGTCCGCCACCGCCAGGGCGAGCCAGGCCTCGACGAACGGCCAGGGACGAGTGGTACCGACGCCGGTGGCGGGGCCGGCGTCGGCACCGGAGCCGGGCGCGAACACGCTGCGGTGCGCAGCACGTCCTGCCTCCCGGCTGATCAGGGGCGGGGTGTGGCAGTCGGTCACCGTCAGCATCGGTGCGGCCGCCGCGCCCTCAGCCCAGCACCGGGAACAGGTCCCCGGACGCCGGCTCCGGCGCCGGAGCGGCGAATCCCGCCAGCGCCATCGCTTTCACGCCGGCTCCGGGGCGCCGGGCCGGGTTCGCCGAGTGGGGCTCGGCGAACACTGTGACCTCGGTGACCTCGGTGACCTCGGTGACCTCGGCGTTCGACTTCTGCGGCGACGGAGGAACGGGGTCCTCGGCGACCTCGGACCGTGAATCATTCATCTCAGACTCCAAACACGATCAGCAACACAGGCATACTAGCTGAGATGAATGACGCAGCGGAGAGTGCGGAGCAGAGCTCTTCCACTCCAGAGGCCGGCGTGGTCGCCGCGAGGTTCGGAGCCGACCGCGCCCGGATCGTCGCCGAGCTGTTCGCCGGCCGGGACCCGGGGCCGCCGGCCGCGATCGAGCCGATGGAGACCCCGCGGCACCAAGGCGGACGGGCGGCGATGGTGGTCCGCTTCGCCGACACCGACGACACCGTGGTCCACACGCCACGCCCGATGCAGTCCGCTCAGTTGTATGCCAGGCTGCTGGCCTGGCTCGAAGCCCGCTGCCCCGGCCTGGCGCCGGAGCCTGTTCCGACCCTGGCGCTCGACGGCTACGGCTGGTCGCGGTTCGTCGCGCCCCCACCGCACCCCGCGCCGGAGGAGGCCCGGCTGGTCCACCGCCGCGAAGGCGCCCGCCTCGCCCTCCTCTACGCCGCGAACGCGACCGACGTCGAGACGCTGCTGCACCCGGCGATCCGCCCGGCCGTGCTCGCCGGGCACGATCCGGCCGTGGCCGCTCAGGAGCGGTCGGTGTTCAAGGCGCTGATCCCCGGCGAGGCGGCGGCCCCCGACTCCGCGGACCACCTCGACGACCTGCTGCGCGGGTTCGCGACGGCGTATGACGCGGTGTGCCGGGACGCGGAGGCGTTCTGCCAGGAGCTGACGGCGTCCTCCGAGATCGTGACGCGGTTCGTGGCGCGTCCTGCGAGCCGGTACCTCGACTTCCTGGCGAGCGGCACCGGCCTCGAAGCCGCCTTCGAAGGCGCCGAACCGCTCCTCGACCACGAACTCCGCGACCTGGCCGACGGCGACCTCCCGATCTTCTTCACCCGCCCCTCCTCCCGCACGGTCTGGACGAGCCGCGGCGAGCGCCTCGACGCGGCGGTCCCCGTCTCCGGCCTGGACTCCGCGATCGCGAAGGTCCGCGGCATGGGCCCCGACGACCGCCGCCGTCAGGAGTGGATGATCGAGGCCGCCTTCGCCACCCGCACCGGGACCGTGCGGCACTGGTGCCTGGCGACCGGCTCGGCGGTGGACGCGGGGGTTCCCGATCCGCAGCGCGCGCTCGACCAAGCGACGGCGGTAGCGCGGGAACTCAGCGCGCTGGCGTACCGGGACCACGGGCGCGTGAACTGGCTGGGCCTGGAGCCGTTGGAGAACGGTCAGTGGACCATCCTGCCCACCGGGCTCGGCCTGAGCCACGGTCACAGCGGCATCGCGCTGTTCCTGGCGCAGCTCGGCACGCTCACCGGCCGCCCGGAGTGGCTGGACCTCGCCGCGGACGCGCTGACGTCGGCCCCGGCCCTGGTCACCGCGCTGGCCGAGCGCCCCGGGCACCTGGCGGCGATCGGCGGCGGCTTCACCGGCATGGGCGGCGTCGCCTACGCGCTCGGCCGGCTCGGCGCGCTGCTGGACCGCGCGGACCTGCTGGACGCCGCCGGCCTGGCGAGCGACCTCGCGGCGCGCGCCACCGCCCCCCCCCCCCCCCCCCCCCCCCCCCCCCCCCCCGT